>CAZHXL010000409.1:0-3753 GCA_964536575.1 uncultured Clostridia bacterium | reverse complement strand
TCTTGTAAAGTATTTATTAGTGACCAAAGGGTGAAAATTCCTGCTTGGCCACCTTATCGCTATCCTGACCTAGTTTCTCTTTGTGGCAAGCCTGAATATGAAACCATTGGTGGAGTGGCTACATTACTTAATCCTAGTTTAGTTATTGAAATACTTTCACCTTCTACAGAAGCTTTTGACAGAGGTGATAAGTTTAGTTACTACAAATCTATTCCTAGTTTTTGTGAATACTTACTAGTTGCTCAACATCGCCCACATATTACTCAATTTGTTAAACAAAATGATAATAAATGGCTAAATACAGAGGCAAATTCTTTAACAGAAAGCCTTTATTTACCTTCTATTGAGGCTACTTTGCTACTAGAGGAAGTTTACCTAGGAATAGAATTTAAAGAAATAGAAATCACTCCTCCAGACGAACGAATTGTTTAATATGCAACAGGTTATTGATAGATTAGATATTTTTCTCTTAACTTAACAAACTCATCAACACCTTGTTGCCAAGACTCTTCAATTTCCTTAATAGATGTTCCTGCTTCAATTTGTTTTCTTATTTTGTCACTACCAAAAATTACATCAATAGGTAATTTATCGTGTACATACTCATAAGGAGGTTGTTTCCACTCAAACCTATCAGGATAAAGATGATAAATTGTACTTAAAATTGCTACAGCAGTGATTACAGGCTTGTACTTTTGGCGGTCTAGAATGTGTAGTTGTAGTCCTCCACAAAGCTGACCTGCGTGCTTATGAAATGTTGGTTGATAATAATTAGGGCGAAAATAAACACCAGACAAGTTTAAGCTATTAAGTTTGTCTGTAAGCGTGTATGCATCAATATAGGGTGCTCCAATTAGCTCAAAAGGTCTAGTTGTGCCACGTCCTTCAGATATAGCAGTCCCTTCAAAAACCACCATTCCTGGATAAACCGTAGCAGTATCTAGAGTTGGCATATTGGGTGAAGGCAAAATCCAAGTAATTCCTGTCTTATCCCACCACATTGAACGTTGCCAGCCAGACATTGGTACTACGTCAAGTTTGCAGTTAATTGCAAAAGCTTCATTAAACATTTTAGCTAATTCACCAACAGTCATTCCATGACGCATTGCAATAGGAAATAACCCTACAAAAGAAGCAAATTCTGACTCTAACATATTACCTTCCATCAGTTCACCACCAATAGGGTTAGGGCGATCTAGCACCACCATACGCTTACCATATTTTGCACAAGCTTGCATTGCATAGGCCATTGTGTAAATAAAGGTATAAACCCTAGTGCCTACATCTTGAATGTCAAACACCAGCACATCAAGATCTTTAAGCATTTCTTCGGTAGGAACTCTTGTTTTTCCATATAAGCTATACACAGGCAGTCCAGTACGCTTGTCTAGAAAGCCTTCCCATTCAATCATATTGTCTTGCGTTTCGCCGCGAATGCCATGTTGAGGGCCAAAAAGAGTTGTTAAGTTAATCTCTTTACAGCGATAAAACACATCTGCTGCATGTTGAAACTCTTGGTTTATAGAAGCAGGGTTAACGATTAACCCTACTCGCTCACCATTTAGCAAGTGTAAATAGTTGTTAAAGAGTGCCTCTAGCCCAATTTGTATTGTTTGCATAATTTTAATTGCCTTTGCTGATGGAAGTTGACTAATTAAGGTCAATCATCATAATAAATTAAAGTCGTTGGTTCAAACTTACTTAGTGGAGTTAAAAAATGTCGTCAGAAACATCAGAAGCATTAGAAATACGAAATTTTACAGGCACTTATGCTAGTTTGTTAGAAAAATTTGCTACTCTAATGGATAAACTTTGGCAAGAGCACCTTACTTCGCCCACCATAGCTGGTAACGAAAGGTTTTATGCTTGGGGTAATATTGACTACGCAGTAGTAATGTCTACAAATAAGTTTAATGACATAGTTGATGTAAAAACAAAAATAGGATCATTAGAGATTAAAAAAGATGCTGATGGAAAAATATCTTGTCAAATTATTGAAGATAAACCACTAAAGAAAAAAGACATCCCCATAATACTATCAAACGATCCAGTAGAAATTCTAGAAAAAACTATTTCAGCCTTAAATCATTACTATTATTCAAATGTTAATTAAAGATTAATAAACTTTTAGTATTTCTGATAAAGATTTTCTCTCAATGTTAGGGACAAAAGTGCTTTCTTTGGGATAGCCTACAGGCATTAGCACTACAGCGATTTCATTTTTAGGGCGTGATAAAATTTCATTAAGAAATCCCATAGGACTAGGTGTGTGGGTGAGTGTTGCTAGCCCAGCCTGATGTAGGGCAGTAATTAAAAAACCAATAGCTATACCTACAGATTCATTTACATAATAATTTTTATATTTTTTATCATCAATTATACGGTAACTTTGTTTGAAAACCACGATTAATGCAGGCGCGATGTCAATATACTCTTTGACTGCGTCTGTACCAAAAATAGCTAGATCTGCTAACCATTCAGCCGGAAAACGAGACTCATAATTAGTTTTTTCTTCTTCTTCGGCGGCAATACGGATTTTATGTTTAATTTCTGGATCTTTTACTATAGAGAAAAACCAAGGTTGTTTATGTGCTCCAGAAGGAGCAGTTCCAGCCGTAAGAATAGCTTTTTCTAGTATCCCATCAGGGACTGGCTCAGAAGAAAATTCCCTAACAGTGCGACGTAGTTTCATTAAATCATAAAATTGTTCTATTTTATTACTCATTTCACTAGTAGGAAGACGAGCAAAGTGATAAGGAATAAACTTTGGTTCTTTAGACATAACACTCCTTAAAAATGGCTATTTGACAGTCGCAATGTGAATTAGTATGATTTCAGCAAATTTCTTTGTAAAGCCACCTATCCTCTAGGAATGGATTCTTAAAGAGCATTAGTTTGCCAAGCTCAGGTTTCTAATTGTTGGGAGAATTTATGACTATTCAAATAGATGAGTTGTTGACCATTGCTTGCTCTAAAGGCGCGTCAGACCTTCATATTAAAGCGGGCAGCTATCCTTTTATCCGTGTTACTGGAGAATTACAGCCTATTATTGAGTCGCAACGTCTGACTCAAGAAGATACTTTGGCAATGGCTTTTTCAATGATGTCTAATCGTCAAAAACAACGATTTAAAGAACACTATGAGGTAGATATTGCTTATGGTGTATCAGGCTTAGGACGATTTCGTTGTAATATTTTTCAACAACGCGGCACAGTAGGAATGGTACTGCGTGTTATTCCTACCGCAGTTCAAACAGTTGAAGAACTACGTTTACCAAGTGTTGTAGAAAGCGTTGCAGAAGAAAGACGGGGATTAATCCTAGTAACAGGTACTACTGGATCTGGTAAATCCACCACACTAGCAGCAATGATAGACTATATTAATTCTACTAGAACTAATCATATTATTACTGTAGAAGATCCTATAGAATTTCTTCATCGTGATAAAAAGAGTTTTATTAATCAACGAGAAGTAGATGTTGACACTCGTAGTTTTTCTGAAGCCTTACGAGGTGCTTTGCGTCAAGATCCAGATGTAATCCTAGTAGGTGAAATGCGCGACTTTGAAACTATTGAAACCGCACTTATGGCAGCAGAAACAGGGCACTTAGTACTTTCTACTCTACATACTTTAGACGCTACAGAAACCATTACCCGTATTGTTTCTATTTTCCCGCCTCACCAACAAAAATCAATTCGCCTGCAACTTGCTTCTGTGCTAAAAGCAGTAATTTCAATGCGCTTAATTCGTTCT
>CAZHXL010000408.1:0-3770 GCA_964536575.1 uncultured Clostridia bacterium | reverse complement strand
AGAAAATCCATCTTAAGCATACCTGTTTTTTCTAGGTCATTCATTTCAAATTGGGTAGCGATTTCATCCTTGGACGAGCGATAAACTGGAACAAGTTCATAAATTGGCTGAGGCGAAATAACTACGCCTGCTGCATGTAAAGAAGCATGGCGAGCGCAACCTTCTACACGTTTAGCCAAATCAATTAATTTAGCTATTTGTTCACTGCTATCAATTGCTTTTTTTAAGTCTGGTACTTGTTTGATGGCATCATCAATTGAGACATTGCGACCACGCACAGGAGGAGGAATCATCTTAGCAATTTTTTCTACTTCATTATAAGGGATTTCCAAAACTCGCCCAATATCTTTAATAGCAGCTTTTGAAGCCATTGTCCCAAATGTAATGATTTGTGAAACATTTTGTTGTCCATAAAACTCACTAACATATTTGATTACTGCTGCTCGACCACGAACACAAAAATCAATATCAATATCTGGCATTGAAACCCGTTCAGGATTAAGAAACCGTTCAAACATTAGCTCATATTCCATTGGGTCAACGTCTGTAATATATAAACAGTAAGCAACCAAGCTACCTGCGGCAGAACCTCTACCAGGCCCAACAGGAATACTTTGTTGTTTAGCAAATTTTATAAAGTCCCAAACAATTAAAAAATACCCTGGAAAACCCATTTTCTTAATTGTTTCTATTTCTAGTTTAAGCCGTTCCTCATAACGCTCTAAGCTATATCTAAGCTTACCTTGAGAAGCAATTTTTTTAAGTAGTTTTAATCGTTCTTGATAACCATCCCACACTATTTTTTCAAAATAAGTGTCAATTGTATAACCATCAGGAACAGGATAAATTGGCAAATAGTTTTTGCCTTTTGGCATCTCAAGGTTACACTTATCAGCAACCTCCATAGTTCTTCTTAGTACATCTGGGAGTTCAGCCCCAAAAACACCCCACATTTCTCCCGCGCTACGTACATAATGCATAGGGCTATAACGCATTCGTTTTTCGTCTTTAACAAAACGTCCTGTTTGTAAACAAATCAATGCATCATGGGCTTCGTGGTCATCTGCGGTCAAAAAATGGCAATCATTTGTAGCAACTAGCGGGATTTCAACCTTTTTGGATAGTTCAACTAAGGGGCCATTTATTTTATGCTGTAGGTCTATGCCTTGATCTTGAATTTCCAAATAGTAATTCCCCTTACCCATTATATCTTGGAACTCTAGGGAAGCTTTGGCAGCTTCATCAAACTTGCCATTTAGCAATAAAGCCTGAGGAACACCACTTAAGCAGGCAGAAAGGGCAATTAACCCTTCGCTATGAGCAGCTAAAAGTTCTCTGTCAATACGCGGTTTATAGTAATAGCCTTCAGTATAAGCAAGAGACGAGAGTTTTACTAGATTATGATATCCAGTTAAGTCTTTTGCTAAGAGTATTAAGTGGTTAATTCCTTTTTCACCATCATGCCCCATACCAGGAGCATCAGCAGTAGTTTTATCATGGCGTGATTTACGAGCAATATAAGCCTCCATACCAATAATAGGCTTGATATTGCTAGACTTCATTGTGTTATAAAATGAAATGGCTCCAAATAAATTTCCATGGTCGGTTATAGCTACAGCAGGCATTTCTAATTCAGTAAGTCTTTTAGCTAAAGGGCTATGCTGGATTGCTCCATCAAGTAGACTATAATCTGTATGTAAATGTAAGTGACAATATTGCGGCTTTATTGCAGACATAACTAAACCTTATGATTTTGTAAGATGAATCGCTACTTAAGTAAGCTAAAAATCTAACCTACAGCTTAAAGTGGCAGATCATAGCACGCTTAAACAATAAAATCCACCTTACAAAAACTACTATATATAGCATATAACAACTTCGATGAAACTATATATAGAGGTTTCATTTTATAACTTTTCAAACTATTATAAAATTAATGTCTTAAAGATTTCTTACTCAAATTTGTGAGAGATATGGTGTAGGGATGCTCAAACAAGCCTTAGCAAGTAAATAATATTTTAAAGTGTGGTAAAAATCCTCTTTACTTACGACGAAAATAATTCAAATCATACTCTGTTGTCCAAGTGTTACCATTATCATTAGAAATTTGTCCATGCTGTCTTACTTGGTCTGTGGAAACTGGATAAAAAGTCAATTTACGTAATACTTTCTTCCCGTCTGGTGTGGTATTTTCAGCTTGAAACTGCATTGAGTTATCTTTGTAATCACCTACAAAATTAATTACATTGCCTTTATCATCTACCCAAGTTTGATACCATTTTTTGGTTTGATTATTATAAAAATTAAAGCTTTTGCCTGTTCCACCACGAGAATCTGTCCAATTTTCTATTAAAGCACAATCTCCTACTTCGCGTTGAATGGTGTTAGTACCTGCTAAATTACCATCTTGGGTTTTGACCTCCCATTCACCCGCCCAAAAGTCAAACTGTCTGGCTTCAGCCGTATAAGTACAAGGATGAACCGCTTTTTCTACCTTTTTTACTACTTCAACAAACCTAGCATCAGAATGCAAAGTAGCAAAATCTTTATCATTTTTAATTTGGTCTACTTGATTGAACCCTTTTGCTATTGCCGTTTCAAGCCATTCACAAGCTTTATCTTTGTTACCTAATTTAGCATAAGCACCAGCTAAATTATACATTACTACTGGGTTACCACCTATTTCTATAGATTTACTATAGCATTCTACTGCTTTTTCGTGTTGACCTAAAGAATGGTAGCTAAAGCCTAATCGATACCAAGCACGCCCGTCTTTAGGATCTAGGTTAGTAATATTTAAGTAAGCCTGAATTGCTGCTTGCCAATCTTGCTTTTGAAAATGTTTGTTTGCTGTTTCAATCAAGGATTGCTTAGATTCTGAGTTGTTTGTATTAACAATTTGTGTACTAGTTTGGGCTGCTACTTCAAGAAAAGCTACTCCTACTATTAAACATATAGCTAATACAACAAAACACCCTACTTTATCAGACCTACCATTTCTCATTATTGTTTCTCCCAAACAGAATATTTTTTTTAATAAAATGCAAGCCTTAGACCAATTATTTTCTTTAGCCAATTAGTTGAATAAATTTATGTTATAGCTATTACTAAGTCAAAGTGCTAGTATTTTGTGTTCAGTTTTGGGATCAAGTTGTTTTAGAATTGGGATTAGATACATAATCCAATCAAAAAAACTTAACTACCTACTAAACATTGCTTATGAATGAAAAATTAAAAAAGATATTGTTTCGAGAAGAAAAGAAAAGTGACTTAGACCCAGGAGCACAAACGCCTGAAGCGTCTGAGAGTCATTTAATCGTTCACAAAACCAGTTCTGCACAAAGATGCGAAGTTTGCCATCAATCAGACTTATTTAATCCACAAACTGGAGAATGTCGCCGTTGTACAAACATACCAAAGGCTTCTAATCAAGAAACACAAGCGGCTAATATGCAACCAGATACAATAACAGCTAGTAGATTAAAGTTAATAGGGTTTATCTCAGTATTAGCTACTGGTAGTATTTTATATAAATTGTTAGTTTGGGGACATTTAGATCAAACCGCCGCTTTATTTATTGGCCTTCCAACAGTTTTAGCAATATTAGCTAGCTTTATTCCAAAACAAAAAACCTTTACTGGCACAATCTTAAAAGGACTAACCTTATCATTATTAATGGCTGCAATTTTTTCTGCTGCCTTTCTAGGGGAAGGGGTCATTTGTATTTTTATGGCTGCCCCACTTTTCTATGTAGTAGGTATAGTAACTGG
>CAZHXL010000407.1:0-3787 GCA_964536575.1 uncultured Clostridia bacterium | reverse complement strand
TTAGCTCAACCATTGCTCATATAGGAGGGGTAACGGTAGCTTTATTAGCCATTAATCGTGTCAAAATGACTAAATATAATTGGGTTGATGCCTCTCTTTTCGGCTTATTTATTCAACAGTTGTGTCGTTTTATTACACCAGTTAAATTCAATATCAATGTTGCCCACAGTATTTATCCAGGGATGGACAAAATTTTTCTGTCTACTGGCATTACTGGATCTTTAATACTCTTGCTATAGGAACCTGTTTATGGCTTATCAATATTACCTTAAGAAAAATTGCTTCAGAAAAATAGAGCCTAGCATAAAATACTAGATTACTATCTATAATACTCAAGCTATTATACTGATCTACAATTATTTTATCCTAACCCCGCCATATCACGGCGGTGAAACAAATAAAACATCAGCCCAATAATTATTAAAATAGAGACTGAGACAACCATAATGCTAACATTTGGTGAAATTGCATATCCAAAACTGGCTTGAATTCTCTCTAAAGCCTTATCATCTTTTATCCAATAAGCTTCTATATTAGCAATATGTGTTGTAGGTATTGCTCTAACTAGAGCTTTTACTGGTATTTCATTAACATTGCTTAATGTAAAAGAAAGACCCATACCCGCGACTACTCCTCCAATTAAAGAGCGAAAAGCTATTGTTACAAGCATAGTAACTAGTCCATAAAAAATCATCCTTACCATTGTCATAGTTATCATTTTTACTGAATAAGTAAGGTTAAATTCCCCTACTCCAACATACACACTAGTTGCATTTACTCTTAGAACCTTTGTACACAAATAACTAAACAAAAGCCAAACGGCGAAGGTTAAAATAATATAGATTATCATTGCTAGTAGAGCTACAGCTAACTTAGAGCTTAAAAAAGCAACCCGACTACCATAACGAGGTAAGAGCATTTTCCAAGTATCTCGTCCATATTCTGTTCCAACACTATTAGCACTATAAATAATACAAATCATCGCAGAAAAAGTACTTATAGCTACTGTTGTCAGGTATAAGCTATTAGGATAAGAATATATATATTCAGGGTCTCCAATGTAATTATTGCCATAGGCCAAAGCAAGTAAGGTAAACCCTCCTAAAAACAGTATTCCTAAAGTACTCATAGCAATCATCAATACTATATTGATTGGCATTTTACGGGCTTTTAATAGTTCTGCATTAAATAAATTCCAAGTTAACATATATTATCCTTCCTTTAACGATTAACTATGGCTTAAACTTTGCCCAGATTGCCCAGATTGCGATTGCCCAGGTTGCCCAGATTGCCCAGATTGCCCAGGTTGCCCAGGTTGCCCAGGTTGCCCAGTTAACTCCAAAAATAACTCCTCTAGTGTATTACGTCGTTCTACTACTTGATAAACATCTATATTAGCTTCTACTAAAGCCCTAACTAAATTAGGAATGTCTGTGCCCTGTGCATTTAGTGTTATCCATCCTTCTATATCTTTTTTAGCTTGTAATTTTGGATATTGTTCTAATACTGCTAATGCGTTTTCTAAAGGATTAGCTTTGATAGCAAAACCACTATTGCTTTTTAGTAAATCACTCATTTTACTTTGTAATTTTTTCTCTCCTTGCTTAATAATTATTATATCCGTACAAACCTGTTCAACTTCATTAAGCAAATGACTTGAAAGAAAAATAGTGTGGTTTTCTGCTCCTAATTCAGCAATTAGATTGCGCATTTCTACCGTACCTGCTGGATCAAGCCCATTAGTTGGTTCATCTAAAAAAAGAATCTCTGGTTCAGAAAGCAAAGTAGCCGCTATTCCTAGCCGTTGTTTCATTCCCAATGAGTAGGTTTTTACTAAGTGTTTTCCTCGTCCAGTAAGCCCAACTCTATCTACTAGTTTACTTACCTGCGTTTTACTAGCTAATATATTTGAAGAGCCTGCTAATACTCTTAAGTTATCTTCTCCAGACAAGTAGTTATAAAAAGATGGGGTTTCTACAATTGCTCCTACTTTACCCGCTACGTAACTACGCTGACGTGTAATATCATAGCCCAATAATGAAGCACTGCCACTACTTGGTCGAACCAAACCTAACAACATCCTAATAGTTGTTGTTTTACCAGCACCATTAGGGCCTAAAAAGCCATATATAGTACCTTTAGGAATATCTAAATCTAAATTATTTACTGCTGTAAGTTTTTTGTATTTTTTTGTTAGCCCTCTAGCCACTATTGCCATTTGCTCATTCATTTTGAGCCTCCAGAATTTTTATAATTAATCAATGTAACCGTAACAAGTAAATTAACAGTTACAAAAACTATTTGTTAATTCATGCGGCGTTTTAGGAAAAACCTTATCAAAAACCTGCTAATTCTAAAAAAAAAATTCCAAAACCATGTAAAATTGTAGGGAGTTTTCATTTTCTCTAAAACAACCTTCTGCCAATCGGTAGCATTTTTTATCAATAAAAATTCTTAGGAGTTAATTTATGGTGATTAAGTTATTAAAGTCTCTATTAATCCTACTTTTTCTAGCATTTTTTTATCCTGTTTTAGCACTACCTACAATGAGAGTAGATTATTACCATACTGGTAATATTTCGCAAGAATTATTTAGCTTGGATAAAATAGTAATAGAACCTCTTTCTTGGCCAGGTAATCCCCAAAAAGCTATTGATGATAGTAATTTAGGAAAATATTTTTTTGAGGTAATTGACCGCAATACCAATCGAATAATCTACTCACGTGGCTTTGCTTCAATTTATGGTGAGTGGGAAACCACAGACGAGGCTAAGAGCCTAAATCGTACTTTTCATGAATCATTACGCTTTCCTGCTCCAACCTCACCAGCGCAAATAGTGCTAAAAAAACGTGATGCTAACAATGCTTTTAGAGAAATTTGGTCTTTAATCATTGATCCAAAAGATATTTTTATTGATCGCTCCAAGGCTTCCTCCCCTAGCCAGCTAATAGAAATAGTAAAAAATGGTAATCCTGAAAATAAAGTCGATCTACTTATTTTAGGTGATGGTTATACTAGTGCCGAGCAATCAAAGTTTGAACGTGATGCTCGCCGCTTGTCAGACCTTCTTTTTGCTACTTCTCCTTTTAAGGAGCGTAAACAAGATTTTAATGTTTGGGGGCTTTGCCCAATATCAGCAGAATCGGGGGTTTCTCGGCCTTCATCAGGTCTTTATCGCTCTTCTCCATTAGGTTGTAGCTATGATGCTTTTGGTTCAGAAAGATATATTTTGACTTATGATAATCGGGCTTTTCGTACCATTGCGTCTTTTGCTCCTTATGATTTTGTAGAAATTTTAGTTAATAACCGCACTTATGGTGGTGGTGGAATTTTTAACCTTTATGGTACGGTTTCTGGCGATAGCACTTGGGCACCTTATATCTTTGTACATGAGTTTGGGCATCATTTTGCTGGTTTAGCTGATGAGTACTACACTTCTTCTGTAGCTTACAATTCACCAACAGTTAAACTTGAACCTTGGGAGCCAAACGTTACAGCACTACTTGATCCTAATAATCTAAAATGGAAAGACTTAGTTTTATCCTCTACACCAATCCCTACTCCTTGGGAAAAAGATGCCTATGAAAAATACTCTATTGAGTATCAAAAGAAGCGCAGTCGTATTCGTGGAGAAAATCGCCCAGAAGATGAAATGGATGCATTATTTCAAGAAAACAAAGAAAATGACAAAAAAACTCTTGGACAAGAAAAATACTTTGGTAAAGTAGGTGCTTTTGAAGGAGCAGTCTACGAAGCTAAGGGCTATTATCGTCCAGAAGCAGATTG
>CAZHXL010000406.1:0-3801 GCA_964536575.1 uncultured Clostridia bacterium | reverse complement strand
TTAGTAGAGTTAGTCAGGCCATCCTTCTAGCTAATGCAGCTACTATAATGCTCCCCAAAAACTGGACAGGGTAAGAAAAAATGGAAAATAGATATAAAGCTAAAAATAGAAACAAAAAGAAAGAAAAAAGATGACGATTGATAAAAAAGCCTGATGGCTTTTTTGTTGAAAACAAAGAAAAAACTAGACAGATGATGATCAAAAAGATGATGATTAATTTTTTATTTAACTCTCTGCTTTTTCTTTAACTTGTTTTTTAGTCCTATCTTCATTTTCACATTTTTTAGTCCAGTTTTTGGGAGCACCATACTCTTAAAAAATGACACTAGCTCCAACTAGTGTTAAGGGAGAGGGTAAAACCTCTCCTCTCTTTTCAAATATTAGATCTGATTGCTTGTTCTTTCAAGTCTTCCAACGTATTTTTTAATTGGTGTGCTTTCTCAGAATATTCTCTGGGTAGCACACCATTATTTTCTACTTGAACTTTTTCTAATAGCTCAACAGCGTTACTTATTTTGCTCTGCAAGTTTCTAAATTTTTCTAATCCTGTTTGAGTTCTCATCTGTTTTACTCCTGAAATGATTTCAGGAAATTATAACAAAAGGATTTATTTATGATAGAAAATTTAACCCCTACAACAATAGCCGATGAAAGAAAAATTAAAGTACAAGAATTATTAGCTCAAGGCTTATCCCAAAGTGAAATAGCTAGGCAACTTGGAATTGATAGAAGTGGTGTCCATTACATAATAAAACGTGCTAACCAAGCTGGTTTGGAGCCTCAAGAAGCGGTTAAAGAACGCCCTAACACTCCAGAAATTCAATTAATTTGTGAGGTATTAAAGGCGAGAAATTGGACACAGCAAGAGCTAGCTGATGAACTAGGCAAACATCCTCAAACTGTATATAAATGGCTGGCAGGGGAAAAGAAACCAGGCAAAGAAACTATCAAAAAATTAAGGGACATACTGACAGTTTTTACCTAAATGATCCTGATTAAACATTTAGTTGAATTTCTTTTAAAATAATTAAAGGCTAGCCCTAATAAGCTAGCCTTTTTCTTTTTGCACGGCTGTGGAAAAGGTGTTGATTATTTCTTGCCTTGAGCTTGTTTGTGAGCTGGTTGCGAGTTTTTAATCTAAGTTAAAGGCATTATAAACCAATAGGATATAGAAAAAGTAAAGGATCAGAAAAATAACAAAATAGCAACAGTAATATTAAGGATAATTTAAGCTTGTTTATAAGAGATTTATTTTTAACTATACAAGCTATTGTGGTAGCTTTTTTTACCCACTATATCTATATTGTAGTAACTTTTTACCTAACATATCTATGAAGTTACATTTTGTTATTTTTAGACATTCCATTGTTTTTCCCTAGCTCTTTATTTACAGTAATTATCATTTGCTCAAAACTTACAACCAGTTCATATCTAAGCCTAGTAAAAGTCTAGCTTTAATAGCCCAAGTAGGTCTGTTTGTTATATGTTGTGTTGAGTCCTGCATTTTTTTATGATATTGTTTGTCTCCTGCAAGAAACAGTATATCTTGATCATCAGGAGACAACCATGCCCCCTGTAATAAACCCTATCACTAGTAATTTTTATCAGGTAACTCCACAAACCCTTGGTCAAGACCTAGCTTATGTGTTACCACCTAGTTACTTTGTTGAGAATAATAATCTAACTTTTAGAATTGGCAATGTTTATACAAAAAATATCATTCCTAACAAAGATACTGGTAGTATTAACGCTAGCACTTCGGCAACTAGTGGCAGTCGAGCAAATCTAGACCTTTCTTTAGCTTGGATTGCTGGACCAGCAGTAAACCTTCCTACAGGAGGGACAGAAAATACAGCTATTGCCAAAGTGACTGTAAAAGGTACTACAGCATTAAATTTAGATAAAGCCGCAAGACAACAGTTAAAAACATCATTAGCCGTTTTTTATGAACAATTAGAGGATTTAGAGCTAAAAGGTAACTTTTTAATATCTGGTGGCGCGTCTGCTATATTTCGGCGTGTAATTGAAGGCTTGCCTTTATCTTTTAATGAAATATTAACCTACCATTACAATTTTATTTCTAACTCTACTGAGCGTTATATTGACTTACAAGCTGGTATGCGGCTTAGGGTTGATTTTGCTGCAAATCAGTTTGTTGCTCCTGGTTCAGAACTAAATGGGTTTGTTGGAGCAGGAACAAGTTTTTATGATGTTTGCCGATTAACAGATGCTTCAAATACCCAACGAATTTGTTTTAATCCTTTTTTAGGCACATTGCTAGCGTTAACAATCCCTCCTAGTACTAGTGGAATTGCTAGTGTTATTGAGCTACAAAGTGCTAATAATGCTCGCCGTTATTGGCGGCTTGTTTACCCATCTCAAATGCCTATTAGTACTACTGGCAATGCTGGTATTGGGCAAAATGTTCTGCTAATAGGAGCAGATACATTAAATGCCCTTAATAAAGCTACTGCAACTTATTTTGCTTCTGCTGACTACACTACCCCCACAGATGGTTCTTCACCAATTCTTTATTTTTTCTTTCGCGGTCGTACCATAGTAATCCCAGAAATAATGGTTAACTTAGACGGATTGCCAACCTATGTTCCTATTGGAACAACTGTACGCAATTTGATGGACAGATATCTTAATTGTAGTTTTGCTATTAGAAATACAAGCACATCTACTAGCAATGCTGGGATGCGTTTTGCTCGCAGTTGGACAGATAGTTCTGACAATGTTACATACAAAACAATACAATTTGGCATGCTTTCAAAAGATGCTCCTCCAACATCAACAGACGCTTACAGTCTGCCGTTAATCAAAGGTGATATTATTTCATTTAATAAAAACTAGGTTATTATGCTAACTCCAACGCTTAAGCAAATTAGTGGGCCTTTATATTCCCTAACTGGCACGCTTGCCACAAAAGTAGCCTATTTTTTGAGATCTGGGCAAGCTGCTGGTTCTGAGCTTTCCTTGGTCGATTCCTGGGAAAAATACTCTGGGTGCTATATATTCTTAAACCAGCCTATTATCAACCAAACTCTTTTTAATACTGCAATACAATTTTTTTTGTCAGACCCAGCTTATTCTGATGTTAGGTTTGTTTGGCTTACTAATCCAAATGATGCTGGTGGTAGGTTTTATGGAGAGGTGCTAAAGACTTATAGACCAGATAGTTACAAAGTTAAAGAAGTAAAGATTTTTGACTTTCACAACCTAGCTTGTTTAATTGGCAAAGACACGGCTATTAGCCTTAATACTGCTAAGAACTGGTTTGAGATTACTACTGGCAATACACCTAAATCTATTCATTTAATCATAAAAAGAGGACAAACTAAGCTTTATCTGGTCAATACGCTGCTAAGAATACCATTATTAGGCGATCAAGCGGGTTGTTTACAATTTGGGGTTTCTTTAAGAGAGGCTGACTTAGATAGCCTAGATATAGGGTTACGTTTATTTATTGATAATAAAGACTATATTAAATTTAATTATCTGGATTCGCTACGCTACCCAATATTTAATCCTGAAACTAACATCAGCCTTTTAGCTAACCTTGATCCATTAGACCAGTTTAACTATGCAAGAACCTTTTTTTCATTCTTAGATCCAGAAAACCCAAACACACAAGAGATTAAGTCGTATTTTTGCACTAATTTAGGGGAACAAATAAAACTAACCCCTCAGTCAGATGCCAAGCTAGTTTTAACCTCTCGTCGTTCTGCTAAAGCTCAAGATAGTAATGATGCGGTTTATTTAACACCTTCTGGAAGATTTACTATTAGCACCCCAGCT
>CAZHXL010000405.1:2497-3804 GCA_964536575.1 uncultured Clostridia bacterium | reverse complement strand
AACAACCAGTTAGATCGGTTCAAGATCTATTATGAGGATTTATCTAAGAAATCTTTTAAGGACTATCGATGGAACCTAGTTTTAGGGGCAATTTATGCTGCTAATGGTGAAGTTGCTAAACAAATAGACCAATATAAACTTGCTTTGACTAACGAACCTCAGCGTTTAGACCTGCGTGAGACTTTAGCCACACTCTATACTCGTGAGCAACGTTATGATGAGGCAGTTACAGCACTCAGACGCAATTTTGAAATTGATGGTAACAACCCTGAATGGCTAACTAAGATTGCTAAAGTGCAAATTCAAGCTGATAAACCTGATGCGGCTGTTGCAACCTTGCGAGATAGCTTAGCTAAAAATCCTAAAGTTACTGCTCGGCTACTTTTTAATGCGGGACAACTTCTTGCAGAACGAAATTATACAAAACAGTCGTTTGATTTTTATAAAGAAGCCATCGCGCTAGTTAAATCAAAACCTACCAAAGAGCCTACTGAGTTAGAACAGATTTCTAATTACAGCCTAGCTTTACTGAAAAATACTAATCCAGTAACAACTTATCAAGAATTAAGAGACCTAGAGAGAAAACTAGAGGCTATTCATGGTGAGGCTGATGAAAAGAATTACGCTTATAGTACTAAGTACTCGATACAGAATTTTCTAGGAAACAGTTTTGGCGCACAAGTAATGTCAATTAGTTCACCAAAAGAACGTCTAGATTTAGCTACACGATTAAATCAGTCTGTAAAAAACATAAATGGATATGATACAGATAGCGAAACAGATTTAAGAATAATACTTTCTTTGGCTGAAAATGCAGGTTTAACAGAGCTACAAGAGTCTTTGCTCATAAAAATGAAAAACCTTTCTTATGCATCTTCTGCTAATAAATACTATAACAATATGGTTACTTTGTTAGCCTTTTATGAGCGTTTTGCAATGTATGCTAAAGCGGCAGAATTGTTGCAAGTAGAAAAGAAACTAGGACGTTGGAATCCACCAAAATCACCAGAAAGTAATTCGGTTAATTTTGAACAAGCTTATTATGAATTAATTTCTGATTATTGGCATAAAGCAGGAATGGCAGAACGTGAACTCGCTACTTTATCAGAATATTATCGTAGTCGTTCAGGTGATGCTACAGAAAATTTTAGCCCATTAGTACAACGCTACTTTACTTTGTTAGTAGAGCTAAACCAAAAAGAAGAGTTTAAGCAAATCGCTAGTAAATCTAACCCTTACCAACTTCAGTTAATTAATTTTTTACTGTTTGCTATGAGCCTATAAGAGTTAGTTTTGGCTGAAAATAA
>CAZHXL010000405.1:0-2487 GCA_964536575.1 uncultured Clostridia bacterium | reverse complement strand
ATGATAAATGGAGGTGGGTTTATGCGGGCGATATTCAGTTAATTAATTTTTTAATCCTACGTAAAGAAAAAGAGTCAGCCTTACAAGCCATTGATAATAGTAGCTTTAATGATGCCTGGAAAACCTCACGTCGTGCTCAGGTTGGGCTTTATTTCCAAGACACTAGCGCGAGTGTAGAAAAAGCTTTCCAAGCCTCACTAGATCTAAAACCTATTGGACAAATGGTAAAACAAAAGCCAAACAGTGATAAAGTTTTAACTGGTTCTGATTGGTATGTTGCTACTTCTAACTATGGCGTTTGGTTGACGTTATCCCAAGATAAGGCTGCTCAGGCACGTAAATATATTGTTGCCAAGGTAGAAGATAAACCTGGTAATGCTGTTGCTCAGCTTGAGTTAGCCAGTTTTTATATTAATAGCAAAACCTTTAACTTAGCTGACCAACACTTGGCTTTAGCTAATGAACTAGCCCCTAATTCTCCAGCTATTTTGGTAACTCAAGGTAATTACTATTTTATGCGTGGTGATCGTGATAAAGCCATTGCAACTTGGAATACTCTAGTAGCAAAACGCAGTGCAGGATTATTACAGTATAATAGCTACTTTGATGCTTTAGCTTCTCACAACCTAGTCGAGCAAGCTCTACCAACTGTAGGTAGGTTCTTGTCACGCGCTGTGACAAAGCTATCTTGGGATGAACTCTCGCCTTTTGTTCGTAAAGTAGCTTTAGCAGGAAAAAATAACAATAACTTAAGTAAAGCTATTGCAGATGCCTTGTATCAAGTGATACGTGATAATCCTAATAATATTAAATTAGGACAAATGTTAGTTCAGGAAGATTTAGTTACTACCACAGAAGCAAAAACAACTGTTTATCGTGCAATGTTAGAACGCTATCAAGATTTACTAGTAGCAGTTACAGCAACAGGCGGTTCTTATCGAGACGGGGAATATTACTCTAGCGATAAAGTAGGAAGTCTCCTAGATGGTCATGAAAGAAAGCTGATTGATTTTCTGATTGCTGATCGTCAGTTTGACCAAGTGCGGCAAAATTTACGCTATATGCAAGATTCACATTCAGAGCTTGGAGTTGAAATTACTCCTGAATGGATGGAAATGGCTCAAGCTGTTGTTGAATTGCGTACAGGTACAGGAGCAGGTGCTGTTGATAACGCAGTTGCAGCACTACGACGTTATGTTGGAGTCGCCGAAAAGAAATCAGAAGACTATGTTAATGTGGAAGAAGACCGTCACCTAAAAGCCTACACCTTATTAGTTAATGAACATCAGCCACAGGCTGCAGATCAGTTACTTTATGAGTATTACCAAAAACAATTGCGGATAGGGCAAGGGACAATTGCTAACTACACAGGCATTGCTGGGGTTGAGTTTAGGCGTGGGCATAGTAAAGAAGCACTAAGCTGGCTACAAAAAATGATAGCGATTCTTGGCAATGCTGATGCTGCAATTGAAGCAGGGAAACTAGCTGAACGTTATGAGTTACATAAAGAAGCTTTTGATTGGCGTAGTCAAGGGGCAAGGCTTAACCCAGCACAAGTAGAAAACCGCTTAGAATTGGCTCGTAATGCTGCATTAATTGGGCAAAACCAACTAGGAGTAAATACCTTAAAGCAACTAATTGAAAACCGTGAAACTAACAATATTATTCGCGCTCAAGCAGTGGCATTAATTCCTAGTGTCGCAGGCAAAGAGGCTAATACTTTTCTTGCTACCTTCCAAAATAATCCAGACTATTATGCACAACTAGTTACATCAGGGCTTTTAATTGCTGTTGATCGTAAGGCTGAAGCGCGATTGATACTCCAACAAGCCTCTAAATCAACTACTGCGGCACAAGCAAGGTTAATGCTAGCAGCTTTGGAAACAACAACAGGTGCAGCTAAGACTGCGCTCCAAGATGCACTTTATTCTGATGCTAAAACTATGATCAGCCAAGCAATAGCTTTTGACATTGATGAGCCTAACGCAGTCCTAGTACAAGCTTTTATTAGTAATAATCAATTTAATGCTGCACTAGCGTTTTCTCCAATCAAAACTAAGCGAATGTTAGCTCCAGAAGAAGAAGGCGAATATTATGATTCAGAAAATGCTTCTGACTCTACACAAAACACTAACTTTCGTAGCTTTAATTATCAGGAAATAGATGTAACTGCTAGACAATCCAAATATTTGACTTTGGCTGAAATGGCAGCTGAGCGTAGGAAAGCAACAGCAAATAAACTGCTAGAATCCTTGATTGATGTAGCAATTAAGGTTGGTGACTTACCTCAAGCTATAAGTTTAATTACTGATTATCAAAATCTAATAAATAGTCCGCAACAATTTGCTTTACTAGAAGGAAAACGTAAGGCATTAGTTTTACAAGTAAATAACATCCAAGCTGTTGAAGAGGCTACTTTGAAATTGGGTACAGGGTTTACACAGTCTGTACTTGATCAGTTATTGTCCAAGTCTGTAGGTAATGAAG
>CAZHXL010000404.1:0-3846 GCA_964536575.1 uncultured Clostridia bacterium | reverse complement strand
TTCACCACAAACACCACCAGATTCACCACAAACACCACCAGATTCACCACAAACACCACCAGATCCTAGCTCTAGAACAGCTACTAACCCTAGCTCTTCTTCACAATACAACCACGAGCAATACAACCAATACAACCAATACAACCACCAATATACCCAACAACACCCCGACCAATTTCACCAACAACATAATCAACCACAGCAACAATTTCACCAACAACAATTTCACCAACAACAAGAGCAACAAGAGCACCACCAACCAACAACTTCAGTATCAGGAGCAACACTACCAGGTGCAACATCAGGAGCACCAGGAACACCAGACGCACCAACATCAGGGCAATCTCAATCAACATCATCATTATCAGGAGCAGGTTCTCAGCCCGAACATTCTCTACAGCCTAAAACAGTCCAATCCAGACAATCAAGTACAGGAACAGAAGCAGCACAACAATCAATACTATTATCAGGAGCAGGTTCTCAGCCTCAAGCTACACCCCAACCAGCAACAGCTACACCAGCAGCAACCCTCCCAGATTCATCAAGACCTATTACTTCAAACCAACAACTTGCAGGATCAGAAATGTTCTCTAGAGAACTCAATCAATCAATTGCTAAAACAAATCAATTCATTGCAGACTCAGGGCGAGCAATTGACAGAACAGATCGATTCATTGCAGACTCTCAATTTAGACTTAACTCATCAGACCGATTCATTACACACTCAACTCAATCTATTACTAGAACAGAGCAATCAATTACAATCTCTCAACACAGAGTTACTTCAACAGAGCAACAAATCCAATTCTCACAACGCCTCATTGACTCAGCAAATAGAGACTATCTACATTATTTAATCAATTGGTTGAACGACCACATTCCACTGATAAGCTTAGAGATGGACAGCGACAAGCTGATAGACAGCAACAAGCTGATAGAGATAGAGACCAATCTGATAGAAATAGACAATCTCACGAACATTTAAATTCTAGGGATAGGGATAGGAATAGCGATGATCACTTTTATCCTGGTAGATAATAATACTGGGAATGCTAGATAACGATGATCATTTTCCCTCATAGGTAGTAATGCTTTTATATACTTTATTTATCTTCTTAAAATATATTTGTTCTTGATTAATAAATACTCAAAAATTTCTATTTTGTAAAGTTAAAGCCTGAGGAGAGACAGAATCGGTAAGCAAAAATTGGTCAGCATATTCATAGGAAATAAACTTATTTTCCTTAGTCTTAAGACGAGTAGCTTTTTTATGAAGTAAGTTTAATAGTTGATTATTGTTAGTAGTAGCAAAATAAGAACAGATGGCAGACATTAAGTTTTTAGTCTCAGAAGAAAATATATTTTTATTTACTTTTTCTTTAGCGATGATATTTTCTGTTAGATAGAAATTATCTATTACTAGTTCTTCTATAGAAATAAGCTTTTCTTCAATTAGCTGAGACAAATAAAGGTCAAAATATTCTGGTGTTGCTCCATAAGATACACGAATATATCTAGCACCAGATATAGAAACAGTATTATGTTTGAAATATAAAAAGTCACTATACCATAGCAATTTACTTAGGCGAGTTTTTAATACACCACCTTTTTGACTGGCAAAATAGAGTATCATTGCATTTAATATTTCTGGGTCAAACAAGCGGTAGCCATTGTAAATATCAGGTTTATTTTCAGAGTTAACTTCATTAACGATATCTATTGCCCTATTTATTATTTCTTTATTAACCAGTGTTTCCAATCTTGCAGCTAATTTTCTATGAGCTACGTGGGGTAAGCGTTCTCCAAACTTCTTAAACATTCTGAGAGTATTAATAGGATCTTGTAACAGCAATAAGACTTGGTTATGAACTTCGTCAGGTATTCTACCGGTTTCATAAAGGTGAACAGTAGGTTCTCCCCAACCAAGGAGTAATCCTAATGCCCTCTTACTAAGATTATATTTTTCTAATAAAGCTCTAATTTCTTGAGGTGTAATAATATGATGTTTGCGTCTATAAATATCATAGGCTATTTCTAGGTTTTGACTATCTAAAACCTCATCATAGACAGGCTCATTACATTTTAGGCATACTCTTACTTGAGCATTAATAGTAGTATCCTCTCCACGCACAGGATATGTTTCTAAACGGTTCTCCACTTTAGTTTTATTGGCATTAATTTGGTCGCATTTATCACAAATATAAATTGTTTTCTCTAATGATGTTTTTTCTTTTATGGTTTTCTGCATGTTTAACTTCCTATTTTATAGGGTAGAGAAAGATTAAGTTCTGCTTTATGGAAAGAAAGGCATTTTGCCCTGTTACCCGATAGTTTTAACTTTATGTACAGCATTTCCCCTGTCAAATTGTAGCCAAATACCCAAATTTCTCCATTGCTGCCATCGTGATCCAGTTCGGGGCCACTAGAGTAATTAGAATATTTTAAGCCCTGAATAAGATCTCGCACTTGTTTAACAGTTAAACCTAGTCTAGCAATAGTATCTAAATTAACTCTACGAGGAATTAATTCTAGCCCTGTATTATCAATACTTTTCTTAAACTCTACTAAGAACTTGGTTACTTGGATTACTGTTGCCATCAGAGACTCCTATTAAATAAGGGCTAAGTATTCAATTCATAGAGTTACTTAGTTAATAAATAGTCAGTTAAACAACAGTATATTACTATAAAATAATACTTTTAGCAATATTTTTATTATTATAAAATAATACTTTTGAGTACTAAAAAGCAAGAAAAATAGGTTTTAGCTACGCAATATTTTGCTAAAAGTGGAAAGGTTCTACTTTTCTACATTTTGAAATTCTTCAGGGTCATGAGAAAAACGCTATGAAGTGGCATCGTGCTGGTAGCAAGTTTTTGGCTATCTTGAACCCTCTTTTGCGAGCGCAATCTCGGCTTCTTCAGAGCCGAGTCAAACATACATTTTATACTTCACCCTCCACTGCTTCTGCAATCCCACCAATAGAATAACTAATCATCAGTGCCCTTTTCAATTGCTCAGTAATCGAACGCTTATTCTAAATTATTACTTCAGCTTAATAGCAGAAACGCTAAAATATAATTAATTGAAATTAATCATCATACTTACTGAGAAAAAGTGTTGTATCATAATCAATTATTGCAACCCTTAATCTATCTAACCAACCTTGGCGGCCTACTACATCGCGACGAAAACTATAATCAGCAGCAAAATATACAGTAGCATCCATAGAAAGTTCTGGACAATTTAACATCATTAATAAAACTTCATGTCTATAAGCAACGAAATTACCTGTGACAGTGCTAAAATCTTCTCTAATTCCAGACTCTATTTCTAGCCCCAAAGCTTCCCCAAAACCTCTTTGAACTTTTCAAACGATTTTTGGTTCAATTTCATTTTTAACCAAGTAACTCATATCTTTCCAGTACCTGCCAACGCTCACTCCTCTCTTGTTCAATAAGATAAATCGTTGGGAATGTTATCTTAATTATTTCAGGTAGCCTTGACGTATTTCCTAATCTATTACCTATAGCTTTTGGGTTTCTCGGATGCGCCAACGTTATATGCGCCTTTTGATTTCTGATATTTTTTGACCCAAGTATATATTCTCGTAGATTACCAAACTCTTCCTCTCCTTCTATGCATTTGACTTGCAATCCATGTCCAGAAAAAATCTCTGCCTTACCAAAACTCAATCTTATTGGTTTAATTGCAATGTTACTCAGCCTATCCTTCAATTTCCATACCTCTCTAATCTCATCCTCTCTGCACAAAGTTATATGTGCAGGTATCAAACTTCTTTGTATTGGATCTACAACTTTTCTCACTTCCTCTATTTCTTTACCT
>CAZHXL010000403.1:1013-3866 GCA_964536575.1 uncultured Clostridia bacterium | reverse complement strand
GCATGTTTTGGTCTGGAAGCTAGCTGAAAGCCCCCAGGTTGAAAAAATTTATGCAACTCCAGGAAATATTGGCATTTCCAAACTTGCAACTTGTATAGTGCCAGAAAATAACAGCCCTGTAGCACTAGCAGAACTTGCAACACGTCTAGATGTAGACTTAACTGTAGTTGGCCCAGAAGCGCCTTTAGTAGCAGGAATAGTAGATGTTTTTAATCGTCGACATTTACCGATTGTTGGTCCAACACGAGCCGCAGCACAGTTAGAAGGTAGCAAGATTTTTGCTAAAGATTTTATGTCTCGCCACCACTTACCTACAGCAGCTTTTACTATCTGCGAAACCCCTGAGTCAGCCTATGATATTATTTCCTCAAAAATTTATGGTTATCCCGTAGTGCTAAAAGCCGATGGCTTAGCTTCTGGAAAAGGCGTAGTAGTGGCACAGGATGAAAGTCAGGCTAATCAGGCAATTCAAGAAATGATGGTGGAAAAAAAACTAGGTGAGGCTGGCACACGGTTGGTGATTGAAGAATACTTGGAAGGACGTGAGGCTTCGCTGCTAGTTTTTAGTGACGGTAAACAAGTAATCCCAATGCCTCCAGCACAAGATTATAAAAATATCTATGATGGTAATCTTGGCCCTAACACTGGTGGAATGGGTAGTTTTTCTATGCCAGGACTGCTAGACAAAAACTTAAAAGAGCGGTTAGTAAAAGATTTAGCTGAAGTAACAATCCTAGGTATGGCTGAGGAAGGAGTGCCTTTTCGAGGCATTTTATTTATTGGTTTAATGCTTACTGAAAATGGCGCTAAAATCTTAGAATATAATGTGCGTTTTGGTGATCCAGAGACTCAAGTAATACTTTCTCGATTAGATAGTGATTTATTAGATATTTTTTTAGGAATTGCTAATGGAGATCTTAGTCAAGTAAAACCTTCTTGGAGCGATATGTCTGCAGTATGTGTAATAATGGCTGCGGCTGGCTATCCTGGTCAAACTGAGGCTAATCAGGTAATTACAGGTTTAGAAGAAGCTGAGTCTTTAGAAAATGTTAAAGTTTTTCATGCTAGTACAAAGCTAGATGATTCAGGCCAGGTTGTTACTGCTGGTGGTCGAGTCTTAGGAGTAGTAGCAAGAAGATTTTCTTTAGAGGCTGCCCGGCAACAAGCTTATAAAGCTATAGAACAGATTGATTTTACTGGGAAACATTACCGAAGAGATATTGCTTTACTTCGTCGCTGATAAATTTGGAACACAGTTTTAACTACTGTCGTTTAGTAGTCGGCAATAAGAAATTAATTAAAAATCATACAAGCTTTATTTAGGATTTGAGTAGTAAAGAAGTTGTGGTAAACTGATGCCAAATTGTAATTTATTGCTCAATAAATAAAGTGGCAAATGGCAATACTTGCTTTATAATTTTGACAAATATTTAGGAGGAACAATGTGGGAAAGAGTTAAGCGGCTTTTCCGTTCTATTTTTGGCGGCATTATCGATCGAGCTGAAGACCCAGAACTAATTCTACAACAAGTAATCCGCGATATGCGCGACAAAATCCCCCAAATGAATAATAATGTCGCGCAAGTTATGGCAACTGAAAAAATAATTGAAAAACAAGTTGCCCTGTTAGAAAAAGAAGTAGTAGAGATGGATAGTAAGGTTAAAGCTGCCATCAAAATGGGTCGTGATGATATTGCTACTAACTACATCACAATAATGCAAGAAAAACAAACCTCCCTTACCTCTGCCAGAGACCAGCTTGAAACAGCTAAGCGTGCATCTCAACAAGCGTTAAAATTCCGTGATAACTATATGTTGGAAATGAAAAAACGCCAAGCTGAAGCAATGCAGTTAATCAATGAAAATAAACGTGCTAAGATGCAAGAAGAAATTGCTGGTATGATGACCTCTTTTCAAATAGGTGATTCTTCTAGTACTTTTGATGATATGCGTAATAAAATTTCTGAACGCGAAGCTAAAGCCCGTGCTAAGATGGAATTAGCTAGTTCCAGTGTTGATAATCAAATGCAAGAAATAGACAGAGAAGCAAAAAATATCGAAGCTCAAGACTCACTACTTGCCTACAAACGTCAAATGGGGCTTGTTAGCGAGGGGTCAGCATCAGGACTAACCGAGCCAGGGGTTACTGCTCCATCACAAAGAGCGAAAATGTTGGAATAATTCCTTATTATTGGTAATTTTAGAAAGATAGGAATTGGCGGCGAGCAATATGAAATATAACCTCAGCTATCTTAAAGAAGCACTAAAAGAACCGCTCAATATTTGGTCTATGGTGGGATTTACTGCCGCCGCAGCTTATACACAAAGCCCTATTCCACTTGCAATGGGAGCATTGTTAGAAGTAGGTTATTTGGCAGTAGTGCCAGCCAGTAGTCTCTATCGTCGTGTTGTTGAAGGTCGTGAAATACGTCGTTTGAGAGAACAGCGTGAACGCTTAAGGGAAGACCTAATAAAAACCTTTGAACCTCGTGAGCGTGAAGCTGTTGAGTATCTACGTTGGATGAAAAATCAGATTTGTGCAAACTATAAAAAATTTACTCGTGCTAGAGAAGTCCCTGCTCATATTGATAGTAACCTGCAAATAGCTTGGGAATCGTTTGTAGATTTATTAGATATGTATCGCCGGCGTAAAAATCATTTACACACTATTAATCGACAAGTAATTCAAAATCAAATAATGCAAATAGAACGCCAACTCCAACAAGCTGATGCTCCTACGCGACACTTGCAAGAACGTAATTTAGATATCTTGCGCCAACGCCTTAAAACTTTTAATGATATTGAAAAAAGCGTTAAACGCGTTGAAGCTCAACTTCAATCTATTGAAAATTTC
>CAZHXL010000403.1:0-1003 GCA_964536575.1 uncultured Clostridia bacterium | reverse complement strand
AAAATTTCTTTGGCCTAGTTAACGATCAGGTGGTAACGATGCCTACTCCAGAGCATATAGCATCTTTAGACTTTGATTCTTTATTATCAGGTATTGAAATGACAAAAGAATTTCTAGAAGAAACCTCTCCAATGCTTGGGTCATTTGATTCTATTTTAGACCGTAGCCCTGTTAGTCTTTCTAGTGAGCCTTATAACTCAGCTTTACGCCAACCAATGAAACAAACTGAGAGATAAAGCTATTCTTAAAAGATAAAAACACCAGTTTAATTAAGTGGTTAAGCAGATTAATTTCAATAAATTAATTTCAATAAAACTTTTTATAAGGAAAATAAATTTTCAGCTACTCCAGTGTCTATCTGTAGATTTTTCCATTCTGTTTTAGATGCTAATTTCCCATTTTGGTAAGTATCCCAAATAATAGGCATTAACAATTGGCCATCTATAAAAATTATATCTTTTCGTTTATCACGCTCAATTTGAAGTTGATAAGCTTTCTGATCACCTTGAGGAGGGATGATCGAGGCTGTTGCACCAACAAGTGCTTTTTCAATATCTTTAATAGTTCCTCCTAAATGGCTGTTAATAAATGTACTGCCATCATCATCTTGCAAGCGTTTGTCATTAGGCTCCATAGTGATTGTGAAAATACCTAATAACCCTCCTGCATGAGCACGCACTTTACCAGCTTTATTGTAAACAGCTACAGCACCTTTATCCTTACCTATATTGACTTCTAAGCGAATTAAATTAGGTTTTTGGAAAAAATATTTATGTCCATCTTGTTTAGGCTTACTATTTGTATACTTAGTACTTACTACCTGACATTTATAGTCTTTTAGTGTAGAAAAACGTTGATTAACCATTTGTAAGAGTTCTTGTGGGGAAGACGGGGAACTGGCTTGTCCTTTTCCTAAACTAACGCCTAAAATAATCGCGAAAGCCAACAAAAAGACAATAACTTGTTTTGCAAAAAGCATTTTCTTTAGCCTATTTTATAATCT
>CAZHXL010000402.1:2676-3935 GCA_964536575.1 uncultured Clostridia bacterium | reverse complement strand
CCCATAACCCTATAAATAACAATAATAACTTTATTGATTGACGCATTTATTATTTACCCACTAATTATTATTTATTTGCTGTTTCTACTACTCAGTATGAGAGTGAAATTTACCTGACTTTTTTATCATTTTATCAGTTTACTGTTGCTTGATACCCAAGTTCAGTAATTTTCTCTATGAGAGCTTGTTGGTTGATTTGTTGATTGTCATGTTCTATAGAAGCACTAGCACCTGTTAAATCAACAGAAATAGCTTGTATTCCTTTAAGATCACTTAACTCGCTTTCGATTAATTTTTTGCAAGCATTACAATGCATTCCTGTAATAGTTAAAGTAGTTAGCATAAAAACCTCAATGAATCATAATGATAAGTGCTTAATGTTTTAGATAGGAATCTTTAATTCCGTAATACACGCCATTATAGGTTCTTAAAAAGATTAGCTCAAGAGATTGAACCCATGATTAAAAGGGGCTTTAAGTTGGGTAGATGCAACCTCAAGATAGCTTAGCGAAACTAAAAACCATACACCTAATGCGGAGCAACCCACATGAGAAAAACTACCCTAAATACAAGAAAGATTACTAAACTTGTATGTCTAATCTTACTTTGGCAATTACTAATTATTGGCAATATTCCTAGTAGCCAAGCTTTACAACAGGAAACTCCACGCCCTCGTGTGAGTAAACCAACCAAGGTTGAGGCTAAAGAATCATTACCAATTGATGAAAGCGATGGAAGCCTTTCACAAACAAAAGGCTCAAAAGACTCAAAAGACTCAAAAAACTCAAAAGACATACAAGACACACAAGATCCTAAAAACTCAAGTAATAACCAAGATATTTCAGATGATACAGGCACAATAAAAATAGGTGTAGACTATATCCAAGTGGCTTTTTCTGTTGTAGATGAAAAAAATCGGCTTGTAACAGACCTAAACCCAAGTGAAGTAAAGCTTTATGATAATGGACAAAGCCAAGAACCAGAGTTTTTCCAACGTAGCAACAACCTGCCAATGATGCTTGCGATTTTAATTGATACTAGTGCAAGCCAACAATTTTTGCTTCCAGATGAAAAAAATGCTGTGTCAACCTTTTTTGATGCTTTTTTTCGCGAAGGAAAAGACTATGGTTCAGTACTTAGTTTTAATGGAGAGACTTCATTAGCTATTGGGTTGACAAGCAATCTATCTCGCTTAAAAATTGCATTGCAACGTGTGAAAAAAGATGAAATTTTTCGTGATGATGAAGGTGGGGTTTCTA
>CAZHXL010000402.1:0-2666 GCA_964536575.1 uncultured Clostridia bacterium | reverse complement strand
GTACTGCTCTTTATGATGCAATTGATATTACTGGTAAAGAGATTTTGGATGGAAAAACTGCTAGACGAATAACTAGCCGAGGTCGCACAACTTCTCAAAATAACCCTGGGCGTATAGCAATACGACGAGCAATCTTTGTACTTACTGATGGGGTAGATAATTCTAGTGAAACTAGGGTTAGCCAAGCAATTCGCACTGCACAAAGATTAGGGATTAATGTTTATGCCTTAGGCATTGGTGACAGATTTCGTTTTGGCAATGTTGATCAACAAGTGCTAGATCGTATTTGTCAACAAACAGGCGGACGAGCATTTTATCCTAAAAATGAAAGCGATTTAAGAGAGAATTTTCGACGAATTGCTACTGAATTAAGTAGCCAATATATTTTGGCTTATTATCCCATTGGCACAGATGCGACAGGCGATTTTCGCACAATAGAAATAAAAATCCCTAATCGCCCTGACTGGCGCGTAATTCATCAACAAGGGACTGTCCCAGCAAAAAATCAATAAATTTTAGGAGCTAGCTTTATGCATAAACTAATTTTAATTTTTATCATTAGTTTTGTTTTATTTAGTAGTTACCCCAAACAATCATTTGCTCAAGGTAGTAGTGATGTTACTTTTGATACTATTGCTTTGACCTACCCATTTGATAAGAAAATAAAAGTTCCAATTATTGGTACAGAACGCTTTGCCAAAAATATTAAAGGTGAAGCAGTAATTGAACGCCGTAAAAGTGTGACCCTAATTCAAATTGATTTAGGGCGATTGCCGCCACCTTCACAAGTAGGTACTGTTTATAGTACCTATGTTATTTGGGCAATTACCCCTGAAGGCTTAGTTGATAATATTGGTGAATATCGTCAACGCGACAATGAAACGCTAGACAATTTATTTGGTTCAGAAATCAGTACTTCTACACCTTTTCCATGTTTTAGTTTGATAATCACAGCAGAGCCGCATTATTTGGTAAGCTCTCCTTCTAAGCTAGTTGTAGTAGCAAATCAAGCTGTACGTGAATCAGGAGTTGTTGCTACACCAAATCAAATTAGTTTTTCTGGTGCTTCAGATTATGAAAATGTGTTGGTTGCTCCTGATCCTAGTGCCGCACGTAAAGATAATAGATATCCTATAGAACTACTTCAGTCTCAAAGAGCTTTAGAAATTGCTCGTTACTATGAAGCAGAAAACTTTACCTCTAGCCTCTTTAATAGGGCACGAGAGGCTTATGAAAATGGCGAAAGAGCTTATCAAGGTGGTAATCGCGACCAAGCAAAAGAGTCTGCCCAAATGTCAATCCGCTTGGCAGAACGTGCTAGAAGTTTTTCAGTAAGCCGTAGAAAAGCTAAAGACTTGCGTGACCAAATTAACGAAAAAGACGAACAACTCACTCGTTTAGAAGATGAAATTAGAACAAAAGCCCAAACCTCTTCAGAAGCCCAAAACCAGCTTGAGGAGGAAAAACGCCGTCGTCGTAGTATAGAACAAGAAAATGAGCGATTATTAAAAGATCTTGAACTAGCTCGCCGTGAAACAACTTTAGAAAAGCAAACTCGTGAACTAGATAGAAATGTTTTTTCCCGACTAGAAACAGAAAACCAAAAACTTAGAGAAGATTTAGAAAAAACACGCCAACAACTAGATGCGGCTCAAAAGTCTATTATAGCGGCAGATAATGAACGCAAAGAGCAACAACAACGCGAACAGTCAAAACAACAACGTGAACAACTCAGAGAACAAGCCATGCGTCAGTTTGAAACTCGCCGTGAGAGCCGAGGTCTAATGTTTACTCTGCCAGACACCATTTTTGGTAAAGAAACTTCAACCGCTTTAAGTGTAGAAGGAACCCAAAAACTAGCAATTGTTGCTGATTGGATAAAACTTACCAATAACAAAATGATTATCGAGACTTTTACTGATAATCGCGGTTTGCAAGATGCTCGTTTCCAATTTACTAAAGCACGTACAGAATCAGTGTTAAACTTTTTCGTCTTACGTGGCATTCCAGCTGAACGGATGCAGGGGTTTGCTAATGGAGGGAGTAACCCTAAGGCAGATAATAAAACTATTCAAGGGCGCACAAGCAACCGACGAGTTGAGTTAGTAGTGATAGAAGAAAGTTTGGTAGGAGGAAATTAGGTGGGTTTGTTTGTAACTTATTGATTCTGAAGAAGGGCAGAAAAGCAGATCTGCCCCATATTAATTTATATAATCCTTTTTATTATCTTTATTTATTCTTTCTTCTAGATCGTCCCACATTTTTTTGACATCTTTATCAACTACTTTGAAATTTTTATATTTCCTACGTAGTTTCCAAAGTCTAATTTGTTCTTTAATCCAAGCATTAGTACTCTTAAGCGTCTCCCAATGGATTTTGACATAAGCAATTCCCATCAATACTCCAGCAATATGTACTGCATGGGCAATACCAGGGGAGCCTTCTGCACCAATCGTGCCTAAGAAAGCAGGGATTATTAAGAAAAGTAAAACAAAATATTTAATCTTTAATGGAAATATAAAATATATTATTTGACGATTAGGATAAAGAGCAGCAAAAGCACCTGTAACACCGTAGATTGCGCCTGATGCACCAATAGAAGGACGTATTTCATGGATATTAAGTAAATACTGTTATCTTATCAATAAAATATCTTAAAATAACAC
>CAZHXL010000401.1:1925-3949 GCA_964536575.1 uncultured Clostridia bacterium | reverse complement strand
TATAACCATAATTATGGCAAAAGAAAAAATTTTGATTGTTGACGACGAACCAATGATTCGATGGACATTAAGAGAAGCTCTTCGAGGATGGGGTTATAGTTCTATAGAAGCAGAGACGGTTAATGAAGCCTTAACCTCTTTTGAATTAGAACAACCTTCAGCACTTTTATTAGATATAAATCTACCTGATGGTTCAGGCTTAGATGTATTACGTGAAGTTAAACGGCGACACTCTCAAGCTTTAGTAATTATGATTACAGCTAATGTAATGGTAGATGATACTATTGCCGCACTACGCGGAGGAGCTTATGACTTTATTAGTAAACCAATTAATCTCAGTGAATTACAAGTTACTTTGCGTAATGGTTTGGAAGCACATCAGCTTCGTAAAGAAGTTTTTCAAGTACGTAAAGAAAGAGCAAAACAGTTTAATTTTGATCAGATAATAGGAAAATCCTCTGTAATGCTTGATACTCTAGCTTTAGCACGTAAAGTAGCTGAAAGCGAAGCCTCCTCAGTCCTTTTGCAAGGTGAGAGTGGAACAGGAAAAGATTTAATCGCTAAGGCCATTCATTATGGCTCACATCGGGCAGAAGCTCCTTTTGTAGCAATAAATTGCGCTACCTTGCCTGCTAACTTGATTGAAAGCGAGCTTTTTGGTTATGAAAAGGGAGCTTTTACAGATGCAAAAGCTCGTAAAGAAGGGCTTTTTGAACAAGCAGAAGGAGGAACTATCTTTTTAGATGAAATTGGTGAACTAGAACTTAGTTTACAAGCTAAACTACTGCGTGTGTTGGAGGAAGGGACTTTTCGCCGTGTTGGTGGACTTAAAGACCTCCCTCTTAATGTAAGAGTAATTGCTGCTTCAAACCGAGACCTTAAAACAGAAAGCGAAAGTAATAAGTTTCGCCTAGATCTTTATTATCGGTTATCAGTAATTCAAATTGATATTGCTCCTTTAAGGGAACGAATCGATGATGTTTTACCTTTAGCACGCTACTATATGGAGTTCTTTAATGAACGTTTACGTAAAAATGTTAGAGGTATAACTTCTGAAGTGGAAAAAATTTTTCGTGCTTATAAATGGCCTGGTAATGTTCGTGAATTACGTAATTGTATTGAACGAGCTATGATACTAGAAGATGGCGACCTAATTACCTTTAAGTATTTACCTAGGGGATTGATGCCAGAGCATACACATGTAGAAAATATCCTTACACATAACCCAAATAGCCCTCATTTGTTTCATTTGCCTGTAACAGGAATTGCTTTGGAAGAGGTTGAATTGTCTCTAGTACAGCAGGCAATGGAATATAGTAATAATAACCAAACTCGTGCCGCAGAATTACTAGGAATTTCTCGGGATCAGTTGCGTTATCGATTGAAGAAGCTAGAGGGCGTTACTGTTGAGACAAAATAATGGATCACTCGATGAGCAAGTTTTTTATAAACAACGTATGTGAATAGATTACAGTAATTAAGATTAGTAAAATCAAGTAAGAGGTCGCGATTTGTATGTTTATACTAGCCACTATGAAATATGGTATCAAATTTATACTACAGCATATAGTAGCGTATAAATAAGTAACATATAGCAATCAACTTCGCATTCTACCATTAATAAGGGTTGTTGATTTTACTAAGCTATATATTTTCAATAAGTTATGTTATTTTTATAAAAACTTGATCATCGATGGATCAAGAAGACCATATAAAACTTGACTTGGTACAAACCTTGTTGGAGTCGTGCTTGAGCATAGAAACAATTATTGAAGCAATGGAAGATGGAGTATGTGTACAAAACCTAGAGGGGAAAGTCACTCATGTAAATAGTGTTTTTGCTAAAATGCTTGGGCTGACAAAAGAACAAATTATTGATAAAACCTGTGTGGAAGTTTTTGCTCAATCCAAGTTAGCAATAGTGCCAGAATTATGTAACAACCTAAACTTTCGTAATGGTAAAGAGAAAGAAGAAATATTTAACCAAAATACAAGTCAACGCTTACGAATAAGAGTTTCTCCAA
>CAZHXL010000401.1:0-1915 GCA_964536575.1 uncultured Clostridia bacterium | reverse complement strand
ATTATTTTGATAAAGCTTCCAGCTATCTCATTGTAATTCGTGATATTACAGATGTAATTCAACGTGAGCGAGAAATGGCTAGGGCTGAGCAACTTGCTTTAATTGGAGAACTTGTTGCTGGTTTAGCTCATGAGATCCGTAACCCTTTAGCAGGTATTCAAGGCGCGATGGATATTCTTATTGAAAAACGAGGAAAAAATGACCTAGATAGACCAGTTTTAGAAAACGCTCGTCAAGAAGTTTGGCGAATTGATGCAGCGATAAGAAGCCTACTTGAACGCTCTCGTTTACGAGCAATGAAATTAGTTCCAAGCTCTTTGGCTAAAGTGACTAAGGCTGCTGTAATACTTGCCCAAGATCAAGTTGCTGCCAAAATGAACAGTTATATACAAATTACTTATTTACCTTCTCTTGATCCTATGGTGATACCTATTGATGCTCCACAAATAGAGGATGCGATACTTAACTTAATACTTAATGCTATTGAAGCAATAGATCAAAAAGGACAAATTACTGTTAGGTTATTACATAATACAAAAGATGGTTTTCACCAAGAAGCAGTAGTGGAAGTAAAAGATAATGGTAAAGGTATTCCATCAGAACATTTAACGAAAATATTTAATCCGTTTTTTAGTACTAAACCCGATGGTACTGGATTAGGTCTAGCAGCAGTAAGACGGATTTTACGCGCTCATAAAGGCCGTGTTGAAGTTGATTCTATTGTAGGAAAAGGATCCACTTTTAAGCTTTATTTACCTTACTAAAAAACTAGCTTTTAACTAATAGCTTAAATAAACTTTCGTAGGAGTTGATAATAATGAGTTTATTAAAAGATCGTGCTAAAGAATTTTTTGCTGACTTACAAGATAGAATTTGTGCTGCACTAGAAAAATGTGACGGCCAAGCAAAATTTCATCAAGATAATTGGCAACGCGAAGGCGGTGGTGGTGGTAGAACAAGGGTAATGACCAGTGGAGCAATTTTTGAAAAAGCTGGAGTAAATTTTTCAACTGTTTTTGGTGAGATGCCAGAAAACTTAGGTAAAAAATTAAACCTGGAAGGTAATACTAATTTTTTTGCTACAGGAACTTCATTAGTCTTACATCCTCATAATCCTATGATTCCTACTACACATGCTAATTTTCGCTATTTTGAAACAAAGGATAAGGTATGGTTTGGAGGAGGTTCAGATATTACCCCATATTACCCTTACCGCGAAGATATAGTTCATTTTCATCAAATATTAAAAAACGCCTGCGATAAACATGATGATAGCTATTACCCTAAATTTAAAAAATGGTGTGATGAGTATTTTACCATTCGTCATCGTGATGAAATGCGAGGCTCAGGTGGTATATTTTTTGATTACTTAAAAGATAACCTAGAAAAAAACTTTGAATTTGTTCAAGAGGCTGGAAATGCTTTCCTACCAGCCTATTTACCTATTGTAGAAAAGCGACGAAATGAAAGCTTTGGTGAGCGTGAGCGACATTTCCAACTGATTCGCCGTGGTCGTTATGTAGAATTTAATTTAGTCTATGATCGTGGCACAGTCTTTGGTCTAGAGACTAAAGGCCGAATAGAGTCTATTTTAATGTCGCTACCAAATTTAGCCCAGTGGGATTATGACTATAAGCCTGAGCCTGGTAGCAGGGAAGAAGTTGCTACCAGCTATTTCCAACCTCAAGATTGGTTGGGGATTAATAAAAATTAGGGTTATTTGTCATTTTTACCGCTTGCCGTCTAAATTAGCCCATTCGCCAGATTGAATAAAACTAGCCCAATAATAAGGATGCTGGCGAGTTTTAGATTTAAGTAGCGAAAGTTGAGTTTGACGCAAGGCATCAGAACGACCTTCTCCCTTTTGCAAACGAGAGTAATAATCAAGCATAAGCTCTTTAGTACCATTATCACT
>CAZHXL010000400.1:286-3979 GCA_964536575.1 uncultured Clostridia bacterium | reverse complement strand
TATTAGCTTGTTCTTTTTGACTCATAGGCATGGGGCATAAAAATTCTCCCCCTTGGCTTACTATTTCTCTAACTCTTTCTATACTATAGAGTTTTGTGTCTCCTAGATAAAGAAAATTACTATATCCTAGCATTTCTGATATTGCCTGCCAATGTTGTGGATAATTTGGCCCATCTGATGCGTTTCCATCATCTGTTGTTGCTAGTAATGGTATTCCATCTTGTTGCACACTCAATGCTGCTATTACCTGTTTTAGATCTGGTCTTTTATCTCTGCTATATCCATATGTTATTTTCGGCACTTTTTCTTCTTTTTTTTCCTCTTTTTCTTGGCTTTGGCTTTGGCTTTGGCTTTGACTTTGACTTTGACTTTGGCTTTGATTTTGTTTAATGGGTAAGTCATAAGCACCATAAAAGCTCAAACTGGTTGTGTCGTGATGAATTGATTTGACCTCTATACCAAAACTGCTACACATTGCCGAACTTATTGCTGAATGTATACTTTTGAGTCCTGTTTTGAACATTTCATCTAAACACCTTGCCAACCTGTCATCGTTGTAATTTTTTGGCTGTCGATTTGCAAATATACTTTCTAATATTTGATTGGATTCTGCCCATTGCTTCATTGCATATAGTGCATGTCCTTTATTTAATACCATTGCCACCAATGCTCCTACTGCCTCTCCACAACTTAACCCTTCTCCTTTGGGCGGCACCATTCGGTTTATTGTTTCTACTAATTTCATCTTTTCATAATACTGTTTTAGTATGGGGCCATTTCCTATCGTTCGGCTTATTATTTCTTTTATCTCTTGGTTGTTTTTCATAACCAAAAGTTTTACAATTTATTTTCTTCTTGTCATCTTTTAATTCCAAAAACTCAACTTTTTCTTGCGAAATGTAAGTCTTTATGCTCTATATTAGGATATTGATGCAGCAATAATACTAGTTGAGATCGTTGCATAGTTCTGTACTCAGCAGTTCTTTTGTTAACTTCTATTCGGGCTTGCTCCAAAAACTCTTCTGGAAATTTTGGACAGTGGGTTGGTCTTGGGCCTGGCATTTTTGCTCTCTATGCTTTTTTAGCTTTTTACTAGCCTGCGATTATACTATACCCTTTTCTATCCTGGGCTTTATTTCTGAAACGGAGCACTTAGGCAAACAGACAGTTTCAATAGAACAAGTAGTTAAGGCCAAGATAAAACAGGAATATGGAAAATCAGTTGAGACGTTAAATGTAGTAGCAATAACAGATGGGGCAAGAGCAATCAGAACTAGCTTAATGATTATATTTGGGATGGTAATAACTATAATATTAGATTGGTATCACTTAAAGAAAAAATTTTCAGAATTGATGAGTATGATAGCTAGTAACAAAGAAGAAAAGCGAAAACTTTTAGATTTTATATTAGCCAATTTATGGGTTGGTTCAACACAACTTGTTATAGAGTATTTACAAACTGAAGTTAAGGCCAAGAACCCGTTAAAACTCAAAGAATTAATTGGATATTTACAAAAACATCAAAATGAGATTATTGACTATGAACGCCGTCAAAAGGCTGGAAAAACTATTGGTAGTGGTAGAATGGAGAAAGGTGTTGATCAAGTCATTGGCCATCGCCAAAAGAAAAAGGCTATGAGTTGGCGTCCCACTGGTAGCAAGTCTTTAGCCATTTTGAAAACTGTTGAGTTAAATGCTCAATGGATTGACCTTTGGTTTCCTGAGCAAGTCCCAAAGTCTGCTTAATTCATCACCAGATTTTTTACAGTTGGAAATAATTTGAGATTGAAGAGGAGAAAGAGCAGAAAGATGAAAAGCAGTCTTACCTGGTAAAAAAACAATAGAAAGGAAAATACCGCGAAAGGCTTTAAGCAAACGTTCAGCAGAGGGAGAAGAGGTTTTTCTGTTAGGATTACCAGAGTAAAGACCAGACAAAGACTCATTAGAATTATGTAAAGCTTGACGAACTAAAAACTCAGTCAAAGTCAAAAGTCTTAAAGCCAAAGACAAAAGCCTAACCAAGCCGATTAAAGGATCTTCACGCTTGATAAATAAAGGGCGTAAGCCTAAAGGCTGACCTTTTAAGCGAGAAAAGTTATGGTCAATACTAGAAGAATTACGATAAATGCTAACAGCTTTTTGTAAAGATAAAAGGCTAGAAGGGGCGTTTGTAGCATAGAGTCTCCAACCTAAGAATTCACGTTCTTTTTTGATAATATCAGAATTTAGATTGACGTTTATCTCATAGCGTAATTGTGATTGAGAGGAGTGCTGAGATGTAAAGTAAGTTTGTTGCTTGTAATCTAGAGAGAGAAAAGGCTCAACTCTATAGCACTTTATAATTTCTTGGGTTTGAGATTGCAATAGACAAAGCTCTTTTGCTTGACGTACTCCTCTTTTAGGTGATGGAGTTAAAGCCAATAGCTGAGTTTTTGCCTTGATTATTCTTTCATCCAAATTTCTTCTCAATCCTACTGCTAATTTTGGGGAGTATACTGCTATTGTTCTTTCTTGCCAACTTTGGTCTTTTCCTCCTATGGTGATTTTTTGTTCTCTTACTTCTTCTACTGCTAAGGCTAAAATTTTTCTTTTGTCTTGTTTATATAATGTATTAACTTTTACTTTTTTATTTTTTACTTTCTCAAATATTTTTTCTAATAATTCAGGATTTGTTCCTATTTCTGGTAATGGACACAAGTAATAGTCTTTATCTTTTTCTATTCTTGCTCTGATTTTTTTAGCTGCCATTTTACTATCTCCTACATATAGTTGTTCTCCTTTTCCTACTATTTTTTGTACCTTATCTATTGTTGGTATATACAATCCATCATCTGAACCATTTCCTTCTACCACAAGTGTTGCTACTGCCATCCCCATTGGATCTAGCGTTGCCAACATTACTTTGAATTGTGCTAAATCTGGCCTATGGTATGCAGCTATACCCATACTTTATTACTTCTTTTCCCTCACTATCGTGATAGACTGCACAGCTTGTGCTATCTAGCCTTATTACCTCTTTTTCTAGTTTATATACACTTATTAAGTTTTGTCCTAATCGCTTTTCTATTTCTTCCCAGTTTTCTTCTTTACTTAATAGTCTTAATCCATCTGCTAATTTGTCATCTGCAAAATCTTTTACCTCTATTTGATCGGGAACTAAGGTTCTTAGCATTATTATCTGGCTTGCCACCCATTGTTCTACTTCGCTCATCCTATGGTCACTCTGGCTCAATATATACGACAGCCATATCATTATCATTGTTCCCACACTTAATCCTTCCCTATTTCCATGTGGTTTTATTATTTCGTCTATTATTGGCCCTATTCTCATTTCGCTTATCATGTGCAATATCAATGGCACATCATCTACTTTTTCGGTTTGTACTTTTATTTCTTCCATATTTTGGAAGTCTACTATTTTTTCCCCTTACTCGTTTTAAAATGAACGAAAGACTAGTCCCAACGAATAATTAAACGACGAAATTTATCTTTCCAAGCAAAAGAGCACTCAACAGCAAAGCGAAGTTTGTAAATTATGGAGTCAAAAAAGCACTTACGCCCCCGCTTTATAGATTTGCGATTACGAGGGTTATCTTTAATGTTAGGTTTTAAGCCTAAAGAATAAACAACACGGCGATTTCGCTTAGAGTCAAAACCGGAGTCAAGATTAAAAATACTACCAGCTAAAGAAAT
>CAZHXL010000400.1:0-276 GCA_964536575.1 uncultured Clostridia bacterium | reverse complement strand
AAGAAATGCCTAAAAACAGAATAATAGCCTTAAAATATTGAAAACTATTAGGTAATAAAACCATGTCAGATTGATTAACAGGTGCAGCTATTAAAGGTGCTATTACGTACCCATTATTATCTATTACTGCTAGAATTTTTTCTCCTTTTTGATGCTTATATCCTGAGTATCCTATAAGATCGCCTTCTTTTTTGGCAATATAGTATCCTTAGTATTAAGTTAAAAATGCGAATTAAGAGTTGAAAATTCCCAGTTTTCCTTGAAAGATAATCGGAT
>CAZHXL010000399.1:0-3988 GCA_964536575.1 uncultured Clostridia bacterium | reverse complement strand
ACACATATCTAATGCTTGTTTGTTTGTGTCTAGTACAAATACTTTGTTCATAGTTTGTATAACCTTTCCACGCGGGAAGTAATGTTTGCCTCGATAATGTTACCAGTCAGTATATCTCTTAAGCACTACCCCTATACCCTTAGGGCTTTTAACTTAACAGTTACAGGGCTTAAGGCTGGCTAGCACCCTAAGGTGTGTTCTCTAACTCTCTTGGTAACGTAGTTCTCTAAGAACTTAATCATGGTCACGTGTGCCTATCGGTTTTACCCAACAAGCCCACCGCTTAAGCGGTGGGTAAGTGACTGGAGCTTTCCTCCTAATTAAAGGCTAACTATTGTAGAATAAACACGTTCAAGATTCTAAGCAATATATCTTAAAGGTTTTACTTTAGTTTTTCTAGAAAAGTAGTAGTGCGTTGGCCAATATCATTATATTTTAATAAATCAGATATTACTGCCACAGCACAAGCTCCTGTTTTTAGCACAGCAGAAGCTCTTTCTAAAGTAATTCCTCCAATAGCAACTACAGGTTTACTAACTTTTTGGCAAACTTCTTGCAATAAATTTAACCCTACTTGGCCACTATCAACACTTACACTAGCTTCGGGTTTTGTTAGGGTAGGAAATATTGGCCCAACCGCAATATAGTCTATTGGAAGCTTATCAGCTATTAGTGCTTGTGTTAGTGAGTGCGTTGAGAGGCCAATTATAGCATTCTCGCCTAAAATCAAGCGAGCTTTTTCTGGTGATAGATCATCTTGCCCTAGATGCACTCCATCTGCTCGAGTCATTTGAGCAATATCAACGCGGTCGTTAATAATTAAACAGGCTCCTTTTTGATGAGCAATTTTAACTGATAGAATGGCTGCTTGGTAAAAATCTCCAGTAGGCAGGTCTTTTTCCCTAAGTTGGATTAGGCGTCCTCCACCAGCTAAAATAGAAGCCACAATTTCTGTGTGGCTGCCTTTGGCTATCACTCTATCTGTAATTGCATAGAGTCCTTTATGATCAAAACTATCAAAACTATTAAATAGAGCCATTACTGTAAAATTAGAGGATTTTTCTAGATGTTTTAATGTCTAAACTAGGTTATTATAAACAGAAAATTTATCTTCGTCACGAAAAGTTTTTCACAAACCAACTATTATGAGTAATTTATCTAAAAAAGAATCAATTAGTGTCGCTATACTTGATATGAATGATGGTTTTAAGAACCAAGGAATAGGTTGTATTTATCAATTACTAGAAAACTCTCAAGAGTCTTGGAAAACTCGCCATCAGTCATTATTAGAACTTAACATAGAGCATTTTCGCGTAAGAGATTTCGGAGAAGTACCTAAACAGCGTTTTGATATTTATATTTCTAGTGGTGGCCCAGGCTCGCCACATGATGGAGAAGGAAAGCAATGGGAGGTAGATTATTTTAAGTTGCTAGATTCAGTAATTGAACATAATCAATACAAAGAGCGAAAAACTTTCTTTTTTGCTATTTGCCATTCTTTTCAAGTACTGACTCGGCATTTTGGTTTTGCAGAGGTTTGTGACGCTCCTAGATCAGTATATGGTATTATGCCTGCTTACCCTACTCCTACAGGGATGTCTTCTTACATGCTAGAAGGGTTAGGAGAGCGTTTTTTTGCTTTTGAACGTCGTAATTATCAAGTAGTTAATCCAGATGAGTCTAAACTAGCTGCGCTAGAAGCAACGGTTTTAGCTTTAGAAAGCCGCCATGGGTTGCGAGGAAAAGCTATTATGACCCTATCCATTGGTCAAGAATTTCAAGCAACGCAGTTTCATCCAGAAGCAGATAGAGATAGTGTATTACGTAATTTTTTAGATCCAGAAAAACGTGAACATATTTTAGCTCACAATGGGGAAGAACTTTTTAATAAGATGTTAGCAAGTCTACAATCAGAAGATCGTGTAAAACGCACTCATGATCTAATCATGCCAAGGTTTTTGATTAAAGCCTATCATCATTTATTAGAAGTAGATAGCAGAAAAGCTATGCGTTTACCACGCGAGCCACAACTAGTAGAAAACCCTCAAACATTGCCAGAAGATCTACTTTATGAAGTTTAAAAAAGCACCAGAAATAAACCACTGGTGCTTTTATCATATATACCTAAAATGTACCTAAAATGTTCTTAGGACATCAAGATTTTGCTAAATAGCACAATAGAATAGTTTTTTGCTACAGTGGTATAGTTACTAAAAAGTTTGTTATATAGGAAAATATTTCTTATGTCAAACCTCTCACATATACTTGTTACTGGCTCAAGCGGGTTCATTGGTTCAGCTTTAGTACCATACTTAGAAAAAAAGGGTTACCAAGTAAAAAAACTAGTTCGCTCTAACGCCAGTCCACAAGCTAAAAAGTTTAACTGGCAACCAGATACTGGGGAAATAGACCCTCAAGCACTTTCTGGCGCAGAGGTACTAATTCACTTAGCTGGAGAAAATATTGCTGATGGTCGATGGACACAGGAAAAAAAGCAGCGTCTTCGTGATAGTCGAATTAAATCTACTAAAAATCTCTGTAATACTTTACTAAAAGCTAAGTGCCCGCTTAAAGTTGTACTAATGGCATCAGCTACTGGGTATTATGGAAATCGTGGTAGTGAAATTCTAACGGAAGAAAGCTCTTTAGGTAGTGGCTTTCTTGCAGAATTAACTTATGAATGGGAAGCAGCAAGTAAAGCTCTAATTGCTAATGGTGTTCGTCTAGTGCTTATGCGCATAGGTGTAGTTCTTAGTCCTAGTGGAGGGGCATTAAGCAAAATGATGTTGCCTTTTCAATTAGGATTAGGTGGTCAGTTGGGTGATGGAAAGCAATATATGAGTTGGATAGTACTTGATGATGTAATAAATATCATTGAGTTTTTATTAAAAGAGGACTCATTATCAGGGGTTATTAATGTTGTTGGGCCTAACCCTGTTACTAATAAAGAATTTACCAAATCTTTTGGTCAAGCCCTAAATCGACCGACAATATTTACTATTCCTGGTTTTGCTGCACGACTAGTTTTTGGAGAGTTAGCTGATGAAGCACTTTTTTCTAGTAGCCGCGTGATGCCTACTCAGTTACAAAAAGCTGGCTATCAATTTTTATTTCCAGAGCTAGAACATGGTCTAAAATATTTGCTTAGGAAATAAGGGTTTTGTAACTTTTTCTGGATAATAATTTTGTAATGTTATAGAGTAAGCGTTTATGATAAATTCCTTAGATGTTTTTGAGTTTTCTGTGCCTATAGTCGACGAGTTCGGTCGAATTACTAAAAGACGTAAAAATAAAGCTAAATACTTTTGCCAAGACCTAGATGGGGTTCTCCTAGAGATGGTTTATATTCCTAAAGGAGAGTTCTTAATGGGGAGCGATGAAGGCGATAAAGATGAAAAGCCTCAACATTTAGTTTCAATACCTAGTTTTTTTATAGGTAAATACTTAATCACTCAAGCTCAATGGCAAGTTGTAGCAAATTGGCCAAAAGTTAGCCAGGATTTAGATCCACAAAACGCTTTTTTCAAAGGCGACCTTTTGCCAATAGAGCAAGTTTCTTGGCATGATGCAATAGAGTTTTGTCAGCGATTATCTCAAAAAACTGGTCATTATTATCGCTTGCCTAGTGAAGCGGAATGGGAATATGCTGCTCGTGCAGGTACTACAACACCTTTTAGTTTTGGGCAAACAGTAACGGCTCGTTTAGCAAATTTTGATGGTAGCTCGCCTTATGGATTAGCTCGTAAAAGCATTTATCGCACGTCTACTACCGAAGTTGGTAGCCTAGCTAATCCTAATCTATTTGGGCTTTATGATATGCATGGAAATGTTTGGGAATGGTGTCAGGATATTTGGCATGATAATTACGATGGGGCACCAACAGACGAACAACCTTGGGATACTGGCGAAAAGCCTACATTAAAAGTACTTCGCGGAGGATCGTGGGATTATTCAGGTTATGGATGTCGATCTGCATTTCGCGATCGGG
>CAZHXL010000398.1:0-3999 GCA_964536575.1 uncultured Clostridia bacterium | reverse complement strand
GATAGCTAGAGTTTGATAGCTAGAGTTTGATAGCTAGAGTTTGATAGCTAGAGTTTGATAGCTAGAGTTCTAGTCCAATAGCTTGAAACATTGCTTGAGCCTTAACCAAAGATTCTTCATATTCTGCTAGTGGGTCAGAATCAGCCGTAACCCCACCGCCAACATTAAAATAGCCTTGCTCATTTTGGATAAAAAGCGTGCGGATTGCAACATTTAAGCCTAAATCACCATTATAACCTAGCCAACCGATTGACCCCATTGATAAACCTCGCCTAGTTGGTTCAATTTTTTCTAAAATCTCCATTGCACGTAGCTTGGGTGCTCCTGTGATTGAACCACAAGGAAAAGTTGCTTTAAGTAAATCACTTAGCTTTATATTCTCTCGCAGCTTACCACTGACCTTAGAAGTTAGATGAAATACAGTTGGAAGTGCTTGCAAAGATAAAATCTTACTAGCATCAATCGAGCCAATTTCTGAAACTCGCCCTAAATCATTACGCAATAAATCTACGATCATAATATTTTCTGCTCTGTCTTTTTCACTATTAATTAACTCGTTTGCCAATTGGTTATCAGACTTAGTATCAATACCTCTTGCCCTTGTGCCTTTAATAGGATAAGCAGCAACCTCTCTTCCCTGACACTCAAGAAAGCATTCTGGAGAAGCACTAACAACTGACCAATTAGGGGTTTTGAAGTATGCTGCAAATGGAACAGGAAACTGTGCGCGAATCTTAAGGAAAATCTCACTAGCATCTAGTCCTAGTAAATTAAATTGAAATTGTTGAGTTAGGTTTGCTTGATAAATGTCTCCTATTTTTATATAAGCTTTTATTTTTTCTACTGTGCTTAGGTAAGCTTCTTTAGTAAAAGTTGACTTATATTGATATTTTCTTCCTTTATCACTAAGACTTAGTTTAGGAGCAGATTTTCCCATTCGTTCTAGTTGAGACAGTGCCGCTTTAAGGTGTGACTCAGCTTGATTAGGCTTTTGGCTACAAGCAATTAGCGTTGCTTTATTGTGAAAATAATCATAAACAATTAGTACAGTGTAAAAGCATAAAAACAAATCTGGTACAAAGTGATTAACCTTGGCTATTCTGGGAATACGCTCAAAATATCTGCCTAAATCATAAGAAAAAACGCCTATTGCAGCACCATTACTACAAGGAAAGCCTGCTGGCAATTGTTCTTGGAGACTAACCCTCCACTCATCCAAAACCTCATCTAGGAAAGCCATTACATTGCCATTAATAACTTTTTCTTGCTGCCGAGAAAGCAGATAGCTAGTATTATCAATTATTTGCAGGCAATTTTCTGGTTGATAAGCTGCAATTAAGTAACGCCCTGTATAGAGACTATAGTTTTGATAGTGACAACTATCTAGTAAGCAAGGATAGCTACTACTAGGAAGATGGAGAATAAAAGCAAGGATTTCTTCTAAGCTAAGATTTAGCGTGCAATGAGCAACACTAGAAATCATATTTTTATTAAATCTGCCGCCGCAGGTATTGATTGATATGAAGTAGCAGCCTGAATAGCATTTAGTACAGCACTAGCCATTACATCTGCTGCTAATGCGCCTAGAGTAACCATATCTACATGCTCAGGATAGTCTCCTGTAGATAAAGCAAAAATAGTATCGCCATCTAAAGGAGTATGAACTGGGTTGATAGTTCGAGAGAGTCCTGCATGTGACATTGATGCTAGTTTGGTAGCCTCAGGTTTGGTTAATCTGGCATTGGTTGCTACTACACCTAAAGTAGTATTCTGAACAGCAAAAATACTAGGACGATGACCTTTTTTTAAGGCTGCCATTATATCAAGTAAAGTATCCCCTTCATCTGAGCGAGCACCAGCAATACAAGAACCTGTTTGCGGATCAATAATGTCGCCAGCAGCATTAACAACTACTAAAGCGGCTATTATCAAGTTACCTAAGCTAATACTTGCTGTTCCTAGTCCACCACGTGTAGCACGTTCTGGGCCAAAGAGTTTTCCTACTGTAGCACCTGTACCAGCACCAACATTTCCTACAGCAAAAGCACCTGTTTGAGCATTTTTAGCTGCTTCATAACCATCTGCGGCACTAGGACGAAGGCTACTATCTCCAATCTGTAGATCAAAAATCACCGCCGCAGGAACAATGGGAATACGAGCTACTTTTGTATCAAAACCAATGTCTTTTTCTTCTAGGTAACGCATTACACCACTAGCTGTATCTAACCCAAAAGCACTACCACCAGATAAAGCTATTGCATGCACCATTTGCACAGTATTTACAGGATTAAGTAGGTCTGTTTCTCTTGTCCCAGGCGCGCCTCCACGCACGTCTACACCTGCTGTAGCACCTTTTTCCACAACAATAACAGTACAACCCGTAGGACGTACTGTGCTAGTAAAATGTCCTACTTTAATTCCAGAAATGTCTGTAAGATAACCGGCCATAGTGACAATTTACCACCGACAAGCATAGAAAAGAAGAACTTTTTGCGATAGATTTGACTTATATTTTTTTCAGCCTTAAACCAAGGTGTCAAATTAAACACAATCTCTAAAACCATAAACTAAACTCTATGACAGAAAAATTATTCTCTTTAGCTAATAGCATTTGGCCAAGAACTGGTGGCAATCGCAGTAATAGCGCGTTTTCTACAATAGCAGGCCCTAGTAAGGGCAAAATACTAAAAAAAATACCACTGCCTTTTGATGGGACATCGCTTAACACTCTAATTCGCGGCGTAGTAGTTGCCGAAGATGGCTCGCTTAGAGCCGTTTGTAATGGGTCGCTTTCGGCTATAAGCCTAGAAGGTGAATTGTTGTGGTCTGTGCCCTTAGCCCAATACAATACTCTTGAGGACGACTTTGAAGACGAAGACGATGAGCTAGATGATGAGGATGACGACGAGGACGACGAGGATGACGAGGATGACGAGGAGTTGGAAGATGAGGATGACCCAGAAGATAACCGTGATTTTGAAGATAAACATGTGTCTAAAATCTTTCGCGATCATATGGATGCTGAGGATGATGAGCTAGATGATCGCTATATTTATCACTCGATCCCTGTCGCTTTATCTAATAACCGAACCCTAGTAATATTGCGTAATACAATATTAATTTTTGATAGCAACGGTGAAGTGGTTTGGCAAATTGATATAGGTGAATTATCCCCTGATGACTCTGGCTTGTCGCCTAATCTTACCTACACAGGTGAGCTAATTTTAACTTCTACTCAAGGCTCAGCCTACTTATTTGGGGATGACTATGTAAAAGAACTAGGAATGTTTGGCTATGATATTCGTCCTGTAGCAATGTTTGAAGATAACACGTTTTTAATTACTGGTTATGCTGAGTTGGGTATTTGTCGAGTACATCTAGACAGCAAAATAGTTTGGGATACAGGATTAAAAGATGCTGACCTGATACCAGTAATTAACTCTCGTCAATTCTCTGCCTTAGGTTCTTTTAATGAGGAATTTTCTGCAATTTATAGTCCTAGAGGTGAACTTTGTGGTAGGTATTCAAAGCCTGCAATTTTTTCTGAATATCTTAATGGTGAATGGATTGCTTTTTCTGAAAGCCATATTGCTAGACTACAAGCTAATGGAAAAGTGATTTGGGAACAAGAAATTGAGGCAATAGGATTACTACTTAGACACCAACCAATTGTTGATGTTAACGGTAATATTTATTTGTTAGATAATGAGTTTTTTATGGCTTTTAATGGTGATGGAAAGCGTTTTCTAAAACTAAAAGTAGGCAGCGATAGTGGGCCGCTTAGTTTTGTTAAAGAAGGATTAATTGCTTATATTAGTGGTGATAAGCTAATTTTAATGGAATAAAAACTAAAATATTTATATCTAACACAACTTTGACAAGCATAAATCCGATAAAACAAGAAAAATCAACACATTTTTATTTTGTCAGGAGGATTATGATTAAAAGTATTGGTAATAATAACAGTTCTACAAATACAAGTGGTAACTCCTATAGCAT
>CAZHXL010000397.1:0-4009 GCA_964536575.1 uncultured Clostridia bacterium | reverse complement strand
CAAACAACTAAAGATCCTGTAGTGCTAGCAGCACAAATTGTTTTAGCCCTACAAACCATTGTGAGCCGAGAAAATTCGCCTCTAGACCCAGCAGTTGTCACAGTTGGATCAATTAATGGTGGCACAAAACATAACATTATTCCTGATGAGGTAAAGCTGCAACTAACCGTTAGGACATACAAAGAAGAAGTACGTAAAAAAGTACTTAGTAGTATTGAACGTATTACCAAAGGTATTGCTATAGCAGCAGGCATTCCTGATAACCGTTTACCAATTGTTGAAGTAGTAGAAACAGAATTTACCCCAGCGACTTTTAATAACCCTGAACTAAGCAGACGAATAAGCAGTGTTTTTGAGCGAACTTTAGGAAAAGATAACGTAGTAAAAACGGATCCTGTTATGGGAGGTGAAGATTTTGGTCGTTTTAACTTAAATGATCAAATTCCTGGCTTTATTTTTTGGTTAGGCGCAGTTGAACCTAGCAAAGTAGCTAAAAGCCGTGCAGAAGGAACACCGTTGCCATCTCTGCATTCTAGCCAATTTGCCCCAATGACTGAACCAACAATATTTACTGGGGTCAAGGCTATGACATTAGCAGCATTGGAGTTATTGAAATAGCAATAAAGTTGTCCTAAGTTTTAACAATTAAGATTTAGCCAAGTAATTAGATCCTCTTTTGTTTTAATGTCAAATAGTGCTTCAGCCAATTCTTCTAATTTTTCCACTGGTAGCTGTGCTATTTGACTTTGAGTTTCTAAAGAAACATTGTTTATTTGTTTTTGACAATCTGAACACGAACGGGGTTTAACTTAAGCTCAATTCCATATAAATATCGGCGGTTTCATAGGAAATATCATCAGGGAGTGAGCCATATAAAAACCCAAGTTTTTCATACAAATGTAATGCCTGTCTTAACTTAGTAGAAGAAACTAATATAACCTTTTGGCATTTTCGATCACGTGCCCAGTCAATTACAGTCTCAGTTAATCGCCGACCAATGCCTTGCCCTTGAACTTTGTTATCTACAGCCAACTTAGCTAGTTCTACTACATCTGCTTTGTATGGTATAACTGCGCAGGTTCCAACAACTTCACCTTTTTTGAGTGCAAAAAATATCTCACCACCTTTATCTATAATCATCTCTTCTGGATGTTCAAGATATTTTCCATCCTCTTCTTCATACAAACCGTAATGTTCAAGCCATTCTCGATTCAGCCTATCAAATACATCCTTATATTGTTTGTTGTAAGTAACTACTATTATTGATTCCAATTGAATTGTTTCACTCATCGTAATTTCATTTTATTCCTTACTCTATCGTCGTCATAGACGTCGAACCCTTATTAGATCTTTTCTTGTCCATATATGTCTTTGAGGCTCTAAGGCTAAACTCATAGATTAATAGGTAATACTTCCTGTCATACGAATTCTACCCAACCACCTCTTGGTTTTGTAGGGTTTCAGATAGATTATTGCCACTGGTAATACCTTGAGTTCCTTGAGCTTCTATATGTGGTTGAGTTTCTGTTGTCTCTTGGTTTTGTGGATGAACAGGAGTATTTATTTTAGCAAATTGCACAACCAAATAATCTTGCTCATAGTTGGCTCGAACAGGCTTATAACCAGCCATTGCTGAAGGTAGACTAATAATGCGACGTTGGTTTTCTATTTGTAAAACTAACTCGCTACCTGTATTGCGAATACGCATTTTTTTACGGTCTAGCATTGGTAATCGTACTCGCATTTGGTATTCCTGATTTTGTTTAGTAATCTCAAATACTGTATGCTCAAACATTATCTTAGCAGGATCATTATCACCATAAAGATCTAAAGCTAATTGCTTTAATCCGACTTGCCCAACTACCTCAGCAGCATATTGAGGTGCTTGTTGGATTGGAAGCGGGGCAAAATCTGACGCTACTTCATCTAAGTAACGTTGTTGAATCGCTCGCCAGCCTTCTAGATAACCACTATCAGGAGCAAGCACTCGATTAACAATCACAGAATCTACTAATAATCCATACATGTTTAAGTAAGTTAAAGCTCGTTTAGACTCTTTAATTACCATTTTTTCCGGATTCATAACTAAACGCACAGTGGTTTTGCTAGTATCAGCAAGCAGCTTTTTCATTGCTGTTAGCTTCTTAAGCATATTTTCTAGAGCCACTATTACTTCTTCTGGGGTGAGCATTTCCTCAATACCAGGAGAAAACTTTGCCAGTGGCCTAACAAGTGGTTTGATAATGTAATGGTCTGCTCGACGCAAGAGTTTTACGCTCCAAGAAAGCGTCTGAGGTAGTGCTAGTAGTCTTAAAGTTTCTCCTGTAGGAGCAGCGTCTACTATAATGCAATCATAGTTATTAGATTCACTTAATTCTTTAATTCGCGCTAGACTAAAAAGCTCATCCATTCCTGGAAGGATCGCAGCTTCGTCAGCTAACACTTCATCCATTCCTTGCAAAGCTACTAATCTAGCAATATGTGCGCGAACTGCACCCCAGTTTTCTTCTAAATCGTTATAAACATTAGCTTCCATTGCCCATAAATTCTGGGAGATCTCTTTAGTTTCATGACCTAGGTCTTGATCAAACACATCACTTAAGCTATGTGCTGCATCAGTGCTTAAAATAAGAGTACGGTGCCCCAATGAAGCAGCCCGCAAAGCAGCAGCAGCAGCAACAGAGGTTTTACCTACACCGCCTTTGCCAGTATAAATAATTATTCGCATTAAAATGTTTTCCTTTTTCTAGGCTCTATTTATTTAGTTTATTTACAAAGATTTGCAGAAATTAGATTAAAGTATCACGCACTTTTATTTCGCCCATCAAAGTTCGATGAACAGGGCATTTAGCAGCAATTTCTAATAATCTTTGACGTTGTTCTTCGCTTAAATTACCTTTTAGATGAATACGTCGGCGAATTTCGTCTACCTTACCCACTTTAGTTTCACAATCTTGACAATCCTGAGCATATTGTTTGTTGTGAATTAGTGTTACTTCTACTTCCTCTAGCGGCCATCCTTTTTGACGAGCATAAAGATGCAAAGTCATAGAGGTACAAGCCCCTAGAGCAGAAAGCAGCAGGCTATAAGGATCTGGCCCTTCGTCCTCACCACCAGCATTTTCTGGTTCATCAGCAATTAGGGTATGTGCTCCTGCTTGAATTTGGTTTTTTAACCCACTTAAAGATCTTACTATTACTGTCACCATATAACTATTTTGCTACCTTTCTTTTTTAAAGAAGGGCAGACATATTCTGCCCCTACATCAATAATTAAAATCTCAACCTACGTATCCAACCATGGTTATTATCGATCTGGTAATCTAACTTAAACCTTGGCGAAGACCATCGCCCTGGGGTTTCTATTTGGCATTTTGGGCATCTACCAGCTTTTAATCTAATTTGCTTAATATGATAAGCATAACGCTCAATTAGTAGCTCATTACAATTATGACACCATGTGTTTTCCCATCCATCTACTTGACCTGGAGCATTGCCTATATAAACATACTTTAGCCCAACTTCTCGACCTACTTCTGCGGCTTTTAAGAGTGTAGTAACGTTTGTATTATCTCGATCTGTCATTTTGTAATCACTATGAAAAGCAGTTAAATGCCAAGGAATAAAAGGATCTACAGAAACTAAAAACTCTGCCATTTCTTTAAGTTCCTCAGGAGAGTCATTAAACTCAGGAATAACCAAAGTAACTATTTCTAGCCAAAATCCTCTAGCTTTTAGACCTTTAATAGTTTCTAAGACATTAGAGAGTAGCCCGCCTAATTCCCTATAGTGCTTATCACGAAAGCTTTTTAAGTCTACTTTGTAGAGGTCTACCCAAGGGCGCAAATAATCTAGTACTTCTGGTGTACCATTACCATTAGAAACATAAGAGGTAAGAAAGCCTCGCTCTTTAGCTTGTTTGAAAATAGAAATTGCCCATTCACTAGTAATCAAAGGTTCGTTGTAGGTTGATGTTATGGTAGAAACATGTTCTCGTTCTGCAATGTCA
>CAZHXL010000396.1:262-4013 GCA_964536575.1 uncultured Clostridia bacterium | reverse complement strand
GGAGGCTTTGACGAGCAGAGTTTTTTGAAGACTCTATTTTTGCTTCTACTAATGCATCAACTAAAAAACGTCCTTGGGTAAACCACTCTTTAGGTAATTGAAATGATGGTGCTTCTTCAAAAACTTCTAACAAGGTGCGTTCATCCAAACTAGTTAAATCTCCACCAAATAAGGCTTGTGAAGCTGCTTCAGCATGTTCAAGCTCAGTTTTGCTATGAACAAGTTCTGTTAAGCTTCGTGCCAAGGCTTTTTGAGCGTCGCGTTTTTCTGGCGCAGTTTGTAGTTTTGTTGCTAGCTCAGTAATTTCTTCTTTTGAGAGAAAAGTAAAATAACGTAAGAAACGAACAACATCACGATCATCAACTTGAATAAAGAACTGATAAAATTTATAAGGGCTTGTTTTATTAGGATCTAACCAGCATTTTGTTCCACTAGCAGTCTTACCAAATTTTTGACCATCAGAATTAGTAATTAAAGGAAATGTTAAGCCGTAGGCGTTTTGGTGTTCAATACGACGAATTAATTCCATTCCAGCTAAAATATTGCCCCATTGGTCACTACCGCCTATTTGCAAACGACAACCATAAGTCTTAAATAAATGTAGGAAGTCATATCCCTGTAGTAACATATAGGAAAACTCTGTATAGGAAATACCTTGCTCCATACGGTTTTTTACTGAGTCTTTGGACATCATTTCATTAATAGTAAAATGTTTTCCAATATCGCGTAGGAAATCTAGTAGGTTAAACCCGTCTAACCAACTAGCATTATCTACTAGTAAAGCAGAAGAGTCGCCAGCACTGAAGTCAAGAAAATGCTCTAATTGATTACGAATAGCAGCAACATTAGCGGCTAGAGCATCGCGTGATAGTAGGCTGCGCTCATCGCTTTTACCACTAGGATCACCTACTAAGCCTGTTGCCCCGCCTGCTAGTGCAATAGGCCGATGTCCAGCGCGTTGCATCCTGGCTAGCCCTAAAAGCGGTACTAGATTACCAACATGCAAAGAGTCACTAGTAGGGTCAAACCCGCAATAACAGCTAAACTGCTCTTTATTCATCATTGCGCCAAGTTCACGTTCTGTAGATTGATAAATTAATTCACGCCATGTTAGCTCTTGCCAAACATCTTGTTTAACTATTGTCATTATTAAGTCTTCCTTTTACCAAAACTAAAAATAGTCTTACACGATATCGTTTATATATCACACTATCTAGGCTGAAAACCACCCTGAGTTGTATATCTGTCAAATAACCATAGCTCATTTAAGTTCAATTATTAAAAAGAGTAATAAGCCCAAAAAAACTGTTTTTTTTAGCTCTTATTTGGCACAAAATGTGCTGAGGACACGGCAACCAACCAAAAAAATCTTAGGAGTAAAAAACATGAAATATATTACTAAACGTCAAATTGCTGTTAGCCTTATGGTTTTAATTTCCTTACTTATCTTATCAAGCAATAGTTTTGCTCAAACCCGCCAACGCAAAATTAAAAACTGCCAGCCAACCTATACAGCCTATAGTTCTAATTACCAAGATAGAGACAATGACCGTAACCGTGATTATGATAGAGATCGTGACCGTGATTATCGCTATGATAATGAAGATGCCCGCTATGATAGAAACAGAGATTCACGTGATTATGATTACAATAGAGAATATGAAAACCGCCCTAGTCGAACAAAGCATATAGTAGTTGGCACAGCGATTGGGGCTGTTGGTGGAGCAGTAATCGGGGGCAAAAAAGGTGCGTTAATTGGTGCAGGAGCTGGTGCAGGAATTGGTTATATAATCCATCGCAAAAAAGACCATAGATAATTAAATGAATAGATAATTAAATGAGTTGAGCCTTGTTGGGCTTTATTGCTTAGGCTAATGGAAAGTTTTCTCAGAATCCTAAGAATATTTCAGTGCCAGAAGTTATAGTTTCCTGCAACTTCTGGCACTTATTTTTTAGAGATTTCTAGTCATTAAACTTACTACTAATTGATTAAATCTAGCGGGATTAGGTAGTTCAGAACCTTCTGCTAAAAGTGCATAACCTAATAGCAATTCCGAATAATCTGAAAGTAGTAAATCCTCTTTATTCTTCTCATAATGTTCTTGCATTTTTAGAAAAATAGAATGTTTAGGGTTAAGTTCCATAATACGCTTTTGCTTAGGTGTGTTTTTAGCTTGGCGTAGTAACCTTTCTAGCTGTGGGCTGTAATCGTGTTCGGCACCAACTAAGCAAACAGGAGAAGAGGTTAAACGGTTAGAAAGTCGAACTTCTTTAATATCTTCAGTTAGTTTCTTTTGAATAAATTCAAGTAAACTAGCACTTTCTTTTTGTTTTTCCTCTAATTCTTGTTTTGCTTTTTGTTTTTCTTCTTCGCTTCCTAACTCTACAGTACCTTTGCCAATAGACTTTAATGACTTACCTTCAAACTCATGCAAAGAGTCTACTACTAATTCATCAACTGGCTCGACTAAGTAAAGTACCTCGTAGCCTTTTTCCTGAAAAGCTTCTAGGTGAGGAGAATTTTCTACTACTGTACGAGATTCTCCTGTTAGATAAAAGATTTCCTTTTGTTCAGGCTTCATACGGCTAACATAGTCTTTTAATAAAGTAAGCTTTTCTTTATCTTGAGAAGATTCAAACAAAAGTAATGAAACCACTTTGTCTTTATTTTCAAAGTCGCTACTAACACCCTCTTTAATAGCAGCACCAAAAGCTTTCCAGATTTCTAAATACTTTTCGTTGTCTTTTTCTTGGAGTTCTTTGAGAGTATCTAGTACCTTTTTAGCTAACCATTTACGAATCTGTGTGATATGACGATCTTGTTGTAGCATTTGGCGAGAAATATTAAGTGGTAAATCAGAAGAATCTACGATGCCTTTAACAAAGCGTAAATAACGAGGAATAATTTCCTCACACTTTTCCATAATCATTATACGCTTAGCATAAAGCCTAAGTCCCCATTCTGAGCCGTGATAATAAAGATCAAAAGGTGCTTTTGAAGGAATAAATAAAAGGGCTTGATACTCTATTCGACCTTCTGCTTTTAGGGAAATAGTTTTTATAGGTTCTGTCCAATCATGAGAAATATGTTTATAGAATTCAGCATATTCACTTTCAGTAACTTCTGATTGTGAACGAGTCCAGATAGGCTTCATTGAATTAAGGATTTTATCCTCAATCACTGTAGTAGTTTTGCCATCTTTTTTAGGATTGCCTTCTTCATCTTTTTCAACTTCTTCTTTTTCTTCTTTGGAAATAATTGGATAACCAACAAAATCTGAGTGACGTTTAACAATATTTGAAAGCGTCCAAGAGTCTGTATAATCTTCAATGCCACTCTCAGGCTCTTTCTCCAGCTTTTCGAGTAACTAGACTTACTTTGTCAGCCACCATAAAAGCTGAGTAAAAACCAACTCCAAATTGTCCTATTAGCTCTACCAACCCTTTATCCGACACGGCATCTTTTAATTTCTCTCTAAACTCTTTGGTTCCAGATCTAGCAATAGTACCGATATTATTAATTACTTCCTCGCGACTCATTCCTATGCCATTATCAGAAATCGTCAAGGTACGAGCTTTTTTATCTGCCTCTAGGCGGATTTCAAACTTATCATCATCCTCTAACAATTCGGTTTTTGTTAGAGCTTCAAAACGCAATTTATCTATGGCATCTGAAGCGTTAGAGATCAATTCCCGCAGAAAGATCTCCTTGTTTGTATAAAGCGAGTTGATAACCAAATCAAGAAGTTGT
>CAZHXL010000396.1:0-252 GCA_964536575.1 uncultured Clostridia bacterium | reverse complement strand
TTAATATTCTCGTGTTAATAAATATAGTTTATTAAATAAAATATTAATAATAATTGAATAAAATGTAATAAAAGTTTAATTGGAAAATTCCCAGTGGATTTTAGGAAAGAAACCATTTTCAGGCAAGTAACTAAGACCTAAGTTTTGGAAAAAATAAAATGAGCAATAAAAATTCTTAATCCCTGTAAAGCCAATAAATTAATACATAAATCAAAAATATTACTATAAGTTTTTACTAGTGTTTTGCCAGAT
>CAZHXL010000395.1:0-4015 GCA_964536575.1 uncultured Clostridia bacterium | reverse complement strand
CCCTATTATTTGCTCATATTCACTTTTATCTAAAAATGAGATTTGAGAAACAGGAGTTTTTCCATCAACTAATATTTTCTCTAACAAAATTTGATAGTGTTTTGACATTCTTAAAATAGTGCTTTGATCAAAAAGGTCAGAATTATATTCCCACACTAAAGAAATCTGTTTTACATTAGAAGAAGAATTTGCCCCAATAGATTGTTCAAAATGAGGAATAACAATAGCAGTAAGATCAAACTTAGAAGAGCCATTACTTAATGCTTCTGTTAGGTTTATTTCTACTTCAGGAAACTCTAGCTTTGGAATTTGCGCGTCGTGGAAACTAAAAAATACTTGGCATATTGGAGAATAGCTTAAACTACGTTCTGGATTTACTGCATCAACGACCCTATCAAAAGGAATGTCTTGGTTTTCATAAGCTGCTAATGTTGTGTGTTTTATTTTTTCTAATAAACTATCAAACCTTTCTTCTTCTGACAAAATACTTCTTAAAACTATATTATTAACAAACATGCCTATAATATTTTCTACTTCTTGTAAGCGTCGATTAGCAATGGTTGAACCTAAAGCTATATCTTTTTGACCACTATAGCGATAAAGCAGGATTGTAAAAGCGGCAGACATTACCATAAATAATGTAATCTCTTTTTCTCTGCTCAAATTGCGTAGTGATTGACAAAGCTCTTCTGATAAATGTTGTCTAAAGCTACTACCTTGAAAAGTTTGTAAGCTAGGTCGTACACGATCATAAGGAAGTGTTAATAATGGAGGGCAACCTGTTAAATTGTTTTTCCAGTAAGCAGATTGAGCCTTGGCAGCTTGAGTTTCTAACCATTGATGTTGCCAAGCAGCAAAATCAACAAACTGTATTTTAAGCTCTTCTAATTTTGGATTCTGACCTAAGTAGTAAGCTTGATAAAGAGTTACTAGCTCTTTAAGAAATACATTAAAAGACCAACCATCATGAACTATGTGATGCTCACTATGAATTAAAGCATGCTCTCTATGGCTTAAACGTATTATCAGCCAACGAATCAAATATAACTCTGATATATCAAACTCTTTAGAAATTTGATCATTAATTAATTTTTCTAACTTAAGTGTTTTTTCTGCTTCTGGTATTTCGCTTAAATCAATAATAGGAACACTATTAAAGTGATGTGGATGAATAATTTGTACTGGTTCTTCATCAACTATACTAAATGTAGTACGAAATATTTCATGTCTATTTATAATCTCATTAAAACACTTTTCTAGAATGTTAAGGTTTAAGTTACCTGTTAACTCTAACTTAGAATGAAAAGTATAGGCTAAATGGTCTGATGCTAGTTGTTGAATAAACCAAACTCTTTTTTGAGAAAATGATAGAGGTAAGGGCTGATGACGTGAGATAGGAGTAATTTTTTCTACAACTGACAAAGATTTTGATATGTTAAGTTGTTTGGCAAGTTGAGCTAAGGTTTCTGAGCTAAAAAAAGTACTTAAAGATAATTCTACTTGAAAGTGTTCACGAATTCGACTAACTACCCTAGTTGCTAGTAAAGAATGTCCCCCTAGTTCAAAAAAATTATCAGACCTGTTTACATTTCTTATTGCTAAAACTGTTTCCCAAATATTGGCTAATATTTTTTCTTCTTCTGTAGCAGGCGGGTCATAATCTCTAGCTTCACTTAATTCTTGGCTTAGAGCTAAAAGTGCTTTTCTATCTACTTTTTCATTTGCCGTTAGAGGAAACTCATCTATTTTAATAAATCGGCTAGGCACCATATGCTCTGGTAATTGTTTGCCCAAAAACTCTTTTATCTCGTTTACAATAAAAACTACATTTTCTTTAACCCCTAGATATGCAATTAATTGTTTGTCTCCTAAAGGTGTCTCGCCTACTAATACAACACTTTGTTTAACTACAGGGTGTGTGTCTAAAACAGTTTCTATTTCACCCAATTCTATGCGATAGCCTCTAACCTTTACTTGGTTGTCTTTACGTCCAAAAAATTCAATATTCCCATCAGGTAAATAACTAGCCAAATCTCCAACTTTATAAAGCCTTGCACCTGGTTTAGAGCTAAAAGGATTAGGAAGAAACCTTTCTGCTGTTAAATCTGCTTTAGCTAAATATCCTCTTGCTAACCCATCTCCTGATGTATAGAGTTCTCCCATAACTCCTATTGGTACAATATTAAAGTCTTCATCTACTATATAAATCTCTGTGTTAGAAACAGGACATCCAATAGAAACTGTTCTACCCACTTGGCTTACATCTGTCATAACATAACAGGAAGTAAAAGTAGTGTTCTCTGTTGGCCCATACCCATTAATTAATGTTATACCTGGTACTTGCTCTAGTAACTTCTTTACCTGCTTTACTCCTAGTACATCTCCTCCTGAGAATAGATATTTTAACCCTCTAAAACAATCTATTTGCTCTTCTACCATTTGGTGAAATATGGCTGATATTAGCCAAAGAACCGTTATGTTGTATTCTTTTATTTTTTTTCCTAGCTCGCCTAATGATGGTTTGTAAGCAGGAAATACTATTAATTTGGCACCATTGAGTAGGCTACCCCATATCTCAAAAGTGGAAACATCAAAAGAAATAGGTGTAAATTGTAGAAATACATCCTGAGGTTGGATTTTTATATAGTTAGTTTCTTTGATTAACCGGACTATTGATTGGTGACAAACAACCACTCCTTTAGGATTACCCGTTGAACCTGACGTATATATAACATACGCCATATTTTCTGGTCTTACTAAAACGCTAAAGTTACTGGTAGACTCTTTTTCTATTTCTTTCCAATCTTCGTCTAAACAAATAGTATTGCTTATAGCTTCTATTTTATCTCTTAACCTTTTTTGCGTTAGAATAACTTCTGCTCTAGCGTCTCTAATTAAGTATTCTAGTCTTTTTTCAGGGTAGGCAGCTTCTAGAGGTAAGTATCCTGCACCTGCTTTTATAATAGCTAATACAGCAATTACCATTTCTAGGGAACGCTCTATACAAACGCCTACTAGGGTTTCCTCTTTTATTCCTTGTTTTCTTAAATAATTTGCTAATTGATTTGCTTTCTCGTTTAGCTCTTTATAGGTCAATTGTTGAGATTCAAATTCAATTGCTATAACTTCTGGGGTTCTACTTACTACTTCTTCAAATAGCTCTACAATAGTTTTATCCTTTGGATAATTAGTAGCAGTATTATTAATTTGCAATGGCAAGTCTTGTTTATCACAGTGAGCTAGTTTTTTTTCTAACATAAATACCTTTAAGTCTTAAGAATTTATTAGAATGCTTAAAACTGTAAATTTTAGCTAAGGAGATTCTTTAAAACCATATTAACCCACTAGGAAAAACAGAGTAGGGGCGAACCTACTCGGAACCTGATAGCCTCTTTAACCATTTATCAATATTCTTATCTGAAAGCTCATTTAATTTATTTAATACTTCTTCGTTTGAATCAACACTTAGTATTTTATCACTTATTGTTTTCTTTATTGCTCCCACCTTATTTTTACTTTTTTCTTCAATAATTGACGCTAGCTCGGCTATGGTAGGATTATGAGTGTCGCGATTATGAGCGACAAAACGGTTATGCTTTTCATCGTCCCAAAAAAATCGACATTAAGGCTTCTTCCCAGTGTTGCCTGTTTCATAGTTTCATCCTTCTTTGGCGAGGAAACTCCGGTATGCGAGGCCGGAGAAGAATCGCCATCCCCTTTCTTAAAAGAATAAGAATAACCATCACAAGCAAATAAAAGCTTGCAATACTTATGGTTAATGCCTTGGATAGTAGTTTTGCCAAAGGTAATATTAAAAAAGCCACTAGCCCTAACAGCAACTTTACCAGTGTAAGCACCTATCTTCTTGCCAGAAGTAACTAAAGCCTTGACCATATCTCCTGTTTGAAAGCCAAAGAATTTCTTTCCAGCTTTAGCTTTAGTTCTAGGAAAACCAAACTTATCCATTAAGCACATTTGTCTAGAGCCATGTCCAGTAGCCTTTATTTCCAGTACT
>CAZHXL010000394.1:1280-4037 GCA_964536575.1 uncultured Clostridia bacterium | reverse complement strand
GGCCCCAGGTTCCGTAACGCATGGGCAGCTTCGAACGCCTCTTCGAGAGTGCGCGCGGCTTTGTTGTAATCTCCTTTGCTATGATAAAGATTTGCCAGGTTACTCATTGAACCAGCAGTTTCACTATGATTATCTCCTAATGCTGTCCTAAAAATTTCTAAAGCTATAATATAGAGAGGTTCAGCTTTATTATAGTCTTCTTTACTATAATAAAGATTTGCCAGATTACTCATTGAACTAGCAGTATCATGATGATTATCTCCTAATACTTTCTTATTTATTTCCAATGCTTGGATATAGAGAAACTCAGCCTTAGCATAGTCACCATTATTCTTATAAAATCTTGCCAAGCTATCAATACCATTAACTTTAGTTATTAATTCGTTAGCTTTACCTAATTTTTCAATAGCTTCTTCATACTTACTAATAACTAGTTTTTCATTTTCTTGTTTACCTTCTGATTCTAGTAACGTTGCTTCGCTTAAAGCTTTAAATCCTGCAACTCTATCAATATCTTCAGCTATGCTTGCACGAAGTTCATTAACCTTAACTTCATAATTGCCAGTTTTGGCTTCTTTTTCTAAAGAGCGAACTTCTAAACGATAAACGCCAGAAGTTTGACTAATAAAGTAAATAGGTTCTGGCCCCTCACTACCATTAGGGCTATCTACTTCATAGACTTTTTCACCACTAGGGCTGTAAAGAGCAGCAACTATGTCTATGCCTTTTTGCTCTACTACTGCATTTAAGTATTGGTTAGCTTCTAGTTTTATTGTGTAGGAGTGGAATTTGTCTCCCTTTAGTTCCCGCTCAATTGCTTTGTTAAGTTGTAGTTGGTTTGGGTCTATAGCTGCTGTAGCAACTGATGTAGTGTTACTAGTATTAGATATAGAATTGATTGGTTTAGGCTTGTTAACACAAGAAATAATTGTTAACGATAGTATTATGCTTATTAATAGTGCTTTGGAGCGGGTACGAGGATAAGCGTTAGACGAATTTGTCATTACCATGATCTCCTTAACAGAAGCTTTGTGATAAAAAAGTGAGTGAACAAAATGTTAGTATAATTATTTTGCTCACTCACTTTAACAAAAGACATAGATAGAGAAAAACCAATAAGCTATAGAAAGTGATAAATTGTTTTACAACATTATCAAGATGTTTATCTACCTAACCCGATACGTAAGAGATAATTAACAACCTCACCAATAAATTGTGGAACTACTTTTTAAACACGGCTGCTGTAGTAAATATGGTAGAGTTTGATTAAAATCTCAAAACAACCGAAATATAGCCATACATCAAATTTCATCGACCATCCCAATTACCAATTAATGGGCGTAAATTAGGTTGTCCATAAGCAAAAGTTATATCAGCAACGCCTCCCGCATTTGAGTTACGCAAGTAAAACTTAGCTGTTGATGGCTCATAGGCTCCAACAGTGTCAGTCCCATTACCATCGAAATCTCCTGCTAAAGGAATTAGCCCTCTGTTTGGCCCCCCATAAGTGAAACTAATATCAGCAATACCCCCTGTATTAGAATTGCGAAGGTCATACCTTACAATAGCAGGATAATACAAACCAATAGTATCAATACCATCACTATTCCAATCACCTGTTATTGGAACTAAACCTGAATTGGCTGCTCCATAACTGAAAGTAATATCAGCAACACCTCCTGTGTTTGAGTTTCTTAAATAAAATATAGAATTAGTAGGGTTGTACAAACCAATAGTATCAATACCATCGCCATTCCAATCACCTGCTATTGGAATCCAGCCTGCGTTAGCTGCTCCATAACTAAAAGTAATATCAGCAACACCTCCTGTGTTTGAATTTCTTAAATAAAACGTTGCGGTGGTAGGGGCATATAAACCAATAGTATCAATACCATCGCCATTCCAATCACCTGCTATTGGAATCCAGCCTGCGTTAGCTGCTCCATAGCCAAAAGCTAAATCTGGTTGCCCTGCCGTATTAGTATTTCTTAGATTGAATGCTGATGTAGAAGATATATATAACCCTACAGTGTCTTTACTAGTAGTAGGAAGGTTGACACCTACTAAATTCCAGGCTTGCGCTACGGTATTATATTGTGTGCTATTTTGTCCATATAAAACTGTTGCAGCATTTAGAGTTGCAACTCTTGCACCAGCAAAATTAGTACTAGAAGTCATATAAGTAGTAAGTGCTTTATACCAGATTGCAGCCGCAGCATCAGCCCCAATGCCTACCATTGAACCACCTAAATGGTGAGAGCCACCCTTGGCAACTAAGTGGAAAGCTTTATTGGCAATACCAGAATTAATGTGTACCCCACCACTATCCAAAGCACCTGTGTAACGTTCACTATAATGATCAGGATCATCATCTGTAGTAAACCTTGAACTAATGGCTAAATGAGGATTGTCCATATAGCGCAATGCATCATTAGGATTACCATTAGTTGGAGTATAACATTCTTCACCAATCCTATAAGTATTTGTGCTTTCACCCCTAACATAACGATCAATCATTACACCAAATACATCAGACATTGATTCATTTAATGCCCCAGACTCACCAGCATAAGTTAAACCAGCTGTGAATTGAGTAACACCGTGAGTTAGCTCATGCCCACAAAGATCCAATGTTGTAAATGAACTAAAATTTGTACCATCACCATCACCAAAACTTAAGAATTTATTGTTAGGATCCCAAAATGCATTGTTTACTTTATTGCCATAGTGAACTCCAGAAGTAATTAAACCTGTAAC
>CAZHXL010000394.1:0-1270 GCA_964536575.1 uncultured Clostridia bacterium | reverse complement strand
TATAAAAGCTGGCCCTCCAGTACCATTAATACCATTACGTCCATGTACATTTTTGAAGTAATCATAAGCTTTCGACACTCCATATTGAACATCAACCATAGCTCTTTGATTAGCAGCATTCCAAACATTATCTGTATCAATGGCACGAGAAAGACTACTCATAGTATTTTGGTAATCAAATGTTCCAACTCTGCGAGTTACATCTTCCATATAAAAAGTTGTAGCACTTTGGTAAGCAGTGAAAGAAACATTGCCATAGTAGGTAGAAGTGCCACTACTTGTCACACTAGCAGTTTGAAGATTGTTGTATCCCCAAACCTTTTTACCACTATGAGCGTCAATAAAATAAACAGGCATTCCAGTCTTATCACTACCATCAAGACGTTCTAACTGAACGCGGTAGGTTAAGTAATCTTTACCCTTATGACGTAGCACAAACATATCTACTTTAGGTGCTGCTGTTAGACAATCATTACAACCAAGAATCTTAATTGCTTTTTCAATAGCTCCTTGTTCAGAAACTGCTACATTAGTATCAACATTAATTTTGCCAACCAAAGAATCTGTAATAGTAAAAAGAGAACCATCAGAATTAAGGTGTACAATTATTTCTCCACCAAATACTGGTATCCCTTCATGTGTTTGTTGAAACTTAGTGTGAGCCATTGAAAGCTCGTCTATATAAATATTTTTAGTTTGTAAATCAGAGTTGGGCTTTATATCATACTCATCTGATTTGCCTGCCAAATAACGAAGACTAATGGATTGAGCAACAGCTAAAACCCTTTTATCATTTTGATTTTCTTTAAATAATTTATCTTGAGATGTTGAGTTAGCTCGTTCCGATTGGTTAAATATAAGAGCCAAAAGAGAAGCAACAAAAAACGCTTTTAAGAAACTACTTTTTTTCATTTGGAATTCTCCTAATAAATATATTAGCTACACTAAATACAATGTAGAAAAGTTTTATTTTGAGGTGAAAAAACTGTCAATAAAGAGGTTGTGTTCTAAAAAAGCTGACAGTAGGTGTGCTAAACCTATTCAATTTAATAAGCAGCTAAAATTACACAACCAACTTTATTGAAACACGACCTTTGCTTCTTATTAATGCTGTTTTTTCATTTCAAAATGGTATAGCTGCTAAACATAGTAATAAAAAATAAATTAGGGACTATTCCATAGTTCGTATAACTTGTTTATAAATTGGAAAAAGTCGAAATAAGCATCGTAGGTAGGCAAAAAACTGGTAGATTTTCTGATCAAAACCTCA
>CAZHXL010000393.1:2160-4042 GCA_964536575.1 uncultured Clostridia bacterium | reverse complement strand
TAGCATAACCTACTACATCATTACGATGTCCAAAAAGCATGTCAAAATCTACTAGGTTAGTAAAAATCATTCCTTTAGTATCTTCTTTTAATGCATCTATTGTGCGATCCATTAAAGACATATTGTTTTTAGCTTTAACTTCTTTAGTAACCCCACGATCACAATAAATTGAGCTAATTTTCCCAATACAAACAGTATCTAATTCAGCCTGATAAAGTTGGTCTAATAAAGTATTTGGCGGGGGCATAATTGCGTAATCGTGACGGCGTTCTGTACGAACAAAACCTCCTAGAGTGCCAATAAAAGGACGTGCAATAACACGGCCAACTTCATCTTTACCCCGCAAAATCTCACGAGCTATTTCACACATTTGATAAAGTTCTGTAATAGGGATAATTTCTTCATGTGCAGCTATTTGAAAAACACTGTCGGCAGAAGTGTAAACAATAGGGTAGCCGGTTTCTATATGTTTTTGGCCAAGCTCAGCAATGATTTCTGTTCCAGAAGCCGCTATATTACCCAAGGTTTTACGTTGAATGGCTTTTTCAAAAGCTTCCATTATATGAGAAGGAAATCCATTAGGATAAGTAGGAAAGGGGGTTGCAGTAATAATTCCAGCCATTTCCCAATGCCCTGTAGTGGTATCTTTACCACTAGAAGCCAGTGCTGCTTTACCATAACATCCAATTGGTTCTAAAGTCGCAGGTAGAGGTAACTCTCTAATATTACATAGACCTAATTGTTGTAAGTTAGGAATTTGAACTTTACGTGAAGCTAAGATATGTCCTAGCGTATCACTACCAGCATCGCCATATTCTGCCGCGTCAGGCATTTCGCCAATTCCTAGTGAGTCACAAACAATCAGGGTTACTCTATGAAAAGTATTAGACATAAAACCTCCAACGAAATTTGTTTTGGGAGATAAGTGAGGAAATTCTATCTCATTGTAACTAGTAGACAAACCGCTTTCGCCGTTGAAATATTGGAGTGTTTAACCAAATAAATCTCTAATCTCCGGTAAAATTTTCTAAGTATGATGATAGCTTTTTTATCTCTTGTCGCGTCATTTAGTAAGAGTGTAGTAAGCGGCTTTGTTATCTTTACTGATATGGTTGGCGAGGGCATGACTTTTTGACAGACGGGTTAATACTTTGTTAGGCTTATGTAGAAACTACATAAGCCTTTTTATTTAGTTTTTTGAGAAGGATATTGACCAGATAAAATGTCAACCAGATTAGTATTAAATTGAGAGCGGGGAATAGTAACATCACAGCCTATTTCTTGGGCTTGGCGACGTAACTCTACTTGCACATGACTAAGAAAACCTACTATTGGAATAGCACATAAGGCTTGGTTTGATTTTAATTCTTTAATCGCAGTTATTGAATCAAAACGAGGGTTGTTTAGATCTAAAATGATTAATTTAGGAGTGAGATTAGTTGCTCTTTCTATCAATTTTTCAAGAGATTTAACAAATGTTACATTAACCTCTGCTTGAGTAGCCGCACCATTAATTTTTGCAGCAAAAATCATATCTGACACTGCTGCTAAAACCTCTTTGTTCATAAACAATTACCCTTTATCTATAAACACTAATCGTCAATTGGTGGACGACGAATTAAGTTTATTGCTTTAGATGCAGTGTCTGATAACTGAGGAAATGCTTCATATAAAGCAGTTAGCTGTCTTAATAAATCGGCAGTACGTAAAATTAGGCGTACTACATCGCCATCATCAGCATAAACTTCTTGGAAAAGCCCTTCCCAATCAATGTTATTATCTGCCCAACGCCAGAGTAGTCTTCCTGCATCACCATCTAAAATAATTGGAAAATAAAGACCAGCATGATCTTGGAGTTTAGAAATTGTACGAGCAATTTTAA
>CAZHXL010000393.1:238-2150 GCA_964536575.1 uncultured Clostridia bacterium | reverse complement strand
TTAACAGCGTTCTTAAAAGGTAAGAAGAAAGATTCTTCTCCCTCTTGATATTCTACTTCTATTTGGCGGTCACCTGCGGCAAGCGCACCAACTAGGGCGGCTAATTCTCTTGGGTCTGATGTAGCAAAATAGTTAGCTCGTACTAACTCAGCCATAAACAAAGTATTTTCTACACGTAAGTTAGCTGCCCAGATACCATCAAAAGTAGGTTGCCAGTTTTCATTTAGATAGTCAAAGCTTTGTAAAAGGCGGGCACATTCTTCAAAATGTTCCCATATACCATGCTCTAAGTCATAAAGGTTTTTTTCTAACTCGTGAGCACGCTGTGTTTGTTGTTGCAAAACAGTAACACGACTATCACAGATGTTTATTTGTGGGCAGGCTAAACAGGGTAAATCTTTAATTTGTGGCAGAATTTGTTCTAGTTTTTCTTCTGCTTTTCCTAATAATTCAGCGTCATCAGTTTCTACTTCAGCCACTAAAGCATGTTTAATTTTGCGTTTTAGAGCTTTGATCGCTTTACGTTCCTTTAGAGCTTGTTGTTGTAAGTGATCAAACTGTTCACGAGTAACAACACGATCTAAACAAGGTCGCTCGTGTTTATCTTTATTTATCTTTTCTAATGTTCTGTCTAATCGTGGGCGAATATCAGAAATTTTCTTTATTCTTTGATATTGGCTAAAGCTACGTTCTAATAAGGCTCTAGCGGTTTCTGGACTATGTTGCTGTAAAAGATTTAATACCATTGTGTAATTTGGTGCAAACTGACTTTCAATAGGTTCAGGGTCTTTTACTAGTAAATCAAGGATAAGGTTAATATCTTGAAAAGGGCCAGGGATAAAAATAGCAAACCCAACGTTATCTTTACCACGTCGACCACAACGGCCAGTCATTTGTGCTAACTCAAAGGCTTTTAAGTCTCTATGGCCTTCATCTGAGCGTAAACTAGATGCTGTAATTACTACAGATCTAGCAGGCATATCAATTCCAGCCGCAAGTGTAGTAGTAGAAAACACTGCTCTTAACAAGCCCTTAGACATTAGTCTTTCAACACAATGTTTCCATGCTGGTAAATGGCCTGCATGATGTGGGGCGACTCCTTTATAGAGTAGCGAATGAAAAAATTTGTGTTGTGAAATAAATTGTTGATCTTCAGGTGTAAACTCTTGAATAACCTCTAAGATAAGCTCTCGTTGAGGTTTAAGTAAATCGGCTAAAGCATTGCCTCGAATAGAATCACTTGCCTCATCACAACCTCGCCTGCTACTAATAAAAATAATTGCAGGTAATAAATCATAATTTTCTAATGTACTAACTAGATCTTGGTAACGAGGTGCAGGAACAAGAGTTTTGCCCAAGATATTCTCCTATAGTAATAAGATTAATTTAGCGATTTCTAAACTTAAAAGCTCGTCGTGCAGGTTTGCGTCTATGTCGTTCTTCTGACAAAGGGTGTTTTGCTTCGTACAGAGCAGCAATATCAGGATGTAATTGATGATCTGAAGTTGTTAATGGAAAAAGATGCCCATCTGTGTCAACAAACCCTGAACGCATAGGAACAGGGCGAGTAGGGTGAAAAACTAATTTACACTCAGTTCCACGCGCCCACGCTACCCAATTGGCTAGCTCTGCCGCGTTTCCTACAGTGGCAGAAAGCATTAAGGCGCGTATTGTTGTTGGTGAATAAATTAGGGCTTCTTCCCAAACTACACCACGGTCTCTATCTGCTAAATAATGAACTTCATCAAAAACTACTAACCCTGTATTCATTATTTCTAGAGAGTTCATTGCTCCTGTATCAGTAACGCACAGCACACGACATAACGTACGTGTGTGGTGAATCACTGTACTCGATTCTGGCAGCAGATCGAGCGGTGTTAGCTACTAATCAACGCGCGTACGTGCGAGGACA
>CAZHXL010000393.1:0-228 GCA_964536575.1 uncultured Clostridia bacterium | reverse complement strand
ATGGCATACCAACTCGCTCTTCTCCAAATAACTTTGAAAATTCTCGAAATTTATCATTAGACAAAGCTTTAAGCGGGGAAGTATACCAAGCACGATTACCTTCAGAGAGAATATGTTTGATTGATTCAGTTGCAATCCAAGTCTTACCTGAACCTGTAGGGGCTGCTACTAGTACATCACAGCCCCCTTTAGTAACTAACTCTATTGCTTCTAGTTGGAAACCATCAG
>CAZHXL010000392.1:2709-4043 GCA_964536575.1 uncultured Clostridia bacterium | reverse complement strand
TAATGTTTCCCCAAGGGATTGCTTCAAAATTTTCACCTAGCAAATAACGGTATTGTTGCTGGTCTGTTTCTCGAATAGTCAGAAAATCTTTATCAGGGATTAGAGGTTTATATTTGTTGTCTTGCTTACCTACATCCAACATTAAGACTTTTGCACCAGCTTCTACCAAAGTTTGTGCGGCAATTGCTCCTGTGCACCCTGAACCAACTACAATGTAATCTGTTGTTTCTGCTGTTAACGACATATTAATTTAACTATTATTACTCCTAAGACTGATTTGAAAACTGCACGACAACCTACGTAAAATAAATAGACTAAAAAAAATATAGAAGTATTGGTAGGAAAAAATAGCTTACAGTATTCTGGACATGCTTCTAAAATAGCCAACATAATAAAAAGTTTTCTACGAATAGCAGATTGTGGTTTTAATAGTGCTAAAGCTCCATCAACCATTCCTATTGACCAGGGATTATTCAAAATAAATTCTAATAGTTTTCCCTCATCATTTGTTAAGGTAATAGAATTTCTCTGCATTGCCTCTAAGTATAAACCTATAGCAAATAAACTAGGCTGTGTACCTATTAAATAACTACCAAGCAAACTTGCTTCTAACTCTAATGGTTTATCTGTATTCATACGAACAATTTCAAGTTTGTTATTTCTTGCATTGTAATAATTAGGATAGGACTAAATAATAGCCTAGCGTTTTAACATTAGCTAGGCCATTTGGGGTTAATAATTTAGAAAGTGTTATTTGTATTCAGGGGTTGGGCCAAAATCACTACGTTTGCCAACACTAGCTTTTTTGATAGTAATTTTTTCAGCTGGACGTTCAGTTCCAGGAGTGGTAGGAGAACTAGAGATAATACCTACTACATTCATTCCTTCTACTACACGACCGTAAACTGTATATTGCCCATCCCAATCAGGTTTAGGTCTTTCACAGATAAAAAACTGACTAGTAGCACTATTAACATCATTACCACGCCGGGCCGCAGAAACAATACCTCTAACGTGCTTGCGAGCATTAAATTCCGCTTGTATTGTAGGTTGGTCAGGTTGCCCCATTCCCCAAGTTTCAGGACTTCCTGATTTACTACTAGGATCGCCTCCCTGGATAATCACACTAGGGATAACACGATGAAATGCCAAACCATCATAGAAACCTTCACGAGAAAGTTTTTTGAAATTTTCCACATGCTTAGGTGCATCTCCAGGAAAGAATTCTATTACAATGCGACCTACATCTGTTTCTAAAATAGCTACTTCTTCATCTACTTTATCTGAGGGGGTACTGGGTTTGTTACCAGAAGTTGCTCCAGTATTAGGCTGAT
>CAZHXL010000392.1:0-2699 GCA_964536575.1 uncultured Clostridia bacterium | reverse complement strand
TTTCTATAAAACAAGAAGAATAAACATAACAATTTTTTTGCTTCTACCTTAAGCATTAGACTTACACCTTTCTTCCAATTGAGTTTTTAAGACTTCATTGACCATTTGTGGGTTGGCTTTGCCCGCAGTAACCTTCATTACTTGGCCAACAAAAAAGCCAAATAATGTCTGTTTTCCTTGGCAATATTGTTCTAACTGTTTAGGGTTATCATTAATAACCTTTGCTACAATAGTAAGGATTTCTACTGAGTTGGTTATTTGTGTTAGCCCTAATTCTTGAATTAAAGCCTTAGGCAACTTGCCAGTTTGAAACATTTTTTCAAACACTTCTTTAGCAATCTTACCATTGATAGTATTGTTGCTAATCAGTGTAATTAACTCCCCTAAATCATTAGGTTTGATTGGGCAATCAATAATATCCAAATTAGCATTTTTTAGTTCACGCAAAAGCTCGCTTAACATCCAATTAACCGAAGCCTTAGCATTATTTGAGTTTTTAACTACACCCTCATAATAATCAGCCATTGAGCGCGATTGTGTAAGAATTATTGACTCATCCATAGTAAGGCTATATTGCTCTTGAAAACGCTCTCGCCGGGCTTCTGGCAATTCAGGTAATACTTGTTTTATCTCTTTTATATAGGAATCTGTAACTACTAAAGGAGGTAAATCTGGCTCAGGAAAATAACGATAGTCATGAGCGTCCTCTTTACTACGCATTACGTAAGTGCGACCTTCGCGATCATTCCACAAGCGAGTTTCTTGGATAACACGCCCACCTTCACTTAAAACATGCGTTTGGCGAGCAATTTCATAATCTAGAGCTTTTTGTAAAAACTTAAATGAGTTTAGGTTTTTAATTTCTGTCTTAGTGCCAAACTTTTCTTGTCCATGTGGTCTAACTGAAATATTAGCATCACAACGAAGGCTTCCTTCTTCCATATTGCCATCGCAGACACCTACATAAAGTAAGGTTTTACGTAAGTACTGAACATAGTCATAAGCCTCCCAGCTACTACGAAAATCAGGCTCACTTACAATTTCAGCTAACGGAACACCACTACGATTTAAGTTTACGTAAGATTTAGTAGCAGATTCAGCCATTCCATCATGTAGGGATTTTCCTGCGTCTTCTTCAAGATGTAATCGGGTGATACCAAAACGCTTTTTTCGCCATTCTAAAGGGCGGCCCTGCTCATCACGTTCGCTAGTAAGAATTTCTACCCAGCCATGTTCAGAAAAAGGGCGATCATATTGTGAAATTTGATAACCTTTAGGCAAATCAGGATAAAAATAGTTTTTACGAGCGAAAATAGATTGGTGATTTATTTCCAAATTAAGTGCCATAGCTGCTTTAGCCGCCATTTCCATCACACTACTATTAAACACAGGCAATGCTCCAGGTAGCCCTAGACAAACAGGGCAAGTATTAGCATTAGGCTCACCACCAAAAGTAGCAGAACAGCCACAAAAAATTTTTGTTTTTGTTAACAGTTGAGCATGTATTTCCAACCCAATAACTGCTTGATAATCTATAGTCACATTTTGCCTCATAGGATTTTTTATAGACTTTATCCAATTGAAAAAGAGAAGGGTTATTGTAACCAAGCATAGCGAGAAAAAAAAATAAATCAGCCGGATAAGTAAAATCGGAAAAAAAACTTGCCTTGAAAGTAAAAAAGGCTAAAATCAGGGCTTGCAAAAAATATATCAGGGCCGTTAGCTCAGTTGGTAGAGCAGCAGACTCTTAATCTGCGGGTCGCTGGTTCGATCCCAGCACGGCTCATAATAGAATCAATAGTTTACGGTCAGTTCTTAAGAGTTGAAAACTTCAAGCCCAATTTCAAGCCCAAAGCCAATAAAAAATCTAAGAAATTATTAACTAACCAAAAGCTATAAAAACTAAAAAGGCTAGCCTTTCAACTAGCCTTTTTAAATCGTTTATTCGTGCCAATCTCGTTTGCTGCTAGATACTCCTCTATATGCCTTTGGGTAAATCGCACTTGTCGACCTACCCTAGTATAGGCTATCTTGCCTCTCGCTTTCAGTTTACTTAAAGTAGCTCGGCAAATCCCTAAAATCTCACAGCATTCTAATTCATTGTAGACGAGCTTTACTTGTGCGCTCATACCCTGCTACTCCTTCCCTCTTAGTTATTCTTTGTTTAGCCACCAAATTTTGTTTTCCAGATGAGAAAATTCTTCCCACCACCGTACGCCAGTTACCTCTTTAATATCACTGGCAATGGTTCTACTTAAAAGTTCGGGTGTTATCTGGCGACAATACCTTAGGTGACATTGTGTGCTTTCACGAACCCGTTTAATCTCTTCTTCTGTCAATCCCTCGCAAGTCCACGTGTCCATATACTGAATAGTTTCTATCTGTGATTGACTGTAACTAGTATTAATTAAATCTGTCTGGCCGTTCCCGTTATATAATATCGAATAATCGGGTAGGGCAATCTGATGAGCTTTCAGTTCGTCGTAAAGCATTATTACCTCTTTTCTGTTTCGTCTATCGTTCGTTTTGCTTAAGCTTTTCGATTAGTCAAGCTATTGAAAATAAGCTGTTTATCCATTTCATTTAGCGAAAAATAAAACCAGTCAAGCGCAAATTCCTATGATGCCGAAAGGCGTTGAGCACAACTCTAAAGGTTCTATGATTGTCAGTTTTTGGATGCGCAAATTCCTATGATGCCG
>CAZHXL010000391.1:0-4087 GCA_964536575.1 uncultured Clostridia bacterium | reverse complement strand
GATATACTATTTTATTATCAGAAACAGTTCTACTAATTATATTCATAGTTTTGATACTTTTAATAGTTTTAGTAGTTTTCATAGGCTTGTATACTATTATGCTGCCCTTGGTGGCTGTGGTTTTGGTGGCTGTGAGCTTTTGTTTTTAATTTCCTTAGCCATATCATTAATAGAGCGAATAAGTGTAGCAAGCTCATCCTCAGATTCTACTTTAGGTAAACTAAGCTCACATTCTAATAATCTCAATAATGGCTTACTCGTTTTTTTCTTTGGCATATGGCCTTAGATTAGTATTCATCTAATTTTTAGTCAATAGCATTCATATGGCCAAGAAATTACTATTTAGCTTTAGCACGTTTTACTAGTAAGTGTAGTATCTATCTAATTTATACTATTGCCAGCTCAAGCTCTTTTTCTTTATCAGTCTTTTCATTTGCTGAAAGAGTTATCTTTAACAGTTGCTCTTGCACTGGTTTTGGTAAGGGTAAATTATGAGGATTTGCATCTACATAGCCTACATACTGTGCCCCTAAAGCTTTAGCTACTAAGATAGGGTCTACTTTGGGTTGAGTTTCACCAGTGTTAATAATCCTTGGCTGAATTTTACCTATATTCTTGATTTTCATCATTTTATCTCACCATCATATTCTATAATACGGAAAAATTGCCCATCATATTCAAAAACTATTTCTCCTTGGTTAGTTTCTCTACCTAAACGATGCAAAAACTCTCGCAATTGTGGCAATTTTTCTATAAATTTGTTGCCGTTCACATAAACATATAATACCACAGGGTTTTCCCAAACAGCTATCCCATTTTCATCTAACCAAATCCCCTCAACTGCTGGCATTATGGTACAACCGCCTCCTATTTCTGATAGTAAGTTAGCAGCTTCTAAAACCCACTTTCTTTGTGTACCGAATTCTTTGCTACACCTATCCTTATTGGGAATATACAAACGCAAGGCTTGACTTGATATTTCACTTGGTATAGCTCCCATTGCTTCATTAATATCTATTCCTATTTCTTGGTCTTTTTCTTCCATTAAACGCTAACCCCTTTAACTAATAACTAAAAAATGACTAACTATTTTCTTTCCAATAATGAGTAATTCCTAACCCTTGTAACCATTGACTAGGAAAAAGCTTTTTCTGTATCTGCATAATCACAATAGATGATCATAGTATTCACTTAATCATTAAATATTTTCATTTTTAGCCATAAAAAACCTTTTGTCGAATATCAAACTTTATAATATTACCTAGAATAACTAAAGTAAGCATTCTACCAATTAAAAAAGGTTTGCCCTTTGTTAATAGATAAATATCTCCTGCCATAACTGTTTATTCTTTGTTGGTAAACCGCAAAATGTTAATACTGTTATACGTTAATAAGTATTAATGTTTTAAGATTTATATGAATTAGTGTTATAACGGTAATTCATTAAAACCTATACACATTAAAACATTTTTACATTAATTTTTCTTATTGTATTTCTCTATCAATAACTCTATAGCTTCTTGAAACAAATCCAACTTATCTGGTTTTTTACCAGTCTTTTTTAATTCACTAAGTTGAATTTCTTCTAAAGCAATATAGTGCTCTGGCAGAATATAAGCAGTTAATTTTTTAAGTGTAGGTTTAGGTTTTTCGGTTGGTTCAAAAACAGTATCTAAAGGGTTACTTTTTTGCTTTAGTCTTTGGTCTAATGATACACGTTTCATAAAAGTTCAATCTCCTTTGCTAAATCACGATAAGCTGTTGCTGCTGGTGAAGTGGTGTTAAAAACTGTAATAGGAAAACCTGCCATTGCACTATCTGGTAGCTTTATAGTTTGAGGTATTATTGTTTTTAATATTTGTCCTGGATACTTTTTCTGTAAAGTAGCCAACACTTCTTTACTATGAGTAGTACGACTATCATAAATAGTTGGCAATATACCTGCTACTATTAATTCAGGGTTTAGCCGTTCTTGCATCTTTGAGATTGTATCAAATAGTAATTCTAGTCCTCTTAATGCAAAGAACTGTGTTTGTACTGGTACTATTACACCCTTAGCGGCGGCTAGTGCATTCAAGGTTAGTACTCCTAACGATGGTGGACAATCTATCAATATATAATCATATTTATCTTCTACAGCTTTAAGCTTACCTTTTAATATTTGTTCTCTACCTGGCTCACTAACTAGATTCATTTCTGCCGCCGCCAAATCAATATTTGATGGCACAATATCACAACCTACTTCGGTTTTTACTATTACGCTGCTAATAGGAAGTTTACGGTTTATCATTACATGGTAAATCGTTTCTGATAGTGATTCAGCATCTATTCCTAATCCTGCTGATAATGCTCCCTGTGGATCTATATCTACTAACAACACTCTATGCTTACGTTCTGCTAGTGCTGCTCCAAGGATAATGGTGCTTGTTGTTTTTCCAACACCACCTTTTTGTTGCGCTAAAACGTATATACGGCTAGACATACATACTTCTTTATTATTTAATGTTTTTACTTTATAACATCAAATAATAAAAAAAGTTATAAGCTTTTACACCTATACTTTTTAATGGATAAATGTATATATATTTTAGAGTATAAACTGTTTTAAGTTTTAGCGTTTTAATGTTTTTATGTAAAACCTTTATAATTAATAGACGTATTAATGTTTATAAATTAATACGTCTATTAATTTAATAAAAAGGATACTACTTATGTCTAACACAACTACAACCGATAATCCCTTTTCTCAAGAAATGGTAGAGGACTATAATCGCTTTAGTCAGTACCAAGTAACTCTTACTCAGGTTACTGATAGCTTTAATAATGAAGTTATGGCTGACAGGCAAATGGCTGTAGCTACATTGGCTAAATATGGGATAAATGAAATACCTGAAAATGTCCAGCAACGCCTTGATAGACTAAAGCAAGCAAGACGCTATATTTTTATTGCTGATGTCAGATCAAGAAATTTGGCTCCACCTCCAACTGGTGTAGGTTGGACTAATTATCATAAATATGCCAGGGTTAATAAGGCTAACCGTGTACTAGAAAAAGCTTTCGATATGTTACAGAAAGCCAAATATAACCTCTCTGTAGCCCTAGCAAGATACTCACCTGATAGACCTATTTCCTCTGATGATGAAAACGCCATTGATAAACTAAAAGAAAAAATTGCCAAAGCTGAACAACTGCAAGAGCAAATGAAGGCTGCTAATAGAATTGTGCAGAAGAAAAAACTTAGCGATGAGGAAAAAATTACTTTGCTTAAAGCGATGGGCTTCCCCGGTAAAATCCTCTTAGAGCTTGATTGGTGTGGATTGGTGTGGTAGAAAAGGATTTGCTGATTACAAACTAACCAACAATAATGCCAACATTAAACGTATGAAAACAAGGGTTAGTGAGCTTGAGAAAAAGAGAAGTGATACAGAAAAAAGCTGGTCTGATGGCAGCATTACTATTGTTGATAGCCCTACTGAAAATAGGTTACAGATTTTCTTTCCTGCCAAACCTTCTAACGATGCTATTACCAAACTCCAACAGAAGGGGTTCAAATGGTCGCCTACTTCTGGTGCCTGGCAACGCTTCCGCTCCAATGCTGCCTTGGATGAAGCTTACTTTATAACTGGCATTAAACTGGTCTAGAAGAAAAAAGCTACTGACATTCTTACTATTAAACGCGGAGAAAAATTAGGTCGTGAATATTTAATTTATCCCCACATGAAATTCTTTTTCTTCGTAGAGAAATTGCTACGAAAATCCATTCTCAAACTAAAAAGTACTAGAAATGCAAAACAAAGATAATTCTTGATGATAACGAAAATAGTTTCTGGGGCAGACTGGTGTAGACCGTTCTGCCTTAGATATAGCAATAAAACTGACAAACCAACTAGGAATATCTGTTGGTGGCTACTTTCCCAAAGGTAGAGTGGCTGAAAATGGGGTTATTGGTAAATACCTTTTGATTGAGACTAGTTTAACAAACTACCCAGAAAGAACAAAATTAAATTTGACACTCCAACGCCTAAAGGCATCGGATGCTTTTGGTCGCTACGAAAGTAGTCAGAGGGGCTTCGCACCTACCGTCTGG
>CAZHXL010000390.1:3593-4096 GCA_964536575.1 uncultured Clostridia bacterium | reverse complement strand
AGCTATTAAAATAAATAAATTGGTTATAAAAGTACCACCACATAACTCATCTCAGGAATGTGCCAAGTGCGGCCACATTCACCCAGACAATAGGCTTTCTCAATCTGAGTTTAACTGTATTGTCTGTAACAATGCTGAGAATGCTGACTTAAATGCAGCTAAAGTTATTGCTAAACGTGGTGTTAAATTCTTGTTAGATTTTTCCAAACCTCAGAGCGCGAGTTCTGAGTCTTCATCCGCAGGAACGCGGAAGAGTGCGCGTGGTGGGATTATAAGACCTCAGAAAGCTACACTTTCTGTGGCTGCCCAAAACTCTGATAGCCTTGTGCTTTCAGAAATAAACGCGAACTGCTAAGGTCGCTCTACTTCTTGCTCAATACTTCTTTTGCTGATTCTCAAGCTCGTCACTGTCGTGAGACAGCGTTTTCCGACCCAGAAGCTCTGGCCATTTATGGCCGAGAAGTTCACCCTCTACAAATCCCATTTTAACATGCAAATAATTG
>CAZHXL010000390.1:3157-3583 GCA_964536575.1 uncultured Clostridia bacterium | reverse complement strand
CATACTTTTTAAATTTTATAATTATATTATAAATAGATGAAAATGAAGAAAAATAGGTTTTACTAATTCATTAAATAAGGTATAATCTGTTATTATGGGGTATTAGCTTCAAAGAAAAATTGCATATGATTTATTTTAGTTTATTTTATTAGAAACTTGGGCAGATAATAACCGCTCTAATTCTTTTGCTGTATCATTAAAAGAAATTACTATGGCAGCACAATCTTTTATAAATCTGCGATTCAGGTTAATTACATTAATAATAGTTGGTGTCTGTGGGCTGTCTTTACTAGAGATTTGATTTGTAGCGGCTTCAAGGGTGGCAACAAATAGACTCAGAATAGTACCGCATACCTGTAAAAACCCAGTTAATGCCTTAATCTTATCAATATCTTCTTTATTCAATAGACTAACTTTGAGTAGTTC
>CAZHXL010000390.1:0-3147 GCA_964536575.1 uncultured Clostridia bacterium | reverse complement strand
GTCATATTTAACTAACCATTTTGCCGCTAAATCTTCGCACATATCAAGATATTGATTTAGTTTACCAAACACTGCTTTTGTTTCGTTATCTTCGTCTGTGTTGATTTCTAACATTCTAGATATCGCTACTTCTTTTGGTAATGAACCAGCAATAGAGTTTAAATCTTTTAGCTTTTGAGTGCTTTTGTGCATAGTAGTAGTTATTTTTGGAGATTCCGCTACAAAAGATTCAAAGTTTGATTTTATTTCTGTGGCCAAATTAGATAGATCTGATAATATTTGCTGATTTTGTGACATATGATTTATTACAATACTCTTACTATTATCATCATTAGACAACTATAATTCTACTTACCGAATAATGTCTATTCTATTTAGTATTGTGGATTAGCTAAACTCCTAATTGTCTAAATAACCCTTGCTGCTCTGCATGAAGTCTAACAAGATTTTGCATGCTAGTGTTCCATTCTTTATAAGTTTCAAAGGAGTTTTTCGTTTGATAGTATTTAGATTCGCCAAGTTGGGCTTTATTGTTTTCTAGAAGCGTTAAGAATTCTTGCTCCATTTTTTCTTTTGCCTCCTTTGCTAAAACCTCTTCCATCCTTTTTTCGTCTTTAAAGCGACGAGACTTAATAGGTTTAACGATTTCAAGCTCTACTTCTGGCATCTCGTCGTCATATTCACCAGTATCATGAGTATCAAACCATTCGCTCATTTCCCATAAAGATTTACCTTCTAGTTCTTCCTTGAGTGTTTTTTTCTTACTACTTATGTCCATAAGCCCTTCTTTCTTTATCTACCATATCACGGGCAGATACGATTAATGCTCCTCCATCAGTTTTAAGAATAAAGAATATAGCTAAATATCTGCCAGCATCTGTTTGACCTAAAGCTCTATATTTATGCTCGTTTTCTCTAATACCCTTTTCAATAAACCTATAACGAGGGTTGTTATTGAGAACTTCTTCTACTTCATAAGGTTGTACATTATGTTTGAGTAGCAACTTGCGCTCATATTCTTCTAACCAAATAATTTCAATTATAGGTTTCACCTATTATTTTACTCCATTTTTAGCTCGCTTTCTTCATTTTTGAAGGAAGTATAGCACAACTTGAGTTACCGACCTGGATTGAGTTCATCCATGCTTTTAATAAACTCTATTATTTTAACCTATTTTCTATTCTAAAACAGGCTATAAGTAGGAGCAAAGCGACACACATAGCCGAGTTATTGAATCTTAAAAGAGCAAAGCTTTCTTAGCAAGAGGACAAAGGGAAAAATTTTTCCCTGAGCAAAGTAATTCCGAATGGAATTACGAAGCGAAGAAAAGGAAAAAATTTTCCCGTAGTGAAGCACTTTGAAGCGAAAGGTACAATTTGAGCAAGACAGGAGGAGATAAGTTTTATCTGTCTCCTCCTGTCGGCGCGAAAAGATGTACCGAAAGCGAAAAAGTGCCCTCTTGCTCTTATTGCTTATTTATAATTTAAAATCATTGGGTCGGATAATATATTACTTGTTTTTCTTACTTGCTTGACCAAATGTTAGTAAGGGCAGGTTCATCGAACGGAACACAAACTGAGCGTAGCGAAGTGAAGTGTGGAGTGAGATTATTTATTGGTAGCTGAGCTTTTAGCTCAGCTATCCTTTTTTTCTCTGTATATATGTATTTAAAGTATATAGAGTATAAGAGGGAAAATAAGCTCTTTATTATCAAGTAATTCTGGGGGGTCGCGTGTCACATCCGCACCAAGTTTGTGTCACATCCGCACCAAGTTTGTGTCACATCCGCACCAAGTTTTTTTACTATAGTATAATTGATTAATATGTTATATAAGCAGTTTATTTACAATTAATTAGCATGTGAGATTAAATAAAATAGGTTGCATGACTCTTAATCTTAGTTTTTTTCTAAACCCAGAGTTTTTCCATTTACTAATCTAATTTTTATTTGTTTCTCTCTTGCAATAGTCTCTAGTTTTTCTAAATCATGGGGACATTTGAATTTACTAAAATGCTCTTTGCCATTTTCAATAGCTATAATATCTACGTAAATTAAACCACTACAAAATGAACAACTGTCTAACCTTTCTATCTGTTGTTTTCTTTTACAATCTTTCTCATATTGAGCCGCACCTCTTCCAGCATATTCTAAGACTGCTCCAAACTGTCCAATTTTATAGTTAGTTTCTTTAGCTTGGTTGTAAGTATAATCAATTATGTATTTTGAAACGCTAAACCCATGTTCTTTTATAAGCTCACTAGCTTGTTTGGCTTCTTTAGAATTTATTTTTACATTTTCCAAGTTAAAAAACTTTTTATGAAATAACTGCACAAGTTCTTTAACACTTTCATTAAAGAAGGTTCAATAGGCATGAATTGCAAAGGATGAAAGTAGGGGATGAAAGTAGAGGATCATATATAAAAGATCTATATATAAAAGATGTACATATAGGTATAAAGATCTAAATTAAAGAGAAAGGATCAAAGAAGTAGGTAGAGCTAGGATGAGCGATATCTAGCTAGGTAGAGCGACGTTTTAGAGAAATATAGACAAAACAAAAAAAGATATTAAAAAATTAAGGAAAGAAAAAGGGGATAAGGTGTATGAGTTAAAAAGGGTAAAGTGAGAGAGTATTAAAATGTCCATGTGTGTCCAGGTGTAATATACAAATGAGTGATAAGCACGTCTGAAGAGAGAATAATTAAAACAGATATAAATAACAACAGAAATGCTTCAATAAATTGTTAGGGATAAATGAACGATGAAGAGAAAAGACTAAGTAGGAAGGAAAGCAAGAGACTCTGAGCAGGGATAATAAATAGTAGCTATAAGGAAAAACAAAACAATACACACTAATAAGAAATATAGCCAAAATAATAAAAAGAGAAATAGAACAACATAAGTTTGTCCGCAACCTTCTGAGAAACAAGGATCCCAAAGATCCAGCAACCCAAACAAAAGCAACAAGGCCAACAACTCTCAACCAAAATGCTAGTAGTACCAATAGTACCAGTAGTACCAGTAGTACCAGTAGTACCAGTAATGCTAGTAGTACCAGTAATGCCAGTAATGCTAGTAGTACCAGTAATGCCAGTAATGCCAGTAATGCCAGTAATGCCAGTAATGCCAGTAATGCCAGTAATGC
>CAZHXL010000389.1:0-4118 GCA_964536575.1 uncultured Clostridia bacterium | reverse complement strand
TTAGAGTCGCGTTAGCGACGACATATCAATAACAAGAATTGTGCCGTCCCTAACGGGACTCTACATTATGTTTATTACTAACTTGGCACTAACGTGCCAAGCTAAAGGTTGTAACGTTGCTAACGCGACTTAAGATTAAGATTTTTAGTTTCTTATAGTTACACCTTAAGTTGATACCAGTGACCTATGTGCTTGCCCTAGTCTGCCTTTCTTTAGAATATTTACTACCCAAATTTCAGGAGTGTTTACGTAAGTTTAATGAAACGATTAAAACCTTCCCGTGCAGCAGTTTTACTAGAACAATTTCAAAACAAAAAAATATTAGTAATTGGTGATTTAATGTTAGATGAGTTTTTGTGGGGACGAGCTAGGCGAATTGCTCCTGAAGCTCCTGTTCCTATTGTAGAAATTGAGCGAGAAACTCTACATATTGGTGGTGCAGGTAATGTTGCTGCTAACCTAGCTCAATTAGGTGCAAAGCCAATGGTTATTGGTGTTCGGGGTGTTGATGCTAATGGAGAGCGTCTTTGTGGTGAGTTTGAAAAAATTAATATTGATACCTGCTCAATTGTCTTAGACCCTTCACGCCCTACCACAGTAAAAACTCGTATTATTGCTCATTCTCAACACGTAGTACGTGCTGATAGAGAAAAGAAAACTCCTGTTAATAAAGAGATTGAAGCACAATTAGTGGAAAATTTCCTTTGGCTCTTACCTACTATTGAAGCTGTAGTAGTTTCTGATTATGAAAAGGGAGTAATTACTCCAAGTTTACTGGAAAAAATTCTTCCTACTGCTATAGCTCAAAATATTCCAGTTTGTGTTGATCCAAAGCTTAAAAATTTTGAGTATTACCATCCTGCTACAATAGTTACTCCTAATCAAAATGAAGCAGAATCAGCTTCTAGAATTGCCATTGATTCAAGTGAAAACTTAAGCTTAGTTGGACAAAGGTTACGGGAAATATTACAGGGTGCAAGTGTTCTGATAACGCGTGGTGAAGAAGGAATGTCACTATTTGAAAATGATAATGAGGTGGTAAATGTTCCTACTATTGCTAGAGAGGTTTATGATGTAACTGGTGCAGGTGACACAGTAGTTGCTACCCTAGCCTTAGGCTTAGCTTGTGGTGCTAGTATGTTGGAATCTGCAATACTGGCTAACTATGCTGCTGGGGTAGTGGTCGCAAAAGTAGGAACAGCAACGGCTTCTGCCCAAGAGGTTTTAGCTGAGATAGATAATTTTTTCCACCACAATGTTAAGCAGTAGGATGCTAAAGTCCTAACCCTAAATGACTATGTAATAGATTGGCAACCTAGGTGATTGGTAATAGACACTTGAGACAAAAAATTTTAATCAGTAGAATAGCGGGAAATCAAGAGAAAAATTTTTACTCAAGGAGTAATTAAATGCGTAGCAGATTTGAAGGCTGTTTACTTGGATTAGCTCTCGGTGATGCAATGGCAGCAATAGGTATTGGGGAAACTCGTGAGGCTATTGCACAAAAGTATGGTCAAATTGATGGCCCTCGTGGAGGAGGTAAATTAAACCTCGATCCTGGTGAATATACTGACGAAGGACAAATGATGGTTTCTGTTTTAGAGTCTATTTGTACCCTAAGAGCCTTCAAACCAGATAATATTGCTCATCGTTTTGTTGGTTGGCTAAATAGTCACCCTAAAGATATGGGACACTTTACCCGTCATATATTAGAAAGAATACGCGGGGGTGAACGCTGGCAGGAAGCTAGCGAAGGTGCTGCTTATGATAGCTCTATGAAAGTGGCTGGTAGTGCAAGCCTAGTTTATGGCGTTCCCATAGGACTTTTACGCTGTCACAACTTAGATCTATTGGTAGCAGATTCTATTACTTGTTCACGCATTACTCATTGGGATGAATGTTGTACTGATGGATCTGTACTAGTTAATTACACTTTAAGCCTAATAGTAGCAGGAGAAAAAAATCCTTTAGCCAAAGTACAAGATTTTGCTCGTGATAAAGATGATCGCTTACAAAAAGCCTTAAGTAAAGTCAAGGAAATGAAGTTTGAAGACCTAGATACCACTGGTTATGCTCCATCTACACTCCAAGCTGCTTTCTGGTTTTTACTTAATAGTGAATCTTTAGAGAGTGGATTAAAACAAGTTGCTACATTAGGTGGTGAGTCTCCTGATGCTGTTGGCGCATTGACAGGAGCATTTTTAGGAGCGAAATTTGGTCGTCAAGCTATCTCTGAACAATGGATATTTCAATTAACAGGTAATGATCGAATTGATGTACTGGCTTCCCGTCTATATGAATTAAGCTTGCTCTAAAAATGTATTTTCTCTTAAATTAATACCTGTCAGTACTAAACAAAATGGTGTATACTCCTTCTTAAAAAAGGGAAAATTTATGGCTAAACTAAGTACTATTATAAAATTTATGTGTGTGCTAGTTATTTTACTAGCAAGCTGCCAATTAATAATTGCTCAAACTAAAGAGATTGAATCTGATAAAGAATCTCAACAAGAGCTAGCAAGAACAAAGCTTTACCAAGGGCAGTATTTACAAGCAGTAGAGCTTTTTCAAAAACTAGTTACTAGCCAAACTTCTCCGCAGACTTATTACTTACTAGGATTAGCTTATAGTAATAGCGGACAGACCGAACCTGCCATAACTGCTTTTAAGAAGGTAATAGAATTAAAACCAAATTACATAAGGGTATATGCTAGTTTAGGTGAGGTATATGCCCGATTGGAACAGCGACAAGAAGCACTTGATATCTATAACAAAGCATTAAGCATAAAACCTAAAAATGATATAGACGATTATATTGGGTTAGGGAATGTTAATGATGCTGTTGGTCGCAAGCCAGAAGCTATAGCTGCTTATCAACAGGCGGTTAAGCTTAAGCCAGATGATCCAGAGGCACACTTTTTTTTAGGTGGAAGCTATTTTGATCTAGGTAAAGTAACTGAAGCAATAGCAGAGCTTAAAGAGGCTATTAAATTAAGAAGCGATTTTGCAGCACCTTATACTTTTTTAGGAGTAGTTTATGGACAAACAGGAAACTTTTCTGAGTCGATTGAGCCACTAAAAAAAGCTATTATGCTTAATCCAAATGACTTAGCTAGTCGACAATTCTTAGCTATGGTTTATGTAAACTTAAAAGATAAAGGTTCTGCGCTAAAGGAATATGAAGCAATCAAAACAATAGACGAAAAAGTAGCTAACGAGCTAATTGCAGAAATAAACAAGCTAGCTCCTACAGAAACGGCTACTAAAACTGCTTCAACTCCAACCGTTACTATTATTAAACAAAATGATCGAGCACGTATTGGACTTGTACCTTTTGCTAATAAAAGCGGTAGGCCAGTATCTACAGATATGTTACTAACCAGTCTTGCGGATATTCTATTAGGTAATAATTTTGATATTATTAGACTAATTGGGAAGACATCAGAAGATATAATAGCCGAAGCAAATAAAAATAATTGTGATTATATTTTATCAACAGAAATTACAGAGCTATTATTAGGAAACCGTGCAGGGGCATCATCAGGAAAGATTTTTAACTCAGGTGAAGATCAAGAAGGCTATGATGTTATTGTAAGTTTTAACCTTTTTGGTAAAGGAAGGGTTGCTCCTTTAATAAGAGGTGAGGTTAAAGGTAGGGCTGAAGGCTCACCAGATAGAGCAGTTTTTGCTGCAATAACTGAACAAGCTAGAATCGTTACGTCAGATATAAAAAAGAAAAACAAGTAAGTTCTAACCTAAACAATCGTTAAAACGCTAGTGTTATAAAAAAACTGATAACTTTATGTAGGCTATTGGTTTTAATTAGCTTAGCTATCTTTATCAATTCTTTTGAATACACTTGACATTTTATTTTGTTAATTTCATATGCAGATGAAGGTGTGATCAACAATAAGTAACTAACATTCCATGATTATTGTTGTAACTATTTGAAGGAACAAAACAGATCAGTAAAGATGGTAACTATTCATAAAATCAGCAATTAGGCCATTCTTACTTATTAGGTGTAGAATATTATATATCCCAAACAATATTTAATATATACTTTAAGCGGCCATAAGATGTGATTTATTTTGAGATTCAGGTGGTGGAAATACTAA
>CAZHXL010000388.1:0-4167 GCA_964536575.1 uncultured Clostridia bacterium | reverse complement strand
CATATGGTAGACGTAGGCCACAAAGCAGAAACTGCTCGTCGAGCAGTAGCTAGCGGCCTAGTAAAAATGTCTCCTGATACTCTGACTGCAATTCGTAACCAACAATTACCTAAAGGTGATCCTTTTGAAACTGCACGTATTGCGGGTATTTTAGCCGCAAAACAAACCGCAACTCTTATTCCCCTTTGTCACCCTTTGCCGCTAAGTTATATAGATATTAGCTTAGAGTTAATAGATGAAGGTGTTTATATTAAGGCTACTGTAGCAACAAAAGGAGCTACTGGGGTTGAGATGGAAGCCCTAACTGCTGTAAGCCTAGCAGCATTAACTATTTATGATATGTGTAAAGCTGTAGAAAAAGCTATAGTTATTACTAGCATTCAGCTTGAAAGCAAAACAGGCGGCAAGTCTGGCGATTGGCAAAGGTAAAGGCAGCCCTATGTGTCTGCCCTACCATATATCTAGCTGTTAAAATTGATAACTTTTGATTAAGTCTTTTAATGAATCGATTTTACTAGGAGCAATGTTTATTCTTGGTGCTTGCTCAATTAGATTAACCTCTTCAATACAAGCTAAATGGTAATGCTCAATAAAATCTAAACCATTTGTATTAGAAATAACCGACTTAAACCTTGGTCTGATTGTACAAAATTGATAAACCAAGTTTTCTGCATATTTACCAATAAAAAGTCTTACAGTCTCTCTATCTATGTTTAAGGGCGTTTTGAACGATTCTGTACCATAAATTGAATGATAAAGCCCTGCTAGACAAACATTTTCTTCTAACCCTTTTTCTTTCAACATATTGTATATATTAAAGCAATGACTAAAAAATGTACTTCGGCTATGAGCAACATTTGCTGTTAGGTCACGGAAAAAGTTTATTGCTTTTTCTGCTTTTGGCTCATCTCTGTAGGTTTTTAGTGCTAGTACTATTCTGTACTGATTACAAATTCTACTAATACCTCTTCCTACATGTTTTAGCTTTCCATTAAATTGTAATACTCTGCCATACTTAGGCAGAGTTGCATATAGAACATCCATATTCTTATCAAAAATTACTGTCTCCCCTGCCCAATCAGGATTCCAATCAGGAGTTAAGTATATTAGTGATGTTTCTTGAACTATGTCTTTATTTTTAACAATTTCATTTGCCCTAGGATCATCAATATGGATATAGCCTTCTGTGCCTAGACTATAAAGATTAAAATATGCCCTAACTAACTGCCTTTTACCACTTTTTATACAGATATTTTTCCATACATCATAAACAACTTTATTCTGTTTAAACTTCTCCACTGCGGAAAGGTCTGTATCTTCTTCCACCTCATCTTTTTTTATTGAAATTATTATATGGTTAAAATGCCCTTGATCATATTCCTTATTTTTGTGTGATTTCCACCCAAAAGTATATTTTGCTTTTTTTGCATAATCGGACAAAGCATCTAAATTTTGTTTCTCAATTGCATCATCATAAACTTTAATGCTCATTCAAATCTCCATAATTATTATTTTTTATCAATTAGTAATAAACAAAATTAGCTTTTTAAGCTAATAGACGGCTGACTATCTCGCTTTTGTTGCAATTGATAGTTAAATTCCGCGCCATAAAGTAGAGCATAAGAAGTAATAAACATCCAAATCAATAAGACAATTACTGCTCCTAAACTGCCATAGACCTGATTATAAGAACCAAAACGCTGGACATAAAAATTAAATAGTAGCGTCGCAAGCAGCCAAAGAATTGTTGCTAGCATTGCTCCTGGGGCTACAGTGCGCCATTTTTGTTTTTTTTCAGTACCCACTCTATAAAGTAGTATTGCCATAGAAAATACTGTGAGCAAAACAATTACCCATCGTACCCAACTCCAAACATATTGCCATAAGAAATCTAGCCCATAGCTTTGTACCAATAGCTTTTCTAGTTGCTCGCCAAAAACAGTAACTATAGTAGATATAATTAATGGTACTCCTGTTACAAATACTAAAAAAATTGCCATTAATTGTTGTTTCCAAAAACTTCTTTTAGACTGTATTTGGTAGATTTTATTAAAGGCTGTTTGTAAAGTGCTCATTATTCCTGATGCACCCCAAATAGAACCAACAAGAGAAAACCAAAAAAGTTTAGAACTAGAATCGAGTTTCATACTTTGAATATAGTTTTCTACAATTTTGTAGCTTTCAGAAGGAATCATTCTATTTAATGTGGTAAGAATCTCTGTGATACTTTGTGTAGCATTACCCCAAATAAAAAATAGAGCAATAATTGCTACTAAAACAGGAAAAAAAGACAAGATAAATGAATAGGCAGCTTCTTTTGCTAACCCCGCACAATTGTCTAAGTTGGATTTTTTTGCTGCTTCTTTTAAGGCATCAAGAATTTGCCAACCCCAAGTAACAGTTGTAGGCTCAATAGGCTCAATAGAATTTCCTGTTAAGAAAGGAGCAACTTTTGGGGAAGGAGTTTTTGCCTGACGAGAAAATTTCTTTTTATGCTTAGCTCTCTGGGTTGGCAATTTGATAATACTCAAATGAAAGTGATTATTTGGTGTCTTTTTCCTCTTCTGGCTCAGGGGCTTTAATACGCGGTAATTTACTAGTTTGCATACCGCGTCTTCCTTCTCCAGGAAAAAAAATTGATAGGATTTCTACTGTACGCCAAATTGGTTCATCTTCTATAGGGCGTTCAAGTCCCTCTCCTTCAAACCTAGCTGTTAATACTGTAATATTATCTTCACCACCACGTAAATTAGCCAGTTTTATCATATCTCGACAAGCATTATCAAGGTCTTCTAAAAGCAAAATGTCTCGCATTTCTTCGTCGTTTATTTTATTAGAAAGACCGTCTGAACATAATAGTATACAATCTCTATCACGTAGAGAGATTTTTGTCATAGCTACTTGTATACTAGGCTCAACTCCTAGTGCTTGTAAAATAATATTGCGATTTGGTGCCACAGCCGCTTGTTCTTTAGTTAAGCGTCCTAAGTCTATTAACATTTGTACAGCAGATTGATCTTTAGTAATTTGCTCGAATTGTTTTCCTCTCATCAAGTAAGCACGACTATCACCTACTTGACCCAAATATATAGTGTCTCCTAGTACTAACGCTGTGGTTAAAGTAGTCCCCATGCCTCGATAATCAATATTCATCTGGCTTTCTTCCCAAAGCCGTAAATTAGCCTTTTCCACACATATTTTAAGTAAATCTGTAACTGAAAGATGTGCCCGTTTACCATTACTAATAGCACGATTAAATTCTGTTACTAAAGTATCTAAGCAAAGATAGCTAGCAATATCTCCTGCGGCAGCCCCTCCCATGCCATCAGCAACAGCAAACAAACTCCCTTCATTTCCTAGAGTTTGATGAATAATTTGTTTTTCTCCAGACATAAAGCGACGAGCAGAAAAATCTGCTAACACCGCTCCAGTAGAAAGATCTGCAACAATAAAAGAATCTTGATTATGTGCTCTAACAACACCTGTATCACTAATACCAAAAATTCTCAGTTGAATATTACCTTGTTGAGCCACTAAAAACACTCCAGATAAAGTTATTTTGTTATTACTAGTTTTGTTATTACTAATTTTGGTTAGATTAATAAAACGATAGGAAAACTATTTTACCTTGATTTACAACTTAAGCAAACATCAAAATATCAATAAGTTTTAAGAGATTATTATAGCTAAAAATAAGCACTTAGTATATAAACTTATTACTTAGTTTATTTCCCACAACCACAATGAATAAAGACATCAGATTGCTACATTTTAACCATTCTAAAATATTCAACCCAAGCTATTTAACCTTGAAATTGCTATTAGTAACCTTTTAGCGATAAAAAAAACATTCTATCGATTATAAGTGCGCCTTATAGAGTTTTTATATTAAACAATAGTTTCTTTCTATATTGTTACTGACAGATTCCATATAGCTTATATTAGTAGTGTATTATTTTATATAGCCCATATTACTAGTATGTATATCAAATTTTTGTAGTAAAGCTTTTCCTTTTTAAGAAACATGGCTTACAATAAGCAACGAAAAATTTACCATAATATTCAACATACAGACCAAAATATAAGCGAGTCTTAAAATAAAAACTTAGTGATACTTTTTGTTAAATTTTGCACGTTCTAAATAAACATTTGATATAAGTATTTTTA
>CAZHXL010000387.1:0-4178 GCA_964536575.1 uncultured Clostridia bacterium | reverse complement strand
GGAGGAACATTTTTCAATCAACTGTTATCTGGTTTTTGAAACTTGCCCAAAAGCAGATAGAAGCATTGCAAAAGCTTAAAATTGCTCTTAAACCAGGTCTAACAGCCGGACGCTAGCGATCTTATATCTTCTTACTGGGGAAATAAAGCTAATTGATAGCCCTTAAGGTTAGTATCTCCTCTGTGTTGTCAATACTTCACCTTTTATCTCTCATAGGATTATATTTTATGCCAAATATTATTGATCATCATAACCTGATAGAAACAGCATTAACTATAATTAGCAAGTTTGGCGGGCAAACAGCCCTAGCTAAATTAATTGGTAAACGACAAAGCAATATAGAGCAATGGTCTAAATTTGGCATACCCGCCAAATGGCAACCTGTTTTATTGAACATTGCTAAAGCAAATGATATTGACTTAAAGCCCGAAGATTTCTTTATAGATACACAAAGAAAAGAGCAAATAGATACAATAAGAGACACAGAACAAATTCCTTTTGCTACCCATTTTGGAGAAGTACAGATTGGTAGTATGGTCTTACCCGCTTATGTGCTGAATACAGGCCAAAGCGTATTCAGCATGCGATCTATAGTCTTGAATTTATTTGATAGTAATGGTGGTAATCTGGAACGTTATATAGGAATTAAAAGTCTTAAGCCTTTTCTTTTCAAAGAGTCCCGCTCAGGACAAAATGATCCTATGCTGGAATTGATCCGTTTTGACACAGGCTCGCAAGGGATTAGTAAATACGCTCAAGGCTTCCCGGTGGAAAAATTTATGAAACTATGCGTGGCTTATTCTCGCTTGGCAGACACAGAACAAGCCACCGATAAGCAAAGACAGATAGGACTAAAAGCCCGCGAATTCATTAATGCTTGTGCAAAGGTAGGCATTCTAGCCTTGGTTGATGAGGTTACGGGCTATCAATACGAACGAGAAGAAAATGCCCTACAACTTAAGCTTAAACTATTTCTTAATGAAGAAATGCGAGAATGGGAAAAAACCTTTCCTGAAGATCTATGGCTTGAATTTGGTAGACTTACTAAATGGACAGGCTCAGTTTACCAAAGATCTAAGTATTGGGGTAAGTTAGTCAATGAGCTAATCTATGGCTATTTAGATAAAGATGTCTTGGAATGGCTCAAAACGAACACTCCTAAGCCGATAGGTAATCAACAATATAATAAATGGCTTAATAGCCAATATGGGTTAAAAAAACTTAATGAACATATTTGGATGACTGTAGGGATTGCCGTGACATGCGATGATATAAAAGAACTACAAAAAGTAATGGCGGAAAGATTTGGCGGTCAATAATATGTAAGTCACTAGAAAAACAGGTTTAACAACTAAAAAATACTTCTACTGGAAAACGAAATGTGCCGCTTGGCCATTCTGATTCTGGTAATAATACAAAGTTATGTAGTTTATCGCCAAAAGCGGTTGCACCTAATCGGGGAGCTTGCATTATTATGAATGTTCGCACATCTTCTGTTTTATAAGCTGTTGGTACATCTTTAATCAAACAGCTACCAACCAAGCCACTATTAATGTGGCCAACCCTAAGAGCATCTTGATAATTAACTCTCATGAATATACCGTAGTTCATAATAACTCCTGTAGTTTTATCGATTAGTGGTTTTGTAAAGTTTACGGATAAATTGCTTTTTTGTTTTCAGTTTTTGCGGCTTCAAGTATCAATGGAATAAATCTGTAAGTCCTTTATATCATCGTAATTAACGAAATCAACAAAAAAACTTAATTAAAGCTCTAGTAAGGTACTAAATCAGTTAAGCCTAATATTTCGAGTGAGTTAATAGCTGTATATTCTTAGCCATAAGCTTTATTGATATAACAAATGTAGGTATGACTTTTAATGAACACCTGAGCATGTCCCTATCCTGAACGGCTTTTATTGCTCTCAATATCAAAGAAATTATGGTTATAGCGCAATATTGCTATTCTTACCGTTTTTAATTAATATGCCACTAAACGATATATTCATAAGGGTTTTGTGATATACGAACAAATCATCAATCATTAATAATTCTCCTTTATACGGTGATAAACTATTGCTAATATTATTACACACAAAGAGTAAGCAACATGTTGGGAGGTGCAATATTGCCAGCTAGAAGCATATTTCCTAGATTACCATCCCTTAAACGCTGCAATACAAGGGGAAATTTTCCCTTTCATTACCATAAATATAAGCCTAGAATCTACGCTGATAATTTACCACTAGGTTATGTACCATTAGACTATAGTTTAGGCAAAAAAACTTACAATAACCTATATAAATATTGTAGGCGTGGAACAATTGAAGGAATAATTTACAAGGATAAAACGAGTAACAAATGGCGGTACGCCGTTAAGTTAGAAGATATTAAACCGCGCAGAATTGGATTGAAAGATCGCTGCCAAGATGCATTGAGCCGAATCAAAGACCTAGATGCTCAAATCTACCTCACTTTAACAAGGGCTGCTAGGCTAGTGGGCTTCGATAGAAACACACTAAAAGCCCATTATTTAGATGCGAATTTACTCGCTGAAACACCAGCACCTATTGACTACAAAGATTTTGGCTTAGACAACAGAACCAGATTGATTGTAACGGTTGAGGAGCTAAGACTTTGGTTAACTTTCATGGAGACATGTGAATTCCGTTCCAATGGACTGCATAGAAATAAAGATCCTAGGAGCCGTAGCAGCGAAGCTAAACAATTATCTCAGAGGAAATGTTACCAAAGATATCAGGATCATAGACAGTTAGCCATTGGTAGTTATAGCGGCTGGCGAAAACCTGCAAATCACAGCCTAGAAGCAAAAGCACGTAGAGCTAAAAGTAAGCCTACATCCTTAGATAATTTATAAAAATTTTTGACTACACCTAACTACTATACTAGTTGACCAATAAAAAGCTTGTATCCCCCAGCTAGTTAGGTTTTTCTAATTCTTTAACCAACCTTTCTATTTCTTCTATTGGAGCAAGCAACTGCCAAATAGATACTTTCAAGGCTTCAGCAATTTTAGCAAGGCTTTCTAATGAAGCATTCTGTTCTCCTCGCTCAAGCGCACCAACATAGGTTCGATGGAGGGTAGCTTCATCAGCAAGGCGTTCTTGTGACCATTTTCTAGTAGCCCGTAAACGACGCATATTACTAGCAAGTATTAATTTAGCTTGCTCAAGTAAAAGGTCTTGGCCGCGCTTTTTGTCATCCATAATAGCAACAAAATTAGCGGTTAACACGTTATAGATCTACAGCATAAAAATAGACAGCATAAAGATAGCAATCAAAACTAAAATAAACTAAGATATACTTGACATAACAAAAGAAAATAACTGTCTATAGCTCAGAAGATAACTGTATCACTATCAACTAGGCTAGCAGCGATGCAGTATTTTGGAAGTATTAAAATAATCTATATTTTTAATTTGGGTTAAAAATTATTAAAGGTCTACATTGCTGAGGAGTCAACTATTATGGATACAATAGTAGCCTTCATATTAGAAGGATTAGCTTTAGTTATTGGAATATTTGTAGGTGCTTTCACTATAGGCCAGTGTGTGGTAATAGTTCGTTGTGGTATCCCAACAGTTGTTCGTCTTCACAATGAAGAGGTAATAAATAGTTATATTCCACTAAGAAAATATATTACTAGTTTTATTTTCCTTTTTTTAATATTAACTACACTAACTACGTTAGTATTTGTCTATTTTCCTGGATATAAATTCCCTTATTTGTTCGGTATAGCATTAGCCTTTATACTTGCAAATAGAGGTTCATATGCTGACACGGACACCATTAACGACTTCTTTCAATATAATGCTAAATATTTGGTAAGACAGATTAATGATGAAGATATTGAATATTTTTTTAGCCCTAAAAGTAAATATATAGATTCAATAAAAAATAATGAAGTTTTTGCGAGAGTTTTAGGAGACTCATTTGCTAATATAATTTTTTATAGTATTGTTACCATTGTAATTTGTTTAGTTGGAAAATTTTTTTGGTGGGCAGGTATAATGCTTTTTGGAGTATTTGCTTTATTTATAGCTGTTTGCCTTTTGCAATTCCTGCGTACCTCTGTATTACAAATAATTGTTTTTGTAGGCTATTTATATGAATTCTTAATGGGCGAAAAAGAGGGTTTGAAAGAACAATTTTTTCCTAC
>CAZHXL010000386.1:0-4279 GCA_964536575.1 uncultured Clostridia bacterium | reverse complement strand
TTTACGCGCATTATTAAGTGATTCAAAACGCTCTTCTCTATTTGGTGTTAGCATACTAACAGAAATGTCATTTGAAGAAACAAAAGATTTGGTAGCAGCCTGTGGACGTATTGGTGTTAGTACACCCGTTATATTTCTTAATCTTGCTACCCCAGTTACTAATTGCTCATCATGTAGTGTTATACATCAAAGAGAATCCCTAATAAGGAAAAAGTTTCAGGAAACTTTTCCAGATAAGTACCAACCCTTAGTTTATCGTCAGACAGATCCACGTCAATTATCACAGCTTGAAAAACTAGGAGAAACACTATATTTAGCTTAACCAACTTAAGTAACAGAAATAGTAAAGTTAGTTAATTGCATAAAACATCATTAACTATGTTTCTACAGTAGAGGATTTATGGCTAATTTTTCACATAATGATATAGAGCAGGTTACTCTTTGCGAAGCCTTAGATCGAATTCTTAATAAAGGTGCAGTAGTAACAGGAGAAGTTACCATTTCAGTAGCTGGTGTAGATTTAATTTATCTAGGTTTACAATTAGTACTTACTTCAGTTGAAACGGCTAAAGAAATGAGAAAGGTATCCATCGTATGATGTAGAGTAGCCTATTAATCAATGCTTTACTAATTGCTAAATAAAGGAGTTATCAAATGAGCGGGGTTGAATCATTCCAAATAGAATCTGACACTAGTAGTGATTTTGCTAAAGTGATGCAATCAGACTCCTACTTACAGCCTAAACAACTTGATGGTAGTAAGTCTTCAACAAATCGATTAAACCTTAATCAAAACAATGTAAAAAATGGACTTGGGCAACTAGTATTAACACTTATTAAGCTACTTCATGAACTCTTAGAGCGTCAAGCGATTCGGCGTATTGAGGCTGGTAGTTTAAGTAATGAAGAGATAGAGAATCTAGGTATAACTCTAATGAACCAAGCTCAGGAAATCGAGAAATTACGTAAAGAATTTGGATTAAAAGAGGAAGATCTCAATCTTGATCTTGGCCCACTTGGTAAACTTTTATAAATAAAAGGGGATGCTATGAACCGTTCATCTACTATTTCTCACTCAATCGAAAACACCTCTCTAGCTGATATCCTAGAACGTATATTAGATAAAGGTATCGTTATTGCAGGTGATATAAAAATTAAGCTGGTAGATATTGAATTACTCACAATTCAAATACGCCTAGTTATTTGTTCTGTAGAAAAAGCCAAAGAAATTGGTTTGGATTGGTGGACTCAAAACCCAGCAGTGGGTAAAATTCCATTGCCATCAAGTCAGACACCTGCGGTAGAGCAGGTAGTTTAATGATTTTGTAAAATACCACAATAAAGTAAGTATGTGTTTTTGATCAGAATAGTTGTTACTAAGCAAGTATGACACTTCCTAAACCCGCCGCAAGCTATCGCGCTTTAGCGCGGGTAGATAGGCGGGTTTCTTGCTGGCTTTAGCCAGAAGTTTTTAATTGTGTTAGTTGTCGATAAAGTATATAATATCGACAAATGAAATACCAAAAAGATGAGCATAGAATACACTTAATAGTATACCACCTAATATGGTGTCCAAAGAGACGCAAGGCAATATTAGGCGGGAGTATAGCGCAAGACTGCGAAAAAATAATAAGGGAAAAATGCCAAGAGAAAAAATGGGAGATATTAGAATTAGCAATACAAGTAGACCATATACACTTATTTGTACAAGCAGACCCGTCAACCTCAGCAGCAGAAGTAGTAAAAGAATGTAAAGGGATAACCTCGCACCACTTAAGAAAGAAATACGCGGTATTAAGACGACTGCCTTCATTATGGAATAGAGCATATTTTGCATCAACAGCAGGAAATGTATCAGCTACAACAATAGCAAAATATGTAGCAGAGCAAAAAGGTAAGTAACAATGCCAGCAACAAAAACCATAATAGAACAACTAGAAAGTAAAAGAGTAGAAGCCGCCCAAGAAACAAAGAAATTGTACAATGAGGCAATAAAATTCTATTTTGAGTTGCTGCAAGATCACCAAAGTTTACTAGAATTAAGTACTAAGAAACTACTCACAGAATTAGAAAAACTAACAGTAGAAACCTTAGCCAACCCACATCCAGCATTTGCTTTACCCTGGAATTTACCAGCAATGTTTCGTCGTGCAGCCATAAATAGTGCAATTGGCCAAGCACGGTCTTTTCATTCAAACCTAGAGCGTTGGCACAAGAAGAAAGATAAAGCCATTAAAAGGGGAAAGAAATTTACAGAGCGACCACCACAGCCGCCAAAAGAATTTCATCAACACCCAGTTTATTATCAAGGAATGTATAGAATAGTTAATGAAAAAGAAGTGTACTTAAAACTCTATACTGGCCTTGCTTGGATATGGGTAAAGTATGGCATGTCAGGTCGTTCTTTTCCTGCATCTTGGGAGCAAGCAAGCCCTAAATTAGTAGTAAAAGGTAAAAAGTTATTTCTACACATTTCATTTGAGAAGAAAATAGTAGTAGAAACCATAAAACAGCAAGTAAATAAAGATAGTCAGAGTGAGTTAGTAATATGCTCAGTAGACCTAAACATCAACAATAATTTAGCAGTATGCCGCATAATTAAAGCCGACGGTACACTACTGGCCTCTCGCTTTATCGCTGGAGGAAAAGCCAGTTCTGGCCGTAGGAAGCGTGCTTTGGGTAGAGTGGCAAAGAAAAGGAGAAAGACAGGTAAGTTACGAGAAAACGAGCAAGATAATAAGCAAAAATGGAAGTATATAAAGGACTTAGATAATTATGAGGCACACAGAGTAAGCCGCAGAATAGTAGAATTTGCTTTCAATTATGGAGCTAAAATAATTGTCTTTGAGCATTTAGGTAATTTTAGACCACAAAAGGGTAAATACTCACGTCGTGGCAACGAAAAGCGTAGCTATTGGTTGAGAGGGAAAATTTACCACTTTACCCATTATAAAGCCTATGAATTAGGCATTTTAACTAGTAGGGTTAGTCCTAGAAATACAAGCCGCCTTTGTGCTTATTGTAGCAAAGAAGTAGCACGTCATAACCGTAATGAAGAGCCAAAGCAATATAGGGCAGGTGCGCCTATATTTACTTGTCCTAATACTCACAAAGGAAATGCTGATCTCAATTCTGCTAACAATATTGGCTTACGTCTTTTTGCTCGTTTCAACAAAACAATTTCGCTCAAAAAGCCTGCTTTGAAAAAGGTAGGTGTTTCTTCTCTCTATACCGCCGCAGGGCAGGACGGGAGAGACGGGCAAGCGGCACCGCCCAAGTCAGCCGTCGTCTACTACGAAACGAATGTGGTCGCCCTCACGGGGCAAGGACTACCGTTATCGCCTACACCGGCTCGCTTTAAGAATTTTTAACTACACAGAAGTCGTGGCTTCGACCCTAGAAGCCACCGCGCTTCAGCGCGTGTGGAGTGTCACTGATATGAAATAACAGTAGTTATATAGCAGTTATTTACCCTTACAGCAGTTATTTACCCCTACATCTGAAGCTGTTAGAATGGGTAAATGTCAAACAAACAAACTTCAAATATCCCTAATTTTTTTTATGGTACTGCCTGGAAAGAAGACCGTACAACGGCCTTAACAAAACTCGCACTTGAGATGGGTTTTCGGGCGATTGATACAGCAAATCAACGCCGCCACTACTTCGAGGTTGGAGTAGGCCAAGGGTTAACGGCAGCTTATCTTAGTGGGAATCTAAAACGTACAGATTTGTTTCTACAAACGAAATTTACCTATCAGCCTGGTCAGGATCATCGCTTACCCTATGATCCAAAGGCAAACCTTTCTATACAAGTAACTCAATCACTGGCCAGTTCGCTAGAACATCTAGATACAGATTATATTGACAGCTATGTGCTACATGGCCCCTCTTCAGGCTATAACTGGACAGATGCAGATAGAGAGGTCTGGGAGGCAATGAGAAAGGAGCGCGATGCAGGTCGTACTCGTCTACTAGGTGTAAGTAATGTCTCTCTAGAGCATCTAGAACAAATGGCTACCATCCATTCTGAAACCCCTACATTTGTGCAAAATCGCTGTTTCGCCCGCTTTGGCTGGGATCGTGCAGTTAGATTGTTTTGCCGAGAACATGGAATTATTTATCAAGGATTTTCACTTTTGACAGCCAACGTAGAAGTATTACGCCATCCTTTAGTTACTAGAATTGCTACTCAACTTCAAACGACTCCATCCCAAGTGGTATTTTGTTTCGCACGTGAAATTGGTATATTGCCAATAACTGGCACCACAAACCCTGAACAT
>CAZHXL010000385.1:0-4301 GCA_964536575.1 uncultured Clostridia bacterium | reverse complement strand
TACCCTTTCCGCAACGGAGATATGTTTAAGTTGTGAGAGCAGACCTATGTTTCTGTCTTTCTTTAGAACCAATAAGTTACAAGTTGAAGTCCAGGTATTATATATTTAATATTTAAGAAGCAAGAAAAACCTTACCCTATTTTTATAGTACCTTAGGAAGAAGATAATTTTTTGTGTATTTAAAAACTAGTTTTAAGCTTTTTTGAAACTAGTTAAACGAGCTTTTACTAATTCTGCCACAATAGCTTGTGAGGCTTGTGCAGCAGTAAAAATTTGATTGTAGCGTTGCTGTAAAAAAGGTTGGCTGGAGCGTATTTCTCCTGTAGGCATAATTGATAAACAATCTGCTTCTAATTCTGCTTGATAGAGCAAATCTTGCTTTGCTTTTCCTGTTATCCAGTTTGTTTTTAGTATGTTTTCTAGTGCAGAAATATTATTTGCTGTAGGTTGCAATAACATTCTTAGCATTGCATCGAAACATTCCTGTTCGTAGCGTTTACGTACTTTTGTGAGATAAATATAAAAGGCAATTAGCGCGACAATGATTACTACTGCTAGTGCAATAGGGGCCCAGAAGTCCATGATATCCTCAGGTTTTATTAAAAAGTGTTTAGAAAGTTTGGTTAGCGTTGCTATTCTAACATTAATATGGGGGAGTTTGGCTATCAGTAATAGGATTTACCTCATATGTTGTTACAAAAAAGCCACTAGTTAAAATTTAGTCTTCTAAGAAAATACTGTAATCTAATTAAAAAACTAACTCGTAGTGGTATTTTTAGCATCTTTTTTTTTTCCATGCTACATAGATATTATTATAAGCGTCAGGAGGCTTTTATGACATTTTTAGCCCTATCTTTAATAGTCAGCTTAATTTTCTGCGCTATTGGTTGGTTACGTTATTTCCAAGAACGAAAAAAATATCTGGTGGCACAAACCCTATTATTAGAATTACAAAAGATATCGCTAGATTGGCAGAAAAAAACTGCTGTTTGGGAAGAATCCGCTATGGTTTGGAAAGAAGTGGCTAGAACTTGGCAAAAAACCTCAGAGACTTATCAACGCTCAGCCGATGCTTGGCGGGATCTTTACTTAGAAGTTGAAGAAATCAAAGAGGAGGAAGAGTTTATTAATTAAAATTTTGAACCTTTTTTTCATTATTCAGTTTAAAGGTTTAATTTATAATCTATAATAAATAATCCTTATAATATTTTATCTCTGGAGGCGGAAAAAGGTTTTTACAAAAACTTTACCGAAAAGTAATGGTACGCATAACAACTTTATTTTTTATAATCCTTTACTATTCTACAGTAACTTCCGCTCAAAACCTCTCTCAAGCCATTTCTTCACAACCTCAACCACCTCACCAACCATCGACCAGCTTAAACACTCCAGCAGAACCCCAAGAGGTTGACACTGAAGCTACATTAGTTTCTATAGAAGTACTTGGGCTACGTGCAGGATCTTTTTTCAAAAACCCTATTTTTAGTAAAACTCCTAAAACCTTTTTAGAACAAGCTGGAGATCTTTATAAAGAAGCCCTATTCCAACGCCGACGTTTTGAGGAAACTGGACAAGCAATAGAAATGGAAAGCCACCGTCTCTACTATCGACGTGATAGCTATTCTTATACTAAAGGAATAATTCTTTATAAATTTATGAATGGCCGTATGGATTTTGGTATTTATCGTAAAAACTTTGCTCCTGCTAGTACACTCCTTACAGGTAAATTAACTCCAGATTTTAATCAAGGAGACTCTAATGCAGCACTGTTTCGTAATGGCTCAAGGGTTTTCTTTAGCTTACGGGTAAATCTTTCTAATAAGTAGGAAAGTTTTTAGGAAAATTTTGCAGCTATTTTGTAGATTCTAGGCTAGTTATATTCTTATGCAGCAATAGAAGTTATTTCATCCTTTCCTTCAACAGTTACTTGCTCAACAAAATGTCGTATTTTGGGAATAATTATTGAAGAAGCTGGAAATGAAACTACCCAACTAATTACAAACGCCCGCAACCAAAGACTAATAAAATCATCTACTAACCCACGATTAACTAGCGTCATTACTCCAGACATCAACAGTGCCATAACCCCTGATGAAATCAGTACAAAAATAATTTGCGAATACTTTTCATTTACTCTCATTTTTTGCCCTTAGCTCTTTTTCGTGCTCTAATTATTTTTCTAAATTATTTTAACAAGTTTCTAAAATTAATTATGATACGCTACGTATCGATTTAGAAAAATACATTATGAGGTAGGCAAATGTCAAGAAAAACTTCCCACGCAAAGTCTTTACAAAACAGTGAACTAACCCAAGCTAAAACTGCTGGACGGAAGCGTTGTCCAATTACTCATCAAAATATTTTAGAAGCTACTAGTGAGCTACTTAATGAAATTGGATTCAGTAACTTAACAATTGAAGGTATTGCAGCGCGTGCTGGGGTAGGTAAAACAACCATTTATCGTCACTGGCTAAACAAAGCTAGCCTTGTAATGGATGCATTTTTAGCTGAGACTGCGCCACAATTCCCTTATCCTAACACGAGTTCGGCAATAACAGACATTCGCGAGCAAATGAAATTAGTAGTTAAAGTATTAAATAGCTCTCATGGAAATACAGTAGCCACACTTATTGGAGGGAGCCAAACAGATGCAGAGCTTGCTGAAGCCTTTCGCACACGCTTTCTGGCATTACGACGCGCTGAGTCAAAAGCTATAGTTAAAAAAGGTATTGAGCAAAATGAAATTCCTAGTAACATTGATGCTGATATGCTACTTGATACTTTATACTCTCCGCTTTATTTTCGTTTGTTGATAAAGCACGCACCATTAACAGAAACTTTTGTTGATCAAATAATGGATTTGGTGGTAAATGGTCTAACACCTAATACTTAAATCAACTTTTCCTGTGCTAGCACTTGTTCTAGTTTATCCATATTTGGCTCAAGAGAAATTGGGCTACCAGCCGCTTGACGAGCCGTTTGTACATCTTTTAAGCCATTACCTGTAATTACGACTAACGCACTTTCCTTAGCTTTAATAACACCTGCTTGTCTAGCTCGTTTTAACCCTGCTAAAGCTGCTACACCAGCAGGCTCACCAAACACGGCTGCTGACCTAGCTGCAAGTCGCATTGCCTCTAATATTTCTTCGTCTGTTATTTGGATCATTTCACCATTAGAATCTTTAATTGCCTTAATCGCTTTGCGCCAATTACGCGGCTCACCTACACAAATACTATCAGCAATAGTTTCAGCACTTGAACTTACCAAATCTGTCTGATTATGAAAGGCTGTTACTATTGGATTAGCTCCTATGGCTTGAACCCCCAGCATTTTTGGTAAATCTGGAGTGATGCCTAGTTTGTGCATTTCCCAAATACCTTTCCAAGCTCCTGCTATTGTGCATCCATCGCCTACAGAAAACACCACCCAATCAGGCATATTATCAGACATCTGTTCAGCAATTTCTAACCCAGCAGTCTTTTTACCTTCTACTAAATATGGGTTAACTGCGGCATTGCGGTTATACCAACCCCAACGTTCACAGGCTCTTTGACAAAACCACCAAGCATCTTCATAGCTACCTTGGACACGAATTACTGTAGAACCAAAAATCAAGAGTTGTGTAATTTTTGGTTCTGGGGCACGTTCTGGAACAAAAATAATACTTTTAAGCCCAACAGCAGCAGAAAAACCCGCTAAAGAGCTAGCAGCATTGCCTGTTGAAGCACAAGCAATAATCTTAGCCCCTTGTTCAACCGCTTTTACCACACCTATGGAACTAGCACGATCCTTAAATGACGCTGTAGGGTTACGTCCATCATCTTTAATATAGACATCTTTTACATCTATAGCTTGAGCAACTCTAGGTGCGTGATAAACAGGAGTCCACCCTACTTGTAAATGTGGCAATGTTACGCTATCAGAAATCGGGAGTAGTTCCCTGTAACGCCAATGGTTATGTTCACGCTCGGCTAAACCAGCTTTTGTTAGTGTTTTTGCAACCAAATCATAGTTATATTCAATGTCCAAAACACCATCTAGCCCGCAAGTAGCACAAGTATATTGCTGCTCCAAACCATAAATAGAGTGACATTTTACACAACGTAATTGGGTGATATGTTGAAGGGTCATTATATTTTTCCTAGTTTATTTATTTTTTTATTGTGGAATATTTATGTAATTTACTTTTTCACCATTCATAATCCCATCAAGCAAAGCAGATAAAACATAGTAATAATAGCTATCAAGATTGTCACCTAATCTAGCATCAGCCAGTTTTTCTACTTTTTGAAAAGTAT
>CAZHXL010000384.1:0-4306 GCA_964536575.1 uncultured Clostridia bacterium | reverse complement strand
AATAGCCCAGTGATTTATCTCTGGGCGTTAATTTTAAAAAGCAAAGAGTAATAGAAAAAGGAAATATAATTGATAAGTACTTCTCAAAGCCATGAAGTTAACAATAAAGATATATTAAACCCACAAACAATTATTCCTATTAATTACCAAGAATTACTTGCAAATCTACGAGAATTTAATACTAAACAAAAGCTTTACCAGTCAGCTTTTTTTACTCAGCACAGTCAACAACTAAACACTATCCTTAACCATGTTTGGCAACAAAACCACACTAACGTTAAACCACGATTAACAGAATTTTTACGCCTAGCTCATTGGAATATTGAACGAGGAAAATGTTTTGATGGAATAGTTAAGCTCTTTACCCATGACCCAATTTTACAATGGGCAGATATTATTTCGCTTAATGAAGTAGACCTAGGAATGAACCGAACACAAAACCGTAATGTTGCTTTTGAACTAGGGGAAAAACTAGGAATGCATGTTTACTATGTAGCCGAGTATTTAGAGCTAACCAAAGGTGTTGGAGCGGAATTAACCCTTATAGGAGAAAACCAAGAAGCTTTACACGGTAATGCAATACTTTCACGCTATCCTATTTTATCTATTCACACAGTAAGGCTACCTAGTTGTTTTGATACTTATCAATTTAGTGAAAAGCGTTATGGTGAACGAGTGGCATTGATTGCAGAGGTTGATTTAGGGAAAAAAATAGTTTGGTTGGTTAATACGCATTTGGAAGTACGCTACACTCCTGCTTGTCGAGCAAAACAGTTTGAAACAATCTTACAGACACTAGATAAATTACCATTAAAGAATAACCCTGTAATTATTGCTGGTGACTTAAATGTTGGTACTTTTAGGCGAGGTAACCTTTTTTATTCTTTAATGGGCTTTCTTAGACTTGCTTTTAATACTCCTAAGAGTTTGGCTTACCAATTACGACACCCAGAAAACTACGAATCGCTTTTTACTCGCGCTAAAGAAAAAGGATTTGGTTTTGAGTCTTATAATGATAAGTTGCCGACCTGTTCGACAACTATTAGTGGAGTAGACGAAGCTAAAAAAGCACCAAATTGGTTACAGTCACGTATTGATAGGCGTTTAGCACCCTATAATAATCATTTAGCTTTTCGCCTAGATTATATTTTTGCTCGTCAGATAAATGCTTTAGGGTCAGGACAAGTAGCAAATCAGTCAACAAAAAGCATTAACCCTATAACAATTGCTAATTTATTGGAAAATGGTCAGCAAATATCGGATCACGATCCCATAGTGTGCGACTTTGCTATTGAGTAGCTTAAATTTCCCCACGCGCTGATCTAAGGGCATTACCAGGTTTTAACATCAAAGTGCAGCGAGAAACACATATTAAACGTTGTTTATGGTCATGGATTTCTATTTGCCATACCATTAACTTAGCCCCTATATGAGTAGGAGTTGCTACAGCAGTTACTATTCCTCTAGAAACAGAGCGCAAATGATTAGCATTTATTTCTACACCAACAGGAGTAAATTGACTTAGGTCTGTATTAAGTGCTGCCCCAATAGATGCAGCAGATTCTGCTAAAACAACAGAAACTCCACCATGCATAATTCTAGTAAACTGATGAACGTGTTCACTTACTTCCATTGATAAGACAACTCGTTTAGGGTCTAACTCTTCAATTCTAATACCCAAAGTATCATGTATAGTTTTAACAGAATGTGTTTGTAATAGTTCTAAAAGTTCCATATTTTGATTATGCCTAATTAAAGTGATTAAATTATTGTCCTGTTTGTTTACTGGTTTTAGTAATAGTTTGCAACCAAACGGCACGGATTTTGAGTTGTTCAACAGTTGGTTGTTCTACTTCAGTAATTGCATAGTCAATTTCTTCTTGGATGCCTACTTTTAAGTTTACGCTTTTTTCTTCGCCGCTACGGCGGAAACGTATTTTTACATTTTGATCAAGTTTTGTTGCTAAATAATCAAACACTTCCCCTAACCTACGCTGAGGTACTAGATCATCTACAAATAACAATATATCACCATTTTGTAACCCTGCTTTTGCTGCTGGACTATTGGGAGTTACCTCACTTATTTGAGTTTCGCCTTTATCTGTAATAAAAGGTCTTATTCCTAAAACAGGACGGTTACTTAGAGTTTTTTTGAGGGAAAAACCAGCATAACTATAAAGTTTTTCGTAAGGAATTGGCTTAAACCCCCAAACATATTGTTGGAAAAATTCTTGGTAATTTTGTTTGGTTACTCTATTAATTATTCCTAGTAAGTCATTAGTAGAGAACCCTTTGTTTTGTTGATAATGTTCTTTATAAAGGGTGCGCATCACTTCATCTAATCCAGTTTGTCCATTTGTATCATGCAAAATAGCAAGGTCTAGTAATGTTGCTAAATTTGCGCCAGTACTATAGTAAGAAATCTCAAAAGCTGTTCCAGTGTCATAGCCTAACCAAGTTGAGGTAGATGATTCTGAAGGAGATATATAAGCATTAGCCTTATTATTTTCAATATAGGTAGCTAAACTAGCAAGAATATTTAAGAAAATTGTTTTGTTATAGATACCAGCGCGATAAAGTGCTAAAGGCCCAAAATAGCTAGTAAAGCCTTCTGAAACCCAAAGCAAAGGGGTTTCATTTTCTTTTGAATAATCATATGGCCACATTTCTACAGGGCGAATTCGTTTTACCTTTCACAGATGAAAAAATTCATGTGAGGCTGTACCAATTAAACCTTCTGGTGTAGCATTTTGGCCGTTAGGAGCAAATGCTACAAAAGAGTTGGAATGCTCCAGAGCACCGCCAGCATTAGATTCTGAGCGCGTAAAGAAATAAAAATGCAAGTATTTTTCATAGGGTAAATCATTGAAAATTTCTTTTTGCGCTAAAGCCATTTGAGAAAGCATTTTAGTAAACTTTTCTGTTTTTTCTTCAGAAAAAGTTCCTGCTGGTGTAGCAACAAAATAATGAGGTTTTCCTGCAACTTCAAAACGAGTGAGGTCAAACTTACCCATCTGCGTAGGGGAGTCTACTAGAGTGTCATAGTCAGTAGCAGTAAACACTTTTGGGTCAGAAGTTTCTTTTAATGCAGAAATAATATTCCAGTTGTTAGGTGTGTCAAAATGTACTGTAACAGGGGTATTTCTATAATTGCCAACTTGTAAAAAAAGCTGTGTTCCAGTAAAAAAAGCAAAGTCCTGAGAAATTTTTGCCTGGTTAAGTGCTAAAACATTAGCATGATAGTCAAAATCTATGTTGATAGTGTCATTTCCTTTGGTTACTACCTGCCAACTTTGCTTACGAGTTCTTTGATAGGGGACTAACTCACCTTTTGAGTTAGTAACTTTAAACCTTAAGACATTTTTTGCATAATTTTCTATTGTATACCAACCAGGTGTCCATATAGGAAGTGAGAGATCTATTTGATCTTGAGAGAGATTTTTAATCTCTGTGCGCACATGAAAAAGCTGTTCTTCAACGCTTTCTAATTTAACATAATAATTAATGCTTATGGGTTTAGTTTGGCTAAAGCTAGGTATCGCACTAAAAAACACTAAATAAAATAAAACAAAGAAGTAAGCAAAATATCTCATTGTTTTGTACCTTTTTGAGAAATGCATTAGCTTAGAAGTAGGTTTAGGAAAGAGATATTTTAAGAGATGAAAAGATATTATGCTATTGATTGATGAATAGTTTTGCAGGTTTTAGTTAGTTTTATAAAAAACTAGTTAATAGTATGAAGAAGAAAGTATGAAGGAGAAAGTATGAAGGAAAATAAAGAATATAGCTAATTGTGACAAGTAATAGCACTATATAAGTTACTCTTTTTGTTTAGGGGTTGCTAGGTTATCAATTAAGTATTCTGCTGAAAGCCTTACAGCATAACGCTCCCAAGGGCCAAAATACCAGGATGGATCTAAGCCACGTTGATATTTAACCGTCCAACATACTTTAGTATGTTGTGGGTCTATTTCTTGCCACTCAACTTGAGATTCTTGCCAAGTAAGCCAACGACCAATTTCGCTTTTATCTGAAACAGCTTGAAATACAACACGACCAGGTTGAGCACTGGCGACAGTTAAAACTAGCTGTCCTGGTTTGCCTTCGCCACCTGCAAAAAGAATGGTGCGCTTATCACCAATGTTAAGACCGCTACCGTGAGCAATTTCTGGACGTGGAAATTGCAGGGTTAAGTAAAAGGGTAGCTTAGTAGTAAATTGAGGAATATGTGCTAAGGTTTTTTCTACCCCTTGGCTATTACCTAAAACAATTTTTTCTACAGTGATTACCTCATTACGAGGCAAAG
>CAZHXL010000383.1:0-4322 GCA_964536575.1 uncultured Clostridia bacterium | reverse complement strand
TTCCTATATTTGGCAAGAGCTAAAACTAACTTTTGACTTTTTTGACTTAGAAGGTAATTTTAAAGACCCCTCGGAAAACTACTCACAGGTTTTAGCTCTTTTATCTTTGCTCTCTTGTTTAGCTTTTGAGCCTCTAACTCTTGCTGTTACTAGCTTTAAAAAGGCTATTGTATCTTTTTGGTCTTACTTTCACAGAGCTAAATCTATCTACTTAAATTTTTCTAATTTTTATCCTCAAAAATGGAAAAACATGCAACTTGTTTAGACAATCATCGTTGTAACGAGTATTATATGATTTAGTTATTATAATGGCTAAATTGTGTAGGAAAAGTTTGAAAGTATAAATAAATTATGAAGAACAACAGGAGAAATATATGAAAATAGCAATTTTTGGGGCAAATGGAACAATTGGGCAAAGAATACTAAATGAAGCCCTTAACAGAGGTCATCAGGTTACAGCAATTGTCCGCAATCCAACAAGTTTCAATAGTTCAGGCAAAAACCTATCAGTTATTCAAGGCGATGTTCTTGATCCAGCATCAGTTGCTAAAACTGTTGCTGGTCACGATGTAGTAATTGGGTCTGTAGGGCCAAACTCACCTGATGGCAATACTGAAATTGTTGTTGATGCTGCTCGTTCTCTTCTTAATGGAGTTTCCAAGTCTGGGATAAAGAGGCTTGTCTTTGTTGGTGGGGCAGGTAGTTTAGAGGTTGCTCCAGGACTTCAGCTTGTAGATAGCCCTAATTTTCCTGCTGCTTTTAAAAAGATTGCCCTAGCACATCGTGATGCTCTAGATGTGTTTCGGACAACAGACAAGGGTATTAATTGGCTTAATATCAGCCCTGCTGCATTAATAGCTCCAGGAGAACGCACAGGAAAATTTCGTATTGGCAAAGATAATTTAATTGTTGATGAAAAAGGCGAGAGCCGAATATCAGCCGAGGATTATGCTGTTGCTCTTATTGATGAGGTTGAGAATTCTCATTACAAAAGAGAGCGAATTACAGTAGCCTACTAAAATGGGTGACTGATCGTAGTTAGGCAATAAAATCTTATCAAGTTAATCGGGAGTAAATTGAAAAAAATACACTAAGAAATAGAAAACAATTGTCTTCAGTCCTTAGTGTATTTTTTCAAAAATGTTCTCAAATAGGCATACAGAAAGGAAATTTGAGAATATAGGTTGTAATAATGTGGCTTATCAATTGTTATAATTAAAAATTTATTGATAATTCTAGTTATAACAACTACTGTTGTAAGTATGAGATCAAAACTACAAACTGAATTAAAACAAAATAAACCTTTTCAAACTCTGGAAGAAGAAGCATTACTTAATATTATAAGAACGGCAGAAGTGTTTTCTTGGCAGACATCAAATTTATTCAAAGAAATGGACTTAACAGCCACACAATATAATGTCTTACGTATATTAAGGGGTGCAGGAAACGACGGGCTGCTTTGTAGAGAAATAAGTGAAAGAATGCTTACTAAAGATCCTGATATTACTCGTTTATTAGATAGACTTGAATTAAGGGGCTTTATTTTGAGAAATAGAGACAGTCGTGATCGTAGGATTATCACGGTTAAGATTACTAACGAAGGTCTAGAAACCTTAAATTCACTAGATAAACCAGTAAAAGAACATAATCAAAAGCTCCTTGGTCATCTAAGTGAGGAGCAGTTACAACAACTCATTTCTTTACTAGAGTTAGCTAGAACTAACATTAGTTAGTTTTTTTATTTATATCATCGTTATAACAATTGTCCTAATAAGGATATTAAAATAGGAGTAAAACAATGAGCAAAATATATGGAAACTTTGTAGGTGGAAGAGCAGCAATAGGGCTACTTATTGTTAGATTAGTATTTGGATTAGGAATAATGATGCATGGAGGGCACAAAATCGTTCATCCATTTAACTGGATGGGAGAAAATGCACCTGTTCCTGCAATATTACAAGCTTTAGCTGCATTGAGTGAGTTTGGCGGAGGGCTAGCACTTATCTTAGGTTTGTTAACTCCACTAGCAATGCTTGGATTGGCTTCTACAATGTTTGTTGCAATAGCAACTGTTCATCTTCCTTCAGGGCATCCATTTGTTGGACAACCAGGTTCACCTTCTTTTGAACCTGCTGCTCTTTATTTGGCAGTAGCCTTAATGTCAATCATTACTGGGCCAGGAAGCCTATCTCTTGATGCTATTATTTTTGGTGATAAAACTAGAACTAGCAAACCTAATTCTAACCTTTCTCCTAATGAATCTTTACAATCTGCTTGACTTGAACCTCCCACCACTTAAAAATTCTGTGAATTTTTTGAAGTGGGGGAGGTTCAAAAATGATTACTTCTTGGGTTGTTAACTCCAAGAAGTAATCATTTATTAATAACCATTATATTTGGATTAAATTTATGGTTTCAGAAAAATCAATAAGCAGCTTAATAGACTTTGGGGTGTTATAAAAAAGTTGACAGCATTATGTAGTTTATTGGTTTCTAGTAGCTTAGTTGTTATCACCAGTTCTTTTGGAACACGACCTTATATTATCAATATTGTTTTATTCTTTTTCAAATTTAGAAAGCTTATCAAGAAAACCTATTGCTTCATTCAAACTACGACCAGCAATATCATTCATTAACACTTGAACTAATGGTGAACTTTGGAACCTGTGTGAATAACGCTTTGATACAAAAAAAACTAGTGGTATCACTGCTAATCCAAAAAGTAGGTTGGCAACTAACGAACTGGTACTAAATATTGCATAAGGATCTAGGCCAGTTATTCCTCTAACTATCACTATAAGCAATGGAACCCATAGCAAAGGTGAAAATAAGAAGACCCTTTTGGTTTCATTAATACGTCTTACTTTTAGGCTTTCTAGTTTCTTTTGGTTGGTAATTATTGGCTCACCAAAATCTATACTATTTATCGCTATTAGCTGCTGAATACCTGAATGAACCAGAAAAATAACAAATAGATCCAGTGAGATAGCTGGAATAAGAAACTTGATTTCATACAAATTATTCCACATAAAATTACCTAAAATCATAAGAACCAAAAAACTAAGTATCAATTCTACGTAAATGGACAATGATAGCCGTCTCAAAAAAGAATTGGTTTTGTTTAATGAAACTTCACGCAACAAAAAAGTATTTAGTTTTATACTGTTATCTAGCTTCTTATCAAAAGCTGACCATTGGTTTTTAATATCGTCAAAATTCATATTAATCTCCTATTTTGAAATACTTATAGATTCAAAATTTTGTTGAAGTTTTTGTTTTATTCTGTTTACTTTGGTTGAAACATTACTAGAAGATATACCTATCATTTGAGCAATCTCATCCTGACTATAACCGTCTAGGTAAAGAATGATGAGTATTCGGTTTAGTTCATCTAATTGATTAATAAGTTTATACATCAACCTAATATCATCGCCTGCTTGTTCTAACATTTGGTCTGCAACAGCAATCTCTAATACAAAGTCCTTAATCGGTAAAGTATTGCCTACATTGCGGCTTTGACTACGATAGAAAGAAATAGCCACATTTATAGCAATTCGATACATCCAAGTAGAAAATTGACAGCGATTATCAAAACGATTAAACGATTGCCAAAGCTCGATAATAATTTCCTGAATAAGGTCAGGACGATCATAAGGCTCTTTACAATAAGCATTAGCGACTTTATAGAGAATCTTTTTATTTTCTTCAACAAGATTTAAAAACCTTTCTTGGTTAATCATTAATGTCATAGTTCTTTTTTGAGACTGTTCAGATAACTTCTTTGATATGTTATTCGCTAGGACATAAGGAAATGTCACAGCCTACCTACAAAAACTTCCGGCAAGTTTCATATTTAAATTATTGTTGATTTTTTTATTAGGAGAATATTTTTTTTCGCTGCTAGCCTAGCCTAGTTCAATTAATGTAGGACAAGCTTTTTGGTAAGCTGTTAAAATGAGGGCTTTAATTTCTTCTAGAGCTTTAGTATCGGTAAATTCCATTACATCAATAAAATTAGCACCCGCTCTAATCTGTGGAGGAATAGCTTCTAGTTGGCCATCTTTAGCTATTACTTTCCACTCATGGGTAATTAATCCGTTTTCATGATCAACACTGGCTTTACATTTCATTACAGCCTTGTTGATGACTTCTAGTTTGATTATTTTCATATCATTACCTAAAAATTTGATTAATAAACCTTAGTTAAATTTCGCCAGCATTACTACTAGTATTACTATTAATATTAGCATCAGTATTAATATTAATGTCAGTATTAATATTAATGTCAGTATTAACATCAATACTAGTAGTACTAGCATTTG
>CAZHXL010000382.1:0-4331 GCA_964536575.1 uncultured Clostridia bacterium | reverse complement strand
GTTAATTGGTAAGGGAGCTAAGTTTAATCAAAAGAACTTAAGCACGATAGATTACCAAAACGTTAATCCATTGGGTTGGACTAGTGATACAAAAACTGATGACCAGATCAACACTTTGTTACACAACTATAGCATTAAGTTTAACGAAGAACTAGGAAGATACAAGCGTGAGAAATTCAATATCTCTATTGGAGATGAATTACCTGCTGGTGTGTTGAAATTGGCTAAAGTTTACTTAGCTGTTAAGCGTAAGTTGAAAGTGGGTGATAAGATGGCGGGTCGCCATGGTAATAAAGGTATCGTTGCAAAAATTGTACGTGCAGAAGATATGCCATTCATGGAAGATGGTACTCCGGTAGATATCGTATTGAATCCGTTGGGTGTGCCTTCTCGTATGAACCTTGGTCAGATTTATGAAACCATTTTGGGATGGACAGGAAAGCGTTTAGGCGTTCGTTTTGCAACCCCAATTTTTGATGGTGCATCAACTGATCAAATAGAGCAATATTGCAAAGATGCAGGCATACCAAGAAATGGTCATACTTACTTGTACGATGGTGAAACAGGAGAACGTTTCCACCAGAAAGCAACTGTAGGAGTTATTTATATGATCAAATTACACCACATGGTTGATGATAAGATGCACGCTCGTTCAATTGGGCCGTACAGCTTAATTACACAACAGCCATTGGGTGGTAAGGCACAATTTGGTGGACAGCGTTTTGGTGAGATGGAAGTGTGGGCATTAGAAGCGTATGGTGCAGCAAATATTCTGCAAGAATTATTAACACTCAAATCGGATGATATCATTGGTAGAGCAAAAACCTATGAGGCAATCGTGAAGGGTGATAATATTCCTAGAGCAGGAGTACCTGAATCATTTAATGTACTAGTACATGAGCTGAGAGGCGTGGGTCTTGATCTTAAGTTCGATTAACAAAAACAATTCAAATTCTCAACAGCGATATGGCAATCAAAAGAGAAAACAAACAACGACCTACTTTTTCGCAAATCACTATTAGTTTGGCTTCGCCCGATAGTATTTTAGAAAGAAGTTTTGGTGAAGTATTAAAACCTGAAACCATCAACTACCGTACGTATAAGCCGGAGCGTGATGGACTATTCTGCGAAAGAATTTTCGGGCCTGTTAAAGATTACGAGTGTGCTTGTGGAAAATACAAGCGTATCCGTTATAAAGGAATCGTGTGCGACCGTTGCGGTGTAGAAGTTACTGAAAAGAAAGTACGTCGCGAGCGCATGGGACATATCAAACTGGTAGTACCTGTTGTTCATATCTGGTACTTCAAGAGCTTGCCAAATAAAATTGGATATCTCTTGGGTATGAGTTCTAAGAAATTAGAAACAATTGTTTATTACGAGCGCTATGTAGTATTACAAGGCGGTATTAAAGAGAACCTAAGTATGGGTGATCTTTTAACCGAAGAAGAGTACTTAGATATTCTAGACAATATTCCTAAAGACAACCAATACTTGCCGGATGAAGATCCGAACAAATTCATCGCTAAGATGGGTGCGGAAGCAGTACATGGTTTGCTTGAAAGAATTGATTTGGATGAACTGAGTTTCTCATTGCGTAATGCTGCTGCAACTGAAACTTCTCAACAACGTAAGGCAGATGCTTTAAAGCGTTTGAGCGTAGTTGAATCTTTCCGTGATGCAAGCACAAGAATTACCAATCGCCCAGATTTGATGGTAATGCAATATATTCCTGTTATTCCTCCAGAATTACGTCCATTGGTTCCATTGGATGGAGGTCGTTTTGCATCATCAGATCTGAATGATTTATATCGTCGTGTGATTATTCGTAATAATCGTTTAAAGCGTTTATTAGAGATTAAAGCACCTGAGGTAATCTTGAGGAATGAAAAAAGGATGTTGCAAGAAGCCATCGACAGTTTATTTGATAACTCTCGTAAATCTAATGCGGTAAAAGCAGAAGGTGGACGTGCGTTGAAATCATTGTCTGATGTATTAAAAGGTAAGCAAGGACGTTTCCGTCAGAACTTATTAGGTAAGCGTGTGGATTATTCTGGTCGTTCTGTAATTGTAGTAGGGCCCGAGTTGAAAATTCATGAGTGTGGTTTACCTAAAGACATGGCAGCGGAATTGTTTAAGCCATTTGTTATTAGAAAATTAATTGAAAGAGGTATTGTAAAAACCGTTAAGTCTGCTAAGAAATTAGTTGATCGCAAAGAAGCGGTGATTTGGGATATTCTCGAAAATATTTTAAAGGGTCATCCGGTAATGTTAAACCGAGCCCCAACGCTACACCGTTTATCAATTCAGGCATTCCAGCCGAAATTAGTAGAAGGTAAAGCGATTCAGCTTCACCCATTGGTAACCTCTTCATTCAACGCGGATTTTGATGGTGACCAAATGGCGGTACACGTACCGTTAAGTAATGCAGCTGTATTGGAAGCACAATTATTAATGCTTTCATCTCACAATATTCTAAACCCACAAAATGGTACGCCAATTACCCTTCCTTCTCAGGACATGGTATTGGGCTTGTATTACATTACAAAGGGTAAGAAAACCACTGATACAGAAACCATTAAGGGGCAAGGCATGACGTTCTATAATATGGACGAAGTGATCATTGCTTACAATGAAAATGTAGTGGATCTTCACGCGAATATCAAAGTAAAAACAACTGTTCGCGAAAAAGGAGTATTGTCTAAAAAAATCATCGACACAACTGTAGGTCGTGTGTTGTTTAACCAACACGTTCCTGCTGAAGTGGGTTTCATCAATGCTTTATTAACTAAAAAGAGCTTGAGAGAAATCATTGGTGATATCATTAAAATTACCGACGTTCCTAAAACGGCTAAATTCTTGGATGATATTAAAACACTTGGTTTCCGTATGGCATTCCGTGGTGGTTTATCATTCAGTGTGAACGATTTGATTGTTCCTGAAATTAGAAACCAGTTATTAGATAGTGCGAAAGTTGAAGTAGAAGAGGTTTGGGAAAACTACAACATGGGTTTAATCACCAATAACGAGCGTTACAACCAGGTTATTGATATTTGGGGCCGTGTGGATATGAAAATCACTGAATCATTGATTCGTGAAATGACAATCGATAAGCAAGGTTTCAACTCTGTATTTATGATGTTGGATTCTGGTGCTCGTGGTAGTAAAACACAGGTTAAGCAGTTGGTAGGTATTCGTGGATTGATGGCTAAGCCTCGTAAGAGTGGTAGCTCTGGATCTGAAGTAATTGAGAATCCGATCTTGTCTAACTTTAAAGGTGGTCTAAACGTATTGGATTACTTTATTTCTACCCACGGTGCGCGTAAAGGTCTTGCGGATACTGCCTTGAAAACGGCGGATGCAGGTTACTTAACACGTAGGTTGGTGGATGTATCACAGGATGTAGTTATTTCTGAAGAAGATTGTGGTACACTTCGTGGAAATGCAACAAGTGCTTTAAAAGACAACGAAGATATCATTGAACAATTAGCTGATAGAATTGAAGGACGTACTTCTTTGCACAATGTTTATCATCCTATAACTGAGGAGTTAATCATTTTGGCAGGGGAAGAAATTTCTTCTGATATTGCTAAGTACATTGAAGAAGTTGGTATTGAAACAGTAGAAATTAGATCGGTACTTACCTGCGAAAGCAAACGTGGAGTATGTGTGAAGTGTTATGGTAAAAACTTGGCAACAGGTTACTTAGCACAAAGAGGTGATGCTGTAGGTATCATCGCTGCACAGTCTATTGGTGAACCAGGTACTCAGTTAACCTTGCGTACTTTCCACGTGGGTGGTGTTGCAGGCTCATCTAATATCGAATCTACCTTAAATGCTAAGTTCGATGGTACTATTCAGTTTGATGGTTTAAGAACCGTTGACGTAGTTAACAATGAAGGTGCTAAATCTAAGATAGTTATTGGCCGTACAGGTGAAGTAAGAATCATGGATGTGAAGAACGATCGGTTGATGATTACCAATAACGTTCCTTATGGTGCTACACTAAATGTAAAAGATGGTGCACAAGTTAAAAAGGGTGATGTAATTTGTACATGGGATCCATTTAACAATGTAATTGTTGCTGAAACTTTAGGTACTATTAAGTTCGAAAATATCTTAGATGGTATCACTTACCGTGATGAGGCCGATGAACAAACTGGTCACCGCGAAAAAGTGGTAATAGAAACAAAAGATAAAACCAAAATTCCTACCATTATTGTAGAAGGTAAAGACATTAAGCAATACAACTTACCTGTAGGATCACATATTGGTGTTGAAGAAGGAGATGAAGTAAAAGCTGGTCAGGTATTGGTGAAGATTCCACGTATCCT
>CAZHXL010000381.1:0-4378 GCA_964536575.1 uncultured Clostridia bacterium | reverse complement strand
TTTTCCTTCTTCTATTTACCTACTTTATTCCTTACCTCATTGCGCATCTCGTGGGAAGTAAAGGCAGTTGATATTTCTCTTATATATTTCTCTTATTAAAGGTGCCCCACAAGTGCGGGGTACTGAGAATCTTACGCGTACTGTTAATCTTAATTTTCCGTTAGTAACTAGACACCTTGAGTAGGAATAAATTTATAAGTAGAAGTGTGATTCATTTTGTAGCTAGAGAGTTATGCTTAAGTTAGTTAGTTAGGGAGGAAAGATTTGTGAGTAATACATTAAAGACATCAGAGTTAAACAGCAATATCCTTAGTAGTGATAGTAGTGCTATCAGCAATAAGAGCGATTATGCTAGCAATATAAATAACGATGATAATCAAATAAATCAAATAGGTTTAGGCAAAGTAGGTAAAAGGCTTACTCCTGTGTTTAGAAAAAATAGAGCAAATGGTTATGCATTAATCGTATTAGTAATGATCATATTTGCCGCGCTAGTAACATTAACAAAACCGATGCTGTTAACGAGTGTGCGTCAATTTCGAGATACAAACATTGAGTATGCAAAAGATGTTTCTGAAACCGCAGGCATTGCTACTGTTTCGCATATTCGCGAGCACATTAATTCTACTATCTATAGTAGAATACAGAATAAGCTAATTGATCATGCTCGTGCGTTTGGGTCACAAGCGGATACCTATCAATGTCAAAACCAAACAGTAGCAACAAAAAAAGGGGGCGGTCAGATAGACGCAGTTTTTTCCATCTGCGATTTGACTGGAATTTTTGATGACCTGCTTGGAGATACTAATCAAAGCATTGACTTAATTGGTGCTGTCTATCCAGATTATCAAGTGCCCTTGGCAGATAAAAACATGGACGGGTTAAGAAAAGATTTGATTGCTCAGATGAAAAACGATTTTGATTATACGATACGAACTATATTTTCTAATCAAGAGATTTTGCGTGAAAGTGGTACGGGAAATCGCATAGATCGGTATCGCTGGATGGTTCGTGCTGACGTTGAAACCCATACGTATTTTCAACGTAACCGACCAACATGTTATTTATTTTGATGTAATTATAGACACTGTAACCCATACCAACCCATTTGGCGGGGCTGGTACTGTCAATTGTGATCAGAACAATGTCCAACCGCCTCAAGGCGAACAGCTTATTGGTCTTGATGTGATTTTTACGGGACCAGACGGGAAAACATACACGATTGGCGGCGATGGTGGCGGGATATTTCCTCTATACGCTAAAGATAAATTTGGCAACGAACACCAGTATGGGAGCCAAGAATATATAGGTATTTGTAGCACTACTAAATTTGGAAAAGCCGACCCCTATTGTGGGAAAAAAATCAGGGAAGCGGGTGGCGGCGGATGTGGAAGCGTCTACGGTGGTGATATTAATTGTAATTTTAGCGACAATACTGCGTTTTACGGCTACCAGCAATCACCATCCATCAGGATAATAGGGGGCTGTGCTTCTGCTCGAACTAATCAAGTTGGTGAAACTGGGCTGGATACTGTTGGTTATACTTTTACTCTAATTACAAGAGTTACGTCTATTGGGAGTACTTTTAATTAAAGGAATTTAAGCGGCTTGTTGTTGGGGGTTTGGGGAAGAATGGTCGGAGGTTTGTTCTGTAGCAAATTGTTGTTTGGCGGCAAGTTGTTTAGCTGCTTCATACAAATCACGCAATCTAAAACATTGCCAACTTTTAGGAACACGATCGCCAGACTCCCAATATGCATAAGCAGAAGAGCTTATCTGTAGTTTTAGAGACATTTCTTGTTGAGTGACATTAAAAGTTTTTCTAATAAACTTACAGATAGAAGGAAAATCTACATTTTCCTCTTCTGGGTCAAAAACTTTTATTCCATCAAACTCAATAGATTTATTCTTTTTCTTTGCCATAAGTATATATTATTTAATATTTGAAACTTTTTGCAAGAAAATCTTGACATTCCACTCTGGTTGTGGTTATTTATACCATCAACTATAGTGGAAAAAACCAATTATTTAATTTAAGAGGTTAAAACAATGTTTAAACATATATTAAATTTAATCCTATTATTAATGGCAATTAGTCATACTAATATAGTTTTTGCACAAGAACCTCCAATAGTATATCAAACATTTATTCGTGATGACTTCGACCGAACGAACGGTGGGTATATATCAATAATAAATGCATTGACGCTTACTGAAATAGAAAAAATGGATTTACCTACTTCTTCTGTGCAGACAATTGTTTTAGCTCCAGACAAAAAACTAGCCTTTATGAATGCTAACCCATTTATTGACCCCAAAAAAGGATTAATAGTAGTAGACTTAGGGACTAAAAAAGTAGTTAGAAATCTGTTTGAGGACATAGGAGTTTATGGATTAAAATTAGCACCAGATGGCATGCTTTGGGTACTCCTAAACGAAACCCAAGAAATAGCAATAGTTAATCCAAAAGACCTAAGTATAGCTAGCAGGATATCATCTCTTGAAGGTGCTCCCAGAGACGTGATTTTTGGCCTTGATGACAGGCGAGCTTATGTCTCTTTACTTAATAATAATGTTTTTGTTTTTGACTATATTACTAAACGAAGTATTACAGCTATCAGGAGTCTAACTAAAGGGGATGACCGCCAACTTAGACCTCAACAACTGGAACTTTCTCCTGACGGAAAAATTTTGTATATAGGGAGTATAAATGGTATTTTTATTGCTGATATAACCAGCTTTCCTATTAAAATTACAAGCTCACTCGCGTTACCCATAAACAGCTTTGGAGATTTTCTACTAAAAGCCTCTCCTGATGGAAAATTCCTTTATATCGGTGAATATCTAGGAGCAGACTTATACATTTATAATATAGAAACTAAAGCAATTATTAACTTTAGAACTCCAGGTAATCGAGGAATTATAAATGGTCTAACCATTTCACCAACCAATAAACTTCTTTATATCATAGAAAGCTACGGAATATCGCTTTATGACATAGACACTCAATCTTTTATAACTGGAATTGTAACTAGTACTGGTGCGCATCCTCCAAACCCTTTTAGTAAAGGCATTGCGCTAACAGGGGATTTCTCAATTGGTCAAGCTCCAAAACTACAAACTATTTCACCTGTTGCTAATGATAATTTTGTAGCAGGACAACCAGTTACAATAAAATGGCAAACAACAGTTGCAGCGCAAAGTTATGCAATAGCAAGCCACAGCATAGAGCTATCAACAGATAGCGGAGCTACTTTTGCACCCATCCCAGGAGCCGAGGAGCTTCCAGGTAATGTCCAGGAGTTCACCTGGACAACTCCTAACATTGAGGTAATGGATAAGGCACAAATTCGAGTGTCAACGGTAGACCTAGGAGCAAGACGAGCTAATTCTACTACTGGTAATTTTAGTATTATCAAAACTGCCCCAGGAGACACACAAGCTCCTACAGTCACATTTCTTTCACCAAAAGGATCTGAGCGATTTAACTCAGGTGACAACTTACAAATATCATGGATGTCTAGTGATAATGTAGCAGTAACTTCGCAGGATTTAAGCTTATCTACTGATGGTGGGACTACTTTCCCTATAACAATAGCAAGCGGTCTACCAGGTGCTACTCAAAGTTTGTCATTCCTAATCCCAACAAGCTTGCAATCAGACCAAGCACGACTTCGCTTAATTGTTAGGGATGGAGCGGGTAATTCATCTCAAACAGTAACTCCATCAACCTTTCGTATAGAGCAACCAGTAGATACACTAGCTCCTGTAGTCACAATCTCACAGCCTAGTAGTAACCAAAGCTTAATAGCAGGACAACCAATCCAAGTAAATTGGCAAAGTGTGGACAATCGTGCAGTAGTAAGCCAAGCCTTGTTGCTCTCACTTGATGGAGGCAAAACATTTGCAACGGTTGCAAGCTTTGGAGCAAGCGACAATTCATTTGTAATTAATAACATTGATAGGCTCAACCTCACAAATTCACAAGCAATAGTAAGAATAACAGCAACAGACAGTAGCGGAAACATTGGTCAAGCTAGCACTCAGTTTTCAACATCACCAGCAATAACCAATGCTGTTTATCAGTCTAAGATACTTACAATTAGTGGTATAGGTTTTATGTCCAATTCGGCTAGCAGCACAACCAGACTGTTTGTTAATGAAAAAGAAATCACCTTAACCCCAATGAGTGTTTCCAATAATAGTTTCGCTATCAAAGGTAGCAAAAAGAAATTAGGTGGCATCGTTCGTGGCAACAACACTGTCAGACTTGTTGTTAATGGGATTGAGAGTAACAACTTAACATTTAATTTCTAGGGTCAACTTTAACTTGGAGGAGAAATGGATATTCAACAATTTATAGAAAAGGAAAAACAGA
>CAZHXL010000380.1:1383-4392 GCA_964536575.1 uncultured Clostridia bacterium | reverse complement strand
CAAAAATGAAAGATACTGGTTATAAATAGAAAAAGTGAAAGAAAACGCTCCTTTTCTTTACCTTTTCTCTCTACCTTTTTCCTTGTCGTGCCTTATCGCAGCTTCCCTTTAGTTAGGCCTATTAAGGTGATCTTGAATAAAGTAAAGAAGTCCATCAGCTATAGAGGATTGCCTAAGCTTTTGATCTGTTCCAAACCCATTCAAATAATCTATTTTGTTAGTATTATTAATAGTATCTAAAACAATATCATCTCCATCATATAAAAAGTTAGTGCTTATACTGCTAGTACTACTAGAATTTCTACGCCCTATAGAATCATAGCATTACGCTTACTTATATCAGTATACAGCAATCTGGAAGAGCCTGCCTTAAGCCCAATAAGTCCTGCTTCTCAGCTTTAATACCAACCATTCTTAGCAACCGTAAGCTAGACATTTCCCCTAAATGGTGTAACCCACAGGTTGTAACCCTAGTATTCGATAGATCTAGTTTTTGTAATACCTTCAACTGTTTCAAACTAACTAAAGCTTCATCTCCTATCTCTGTTTCCCACAAGCCTACATTTTTTAATGTCTGCATCTCAGAAATGGGTTTTATACCTAAATCGCTGATATACGTCATACCTAAATCCAATGATGCTAAAGAAATTTTTTTCTTTAGTGTAATCATACCTCTGTCCGTAATATAATTATCTCCAATAAAAAGAGTAGATAAACTAGGAAAACTACAAAGATATTTGAGAGAAGTATCTTTTATTTGTGTACCTTGAAGAAATAAACTTTTCAGACTCCTGAAACTCAATAAACAGTTTAACTCATCTTTGCTCATTCTAATGTAGGAAAGACCGAGGTTTTGCATTTTAACCAAATTACTGATTGATTTTATCCCTATATGGTTAAGATTTTTATTACCACTAATATCTAACTCTTCTAAATTAGTTAGATTCTGTAAGATTGCTAGTCTGGAATTATTTATTTCAGTATATTTAAGTTCTAACTTTTTAAGGCTGGTAAAATCTTGAATATACTTAAAGCTTTTCTCATCAATTTTTGTCCAACTAAGATTTAGACGCTCTATTTTTGAAAGACTTTTAATACATTTTAATCCTAAACTACTAATGTTGGTTCTAGATAAATCTAGATCTTCTAAATAGTTTAGATTACTGACATGCATAAGCCCATCATTACTGATCTTATTTCCCGAAAGGTTCAATCTTCTTAATCCAATTAAGTGACGGATATAAACTAATTGCTCGTCACTAGCATTAGAATCCCTTAAATCAATTTCCTGTAAATCTTCAGTACTGAGGTTAGCAAAATAAGCAAGATCTGTTATTTCACTAATTCCTAGGTAACTATTATCAGGGATTAAGATTATACCCTGAGCTTTACCTAATACTTCTGTCTCGCCTGTTTTCTTTCTCACAAAAAGAGTACCTACTACTTTGTTAATAGGAAAAGTAATAGCATGTGAACCCATAATGACTATCAAATCCTCTCTATATTATATATAGAACAGCATTTACTGTTCCAAAATAGGCCTAATTACTCGGGGCTTGTAGTGTAGGTAAAAGAAAATACCCCTACAGTACTTATATAGGGATGTCACCACGCAAAAGACCATTGTCCAAAAACAGGCCTGATTACTACAGGTGGCCTTGCAGGTAAGGGAGATCCTTGTGGTACTCGCATAGGTGCGTTACCACCTAAAATAGTAAACACGCCTCCATAACCTTGCAGATGGGTTTTAGGGTTTACACAAACACCTTCTGTACAAATCTTTTGATGCTCAATATTAGGCAAATCCTCTTCCTCAATATCTTTAAACCCAAAATCCTCATCTTTCATCTTGTCTATATAATCATCTTTATTACACGACTTAGTGCCGCTACCTTTGCCCCCTTGCTGATCTCCACAGTTGAGGGCTAAACACCTTCGCGCTGCGGCTGCTTCATCTGCAATACGATCTTTATGTCCTTGATCCAATCCTCCTCTTTTATGTTCTTCCCAACGTTTACCTATGGAATGCAATATCCAAATAAGATCCCTAACTTTGGTTGCACAACTCCTACATAATGTATCTACGTTTCCTTTGAGCCTACCATCACGAGTCCAATCTGGTTGTGCAGGTCCTAACCTTGATGGTTTCTTGCCCATAAGACCAAAAGGATCTGAATAAAGAATAGGGTTATTTTTTCCATAAACATAAAAGTTTATACCTGCTTCAAATTCTTTGAGATCTTCTGTGAGAAACCGGCCTTGTTTTGGGTCATACCATCTCGTTCTATAATAAATGAGATTAGATAATAAATCGTGCTCTCTTCCAGAATAACCGTATCGAGTTGAATTTATGCTTTCAGTGTTTCCAAACGTATCATATTTTATATTCTCAACTATACTGCCAGATAATGACGATAAAGCTATTGTGCTACCTAAATGATCTTGTAGAAAATAAAGATCCCCCAATGAACTATTACTTTGTCTTAAATGCTCATCAATACCTTCCCCATTTAAATAATCTATTTTGGTCCCATCACTATTAATGTCAATCACTATGTCATTTAAATCGTAAACAAATTTAGTAGTATCTCCATTAATTGTAGTAGTTTTTCTTCTGAGAGCATCATATAAATGACTTATTGTTTGACCATTAGGTAAATTAATTCCAGTCAATCTGCCTCTATGATCCCAAGAATAAGTAGTAGTCTCAGTACCATTTACAGTCTTGCTGAGAATTTGTCCCATATCATCAAAGCTGTAAAAAGCATTTCCAGTTTGAGAAATTCGGTTAACCGAATTGGCTTGACTTGAGACAACATCTTGTGTAAGCAAGGGATTAGAAAATAGAGAACTAATAGACGCGATTTCATCATCAATATTATAAGTATATTGAAAATCTTCAATGATAAGATTACTGTCTTTATTATGCTTAAGACGTACTAACCTATTATTTTGGTCATAAGAGTAAGTAGTGGTAATAGAATTAGGACGCTGTAAGCTAATGCGCCG
>CAZHXL010000380.1:0-1373 GCA_964536575.1 uncultured Clostridia bacterium | reverse complement strand
CCGTGATAAGATATCATAATTATAAGTAAAAATTTCTAGTTGTCCTAAATCCTGATTTATAGTACTTAGTCTACCTGCATTATCATAAAGATATGTAACAGTAGGACGTTCTATAGCAGTCATTGATGTACGCTCATCTGCTATGTTATAAGTATAGCTTACTGTTCCTTCTAAGGTTGTTTCGCTAAGTAATCGGTTAGCATTATCGTAAGCCCAAGCGATGAAACTTCCACCAAACTGCGTGTCATCAATACGAGTTCTGCGACCAGCCGCGTCATATTGATACTTAACTATTGCATCTACGTATTGAACTTGAATTGGTCGATCCAGTTCATCATGCATTATAGAGGTACTGCGGTTAAGCCGATCAATAAAACTAGTGATATTATTTTCAGTATCATAGTTTATTCTTGAGGTTTTGCCTAGTGAATCTATAAGTTTGGTAGCTCTATAAAGTTCATCATATTCCCAAGAAGTAGTGTTGCCACGTTGGTCTGTTAAGGAGGTTAGATTCCTATTCATATCATATTCATAAGCAATAATATTTCCCAAAGGATCTTTAATAGTTTTACGTTGACCACGATCATCATAACTATAACGAAGGCTCCTATTGGAAGGAGAAAATAAAGAAATTATTTCATCGTTAAGATTATATTCAACTCTCATTTCTCTTTGTACTCCATTGTCACTTGGAGTAAGAGGGTATTTTTTATTAATTATCCTGTCTGATGTATCATAAGCCACTGTCCAAGTATTATTTACAGCATTAGTCACAGTCATTTGATTTCCGTTAGGATCATACGTAAAAGTGTTAATAGCTCCCGCAGGATCTGTTTGAGAAATGACTCTACTCATTGCATCATAAATCATCGAACTAGTTCTACCTAGAGGATCAGACATAGAAAGTACTCGTCCAATACCATCATAAGTCATCGTAGATGTGTGATTTAAAGGATCTATACTGCTAGTCATATTTCCTTGAGTATCATAGCTCATAGACCAAGTATGGTTTAAAGCATCAACCACAGAAATTCCTTGACCAAACTGATCGTAATTAAACGTAGTTATCTCGCCTCTAGCATTAACTACTGAAATTTGATTACCTCGGCTATCATAAGTAAAACGTGTAATGTGTTTATTTTTATCAGTAACTTTGGTGACGAAAGAATACGTCGGTTCATACTCAAACCGTATTACCTGGCCTAATCGGTCTATTACTGTAAGTATGTTACCTTGTAGGTCATAGGTGCGAATATTTTCTGGACAACCGCAGGGGCCATTGACTTGAGTTTCTAAGTTATTATTAATGTCTCTAGTGATAATAGAAGGTTGGCCAAGTCCATCAAGCTCAAAAATTACATAACCAGTTCCAT
>CAZHXL010000379.1:0-4406 GCA_964536575.1 uncultured Clostridia bacterium | reverse complement strand
ACTTCGTATTAAACGGCAAATAGAAGTTTTAACCAATGAAATAAATCAGTTAAAAAATTAAAGAGGTTGATTTCAAATAAATAGTAATTTATACTATCCGTTTTTAGGTGTATATAATTCACTTAGAATTATATTTAACTTAATTTATCTATGAGTAATATTTGAAGAAAACCCTTTTAATATCAAGTAATAGATTTGTTTTATGCTAAATTCAACTAATAAGCCAGCAGAAAATTATATCAAAACGTTAGAACAAGATTTAGAAGCAGCTTCTAAGCAGTTAAGCTACTCATCTAACCAAGTAGATAGACTTCGTATTAAACGGCAAATAGAAGTTTTAACCAATGAAATAAATCAGTTAAAACAACCACCCCAACCTATTCCAGTAATTACCGTTAATGATCTAATCAAGAAAGAAGCTTTCGATCTTAAAAATATAATTGCTGTTTGTAGAACAATTCTTCTTCAATCCCCACTCCCAAAAGTTCATACTTTCATTCTTGGTTGCGACAAAGACCACTTTTTGGATGCTTTTTTTGAGAGACTAAAAAAAGATTGTGCTTTTTTGGAAGCAGAGAGAATTAGAAAAATATCCCTTAAAATAGGTGATAAATTCCCGCCTACTTTAAATCGCGTAGTTAAATATAAATCCTTATTAGACAACGAGCATGTTTGTTTATTTATAAGAGTTGAAGAATATAATGATACTCAAGAAATCTTACGTTTTATCAACTCAATAAATGAGGAATTTAATTCTCATTCAGGAAAAACTTTAATAATAATAATTTGCTCAAACAGTTTATGCCAAATAAATAGCTCTATAGATGATATAACAATTTTGCCTTCATTACCCTTTTGTAAAAACGATATGATTGACTGGATTAATGAGATTGTTGATTATAGGAACTGGCAAAGTATTATGCGTAGCTGGGTAACTCACTCTTTCCAATATTGTTGTCCAAATGACAAGACAGATTTTCTAGATACAAGTTTAGTATACGACTATATTGGCAATATTAACGAAATCTTTCGTTTAGATAACCCAAGTTCTGCGGAAGAATTTTTTGATTGCTTAGAAAAAAAACTTTGAGGTAAATATGACCAGACATAGCATAGATGTTTCTACTAGATTTCCAACTGAAGAGGAATATAACAATTTACCGCCAGAACAAGAAGTAGAAGATATTAACCAACAGCTTGATATAATATCAAAAGCTGATTTTAATAATGTCAAGAAAACGCGTATTAAAAAAGAACCTTATGCTCTTGATGATAGTTTGATAAAAGCTGTTAAGTTATCAATAGCACTGGCAAGACCTTTATTACTTCAAGGTGAGCCAGGTTGCGGTAAAACAAGATTGGCCTATGCCGTTGCCTATGCTCTAAATTTACCATTAGAAGAATGCTATATTAAGTCTACTAGTAGAGCGCAAGATTTACTCTACACCTATGACGCTGTTAATCGCCTATACGAATCACAGCTACCCAATAATGCTAACACTTCTAATAAAGAAGAAACTAAAAAGCTAGACATCAAAAACTTTATTAAACTTGGCCCCTTAGGGCGAGCTATTGCTTGCGCACAAGCTGGCCGACGTTGTGTTGTATTGATAGATGAAATAGACAAAGCAGACTTAGATTTTCCTAATGACCTTCTTTATGAACTTGATAGGCTAGAGTTTAGGGTTAGTGAAGCTCCAGAAATACATTATAAAGCTAGTGATACGCCAAGCTTACGTCCAATAATCTTTGTTACACATAATGAAGAAAAAGCCCTACCAACAGCTTTTTTAAGACGATGTATTTTTCACTATATAGAATTTCCAAAAGATAAACTAAACACCATTTTGAAACGGCATGGTATTGGCGACGACCCTTTATCACAAGAAGCTATAAAAATTATTTTACAATTAAGAGACCCAACAAAAACTCCAAGCCTTGCCAAAAACCCTGGGTTGAGTGAATTAATTGATTGGGTTGGGTATGCTAAAGCTGTAAAAACACCCCTGGAAGAGCTAAAGAACTTGCCACATATTGGTGCTTTACTAAAACAAGATAGAGATCAAAAAATAGCTTCAAAAAAACTTAATAACAACTCTTAGTAACCATTAGCCATTCATTAGCCATTCATTAGCTATTGGGGAGAGGAATTCATTGCACAAGCCAGAAGGCATAGAAAAAGATACATTTTTATGGACTATTTTTGAGCAAGTACGCCGCCGAGGATTTGCGCTAGGGTTGGATGACTATTTGTTACTATGGCAAACCTTGCGTGCTGGTTTTGGTTGGTCTTCACGAACAGACTTGTGTAATTTATGTTGCTCTCTTTGGGCAAAATCTCGTCAGGAACAAAACATATTAAGTGCATTATTTAAGCAAATAGAAAAGCTACCTGACTGGCAAATATCACTTTCCGATATCTCTTCTTTGTCAGCAGACTCACATATATCTGATAATATTGTAAATAATGAGATTACTACTGAGTCCATTCCAGTACCAAACAGTAATATTTCTAGCAGTATGACAATAAACCAATCTCCAAGTTTACCAGACATTTCCTTTAAAGGAGTTAACATCCCAGAGCGTTCATTTGCATTTATTCCTCAATATCCTCTCAATTATCGTGAAATAGTTCAAACTTGGCGACGGCTAAGACAATCAGTACGTGAAGGGCCAAAAGTCGAGCTAGATGTTAACACCACCATTTCCTCTCGTGTCAAAAAAGGTATTGTTGCTCCTATTGAGCTAATAGCAAAACGCAAAAATAACACAAAGTTATTACTGCTAATAGATAGTCAAGGGTCTATGGCACCATTTCATAATTTTGTAGAGGAGTTTTGTAGAGCAATTGAACAAGCAGGAAGGTTCAAAAATTTTGCTAAATATTATTTTCATAATTTATTATCAGAAGGAGCAAACGAAAGTATTTTACTTGAACTCCCTAGAGTATTTATTACTAGACTTGACCAAATATTACATTTGATAGAAGCCAATGAAAAAGGATATGTTTATCAAGATATTGATCAAATAAAACCTTTGTATTTAGGTGATGTGTTAAAAAAAGATGCACCCGCAACGTCCGTAGTAATAATTAGTGATGCAGGAGCAGCAAGAAAAACTTTTGATATAAAACGATTGCTTAACACAATAGCCTTCTTAAAAGCCTTAAATGGTTATACTAGCAAATATGTTTGGCTCAATCCTTGTCCTAAAAGTTATTGGCAACACACTACAGCGGGAGAAATAGCCCGACATGTGCTAATGTTCTCTTTAGATCGTGAAGGAATTTATAACGCAGTAAATGCCTTACGTGGTCAAGTTTATCCACTAGAAAGACCTTTATGAGTACCACAGAAAAAACAAACTCTTATGTTCTAAATAAAATAAATAAATATAAAAAGCTATACCCTGAGGATTTACACCTATTGTTAGAAAAATTTGTTACCTATGCAGCAATACCAGTAGCATTAAATTCAGAACTACTACATCTACTAAGGATAAATTTTTTCTTAGATCCCCCTAATACTCTACCTTATACAGTAGAAGCAGATCTCTTACTATCGCCTTTATGTGAAGAAATAGGAGACACTCTCTATGAAATACATTCAGAAACACGAGACTATTTACTAGGAGGGCTTACAGATAAACAAGACAACAGAAATGAAATAAATGAAGTTGCTACATTACTTTGGCAATATACCCAAAGATCAAAAGCTTGGTTGAATAGATTAGAATTGGATCGCGCACAAAAGCTTACTGCCTTAAACCTGTTAGATAAAGCAAAAGCTAAAGAGTGGTTAGATGAAAAAGAAATTGAACTAAATTCACAATCTAGTAGCAATAAACGTTGGTTTGTAGCCATGCGCAAAGAACTAAACATACCAAATGATAAAATAATCACTAAAGTTGATTTACCACCAATTAATGTATTTGAGTTTGAGTTTAATACTGTAAAAGTTGATGCTAAAGGCAAAATAATAGAGAGAAATAAAAAACAAGCGAAACAATTTATAGAAGAATTAGGCAATGGAATTAAATTAGAGATGGTGGAAATCCCAGGTGGTAGTTTTATGATGGGAACAAGTCCTGATGATATAGAAAAAGTAATGGCAGAATACAAAAGATATGGTAGAAGTGAAGAAGATGCACGTAGATGGATAGAAGAAGAAACCCCACAACATCAGGTAACAATACCAGCATTTTATATAGGGAAATACCAAGTAACCCAAGCACAATGGAAACGAGTAATGGGTGATAATCCAAGCTATTTTACAGGAAATGATGAGTTTCCAGTAGAGCAAGTAAGGTGGGATGAAGTGGTAGAGTTTTGTAAAAAGCTATCAGAGAAAATAGGAAAGACTTATCGCTTACCAAGTGAAGCAGAATGGGAATATGCTTGCCGTGCA
>CAZHXL010000378.1:0-4413 GCA_964536575.1 uncultured Clostridia bacterium | reverse complement strand
GACCTGCTTGCTCAAGGAGAAATAGTTACGGTTGAAGTCCAAGCAATAAGCTCAAATCCTTGGCTAAAGATGCATGGACAGCTTAAAGATGAACCATTGTTTGATGATGTTGTAGCAGAAATAAAAACTTATCGTGGCTCTGTTGATGAATAGGACTAAAGCTAATGCCATTGTATGTACTAGACACAGATCATTTAAGCTTGCTCCAACGTGGTAATGAGGCTATCGGGATTCATCTACTAAGAGTATCGCCAACAGAAATAGCTATAACAGTGGTTAGTTTAGAAGAACAATTACGTGGTTGGTTAGCAGTCATTAACAAAATAACTACTAGCGAACAATGTATTAGAGCTTATCGCCAGTTAAAAGAAATAACTTTAGCTTTTTCTGAGTTAAGTATTTTGGACTACAACCAAAAAGCAGATAAAGTTTTTTAGCAATTTAGGAAAGAAAAAATACGTATTGGTACGCAAGACTTGCGAATAGCTTCTGTTGTTTTAGCTTATAACGGTGTTCTTATCACACGTAATCTAAAGAATTTTAGCCAGGTTTCAGGGTTACAAATTCAAGATTGGTCAGTCTAATTCCCTGTTTTAGTAAATACCTAAGTTTTAGAAAGGCAAGATAATGAAATGAGATTATCGCAACATTATTTCAAGAAGATAGCAAAGATAATTATGGGTGAGCAATTAGATGATAACAATGGTGCAATATCTCCATATCTATCATGGTCAGAAATAGTTGATTTATTTGCAGATTGTGGATTTACTGATTCTGTAGGCATAAACCCTAGCCGTACCCAAGTTGCTCTTGAAGGTTTGGCAAAAATAAATGGTACTGAAAATTTAAAAAATTTATTTGAAAAAGTGTTTCGTCCAAATGATTTCAAAAGTGCTAATAAAGATATTGAAAAAGCGGTAAAATTGGTAAACGAAATTATCTGTTATGATAAATATGAGCTTAATTTTGATGGAAACACTTATAAAGTCTTCGATATTATTGAAGAAGAAGAGAAAGAATTAAAAGAAGTTACAGAAGAAGTATACTGTGAGAAAATTCAACCAGTAATAATTAAACACTTAGATTCAGCGCAATTTTCAATTTGGGTTGCTGTTGCTTGGTTTACTGATAAAGTATTGTTTCAGAAATTAAAAGAAAAAAGGGATCAAGGTGTAGTTATAAGCCTTATTATAGACGATAATGAGGTGAATACTAATAGTAATCTTAAACACGAAACAGTTTTTCATACAATTAAAGTTACCCCAGAATCTAGTCCTAATAACCTAATGCACCATAAATTTTTTATTATTGATTTAAAAACAGTTGTTACTGGATCTTATAACTGGACAAAAGCTGCTGCTTATAATAATGAAAATATTTTAAGTACAAACCGTACAAAAATAGTAGAAAAATATGCACAAGAATTTATTAAACTAAGAAAAGAGTACAAAAAAAACATTAAACAACAGGTAAACTTTCTACTAGAAAAATCAATTACTTACATGAGTCTAGTAATAATATCATGATCATTAGCACAGTTATTGTTATAGTAGCTTCTATTGCTACTGTGTAGCGGTATAGTTTTGTTTTAAAAGGAGCATTTTATGGAAAAATGTTGGGCAAAATCCCTAGGCGATTGTGATAGGGGTCTGTCTTTAGAGCATTTTGTTTCTAAAAACCTATTTCCTGATGGTAAAGTTACTGTCGCTGGTTTTAATTGGTTAAAAGGCGAGCATAAAACTTTACCCATAAACAGTGTTGCAGCAAATGTTCTTTGCGTTAAACATAACAATGATTTATCAGAGTTAGATACTGCTATTAAACAATTTTCAAATATAGTTAAAAATATTGAAGCCCGTGAAGCAGTACTTAAAAGCGTTGGCGCATTTGGTTTAAAAACTAATGAATATACTGTTGATGGCAACATAATTGAACGCTGGCTTGCAAAGTCTGTTATAGGCTTATTTTGTGGAGCAGCAAATCAAGAACCCTCTAAAGTATGGCAAGATAACGGTCAAGATAGATACTACCCGCCTAAACAAGTAGTAGATGCTATTTATGGAAAAACTAAATTTAAAAGTCCTATGGGGTTATACTTACTAGAAAACCTGCCTACTGAAATTAAAATTAATACGGACATAGGTATTAGTATTTTACATTGCGAAGAAGATGAAAAAGTAAAAGGAGTTGTAGGAGGGGTTTTTAATTTGAATAATGTTACTTTTTTAATATGGCTCAGTCCCTTACCAATTAAAACTTTTAACGACCAGCACCAAATTTTTGAGAGAGGTAATCAAATGTGGTATAGGTCTAAAGATATTTGTTACACTGCAAATCAAATGCTAACCAGCGTTATTCATCTATCGTACTCAAGCTAATTATCCCCAACCCCTTAATTTTCACTCACTTGATGATCATTTTATTTTCATATAAGCTGTAAGTACTGCACTTTAAACATCAAAAGGAACTTGGCAATAGACACCAGTTATGGAGTGAGTGATTTTACTGCCAAGTTCAATCACCACTCAATAACTGTTTTTATTTCTGACATGAGGTTTTACAGGCTTATTTTCTTTAAAGATAGTTACAGAATTACCATTAACCTTAAATGATAGTTTGACTGCTTTGTAAGGGTCTTTTGAATCTTTATAATCACCAGAGAATTTCAAAGTGAATCCTTTTTTGGTAAGCAACATTTTGTACGCTGGAGGCTCACCACAAAGATAGATTTCGTGAGCACCGCTATATATTTCCTTATGCTCAAACAAGTTGTCTTCAAATTTGAAGACGCAAAACCTTATAGAATGCCAACAGGACACAAACCAAGGTTTAATATCTGCTATAAACAAAAAGAAATCACCATTCTTACCAGATGGTGAGAACCTGTAACTCAACTCTAAATGTGCTTTATCCATTTGATCGTAATTTTGAGCTTCAAAATTGAAAGCTAGTTCTTTGTGCTCTTTCGCTGTTTTATAAATATAAAAAGATGTATCTGTGGTTGAACCAATACTGATAGTAGTAGTTACTGCTAATAGCTCAGGATGGTTGTTTGGATGTTTTATTTCTATATCCTCGATATCTCCATAAGGAAAAAGGATATTAGCAATATCCTCAGCCCACACATCATCAACATCACTATTAATTCTAATGCCACCTTTTTTCAACCTATCTATTACTAGTTTTTGTAAACGTTTAGGATCGTCTGTTTCCTTATAATCGTTTAATGTCAGTCCTATTAAATCCCTCAATTCGTGCTTAAGTTTCGTTAATAAGGGCTTTGCACATGAAGGAATTCGTGGTTCATCAGACTCTACTTTGATGTTATTTAATCCATAAATTGTAGAACGCACCATTGCTACTTGATCATGCCAGTTCTTTTGTGGGCCAGTATAGTCGCTTGATTGCCAACTACTTTCTCCGCAAAACTGACTTGAAAATGCTTGTTGATCGTCTACTGGCTTGGTTTTTACACTGTTGGATGACACCAATAAAGGTGGGTTAATACTTGGGTTAGTAGGCATACTGGTTTTTACATTTTTTGTGAACCAGACGAAACAGTAAGTCAAACTAATACTCGATGCAAAAAAGAAAAGGCTAATCGCTAGATAGACATAGAAACGGCGCATAGCTTTACTCCAAAAACAAATTTGCGGTTTGGTTGTTTATGCTATTTATGCCATTATTCAGACAGGTGGGAAGCCTCTAGAGCTATTGTGGCTAATACTTAAAAATAAATCCTGTTGATTCAAAAAGTATAGACTAAAGCCTAATCCGAGTTTGCTGAAGCAACCAGCTAAAGCTGGAGGTTTTCTACCCAGACTGAGACAAATAATTTCTTAAAACTGCTAAGATTTGCATTCCAACACTTGACTTAGAGTACTCTAAGTTTTGTATCCTCTTTTTATTAGCAATAACGGCATATTTGCTTGGTAGATAAAATGAAAAATAATACAAATCTAGCTAAAGGACTAACAATCCAGGAAGTAGCCAAACAGACAGGAATGAGTGAACATAATCTACGTTATTATGAGCGAGCCGGTTTACTACAACAGATTTACAGGGATAGTTCTAGTAAACATCGCCGTTATTCAGCCTCAGACATTGCTAAGATAGAAACACTAACTTGTTTACGTGCGCTTGGTATGCCACTAGGTCAAATGCGTCGCTACTTTGAGTTAATATCTCAAGGAAAAGAGGCTGCTCCAAAGTTACAACGGCTTTTAGAAATACAAAAACAGGTCTTAGAAGAGCGTATGCAACAAATGCAGCAACATCTTGAATATGTTCAATACAAGATTGCTTACTGGCAAGCTGTTGAAAGCGAGGACAATCAAGCTATCGAAGAAATTACTCAGAAAGTTACTGAGCAGATGCGAGTCTATGCACGTTGTTCCATACCTAAATTTTCTG
>CAZHXL010000377.1:0-4423 GCA_964536575.1 uncultured Clostridia bacterium | reverse complement strand
GGACTTTAATACTTCTTACCAAAAAACTATTCCTGTCAAAACTAACCGTTTTTCATTTCGCCCTAGTGAAGTAAAAAAGGATTATCTTTCTTGGCCTAGTCTATTAGAAATCTGTGCTATTGCACCTGGCAATGGGCTTATGGAAAAGCGCGGAAAAGCATTAATTGATAGTAATAAAAATGCTCTTGAAACTAGAATACAGATGTATTATGACAAAACTGTAACATGGGAACTATTAGACGCGTTAAACACAGGTTTGACCAAAGATGCATCTGGGTTTCAAGCTAAAAAAATTAGAACTAAAGTTCAATCGCTAGAAAAATTTCGCTCTGAACGTCTTGTTCGCTATACTCTTCGCCCTTTTGAGAATGTATGGTGTTATTATAGTGAAATAAGCCCTCTTTGGAACCGTTGTCGCTCTGCTCTTTGGGCGCAATGTTGGTCAGGTAACCAATTTTTTATAACTCGTCCGGCTGGAGTTGCATCACCTGAAGGCACTCCTGCTTTTTTCACCACTTTATTAGGGGATAATGATTTTCTTCGGGGACATGCTTATTATTTTCCTTTACAACTTAAAGATGGAACGCGCTTAAAAAAGCAAGAGGAAAAAACACTATTTAGTTTACTAGGAGAAAAACCTGAGGAAGAGATACCTATTGCCAACTTATCAAAAGCAGCACGAAAATACCTTAATAGCATTAAGGTTGACGATCTTGATGATAATAGAGAAATAGCAGGACTAATTTGGTTACATTCCCTTACAATTTGTTACTCTTCAGCTTATCTCACAGAAAATGTAGATGGCATCCGTCAGGACTGGCCTCATATTCCTTTACCTAACAATAAAGAGCTATTAATTGCTTCTGCTCAGTTAGGGCAAGAAATAGCATCTTTGCTAGATCTAGAATCTTCAATAAAAGGTATTTCTACAGGAAATATACGTTCAGAATTAAAACCTATAGGTGTAATTTCTAGCACTCAAGGAGCAAAATTAAACCCTGATGCTGGAGACTTGGAGATCTCTGCTGGTTGGGGACATGAAGGTAAAGAAGGCGTTACAATGCCAGGAAGAGGAAAGTATATTAAGCGAGATTATACAGCACAAGAACTTGATTCAATAAGGCAAGGGGTTGAACTTCTAGGATTAACACTTGAACAGGCAATGCAAGTTTTGGGACAAACAACTCTCGATATTTACCTTAATGATAATGCCTATTGGAAAAATATCCCTAGCAAAACTTGGGATTATGTTATTGGAGGATATCAAGTAATTAAGAAGTGGTTAAGCTATCGTGAAAATACTTTGTTAGGTAGAAGCTTAACAGTTGATGAAGTCAGAGAAGTTACAAGTATAGCTCGGCGTATTACAGCTATTTTACTATTGGAACCACAGCTAAATGAAAACTACAATTTAGCTAAACAAAATACTTATGACTGGAATAGAGAGTAAAAGGCTATTGATTATACTGACTGATATATACTTTCCAATCATAGTCAACTATTTCATTTTAAGACACTTTCTTATGAACTAATACAGTAGGAGAAAGCAAAATAGGCTAGGAACAATCCTAGCCTATTTAATGAGTTTAATGAGTCTATTTAACTAAGAGTTAAAACCTAGAAGTTAAAAGTAAAGTTAGCTAAACCCCCACCATTAGTTACAGTAACTTGGTTAGCACCTTTTACTAGTTTAAGTTTTTTCTTATTGCCTTTTAGAGTAATAGATGCATCTGACTGACCACTAATTAGTGAACTAATGTCTTGGCCATTAATAGAAACTCTAGCTCCACTAGTACCAAAACCTGAACCTGAAATAGATAAGGTTGGTTTAGTGAAAATTACATTGCTAATGGTTAGACTTGGTACGACTGTGACTCTAAAACTAGTTTGTGCTGTTAGCCCACCAGGATCTGTCACTATTACAGTTATAATAAAACTATTATTAGCCTGTGTGGCAGTAGGTGCAATGCCTAAACTAATAGTAGCTTCATTATTATCACCATCATCTAAAGGAGTAACGGGTAGCAAAGAACTTATAAACGAAAACCTTATCCCTTGATTACCATCTGGGTCATTAGCAGATATTTTTACTGTTACAGTTTGTCCAACCTTAACGGTTTGGTCAGGGATTGGAGTGATTGTTGGAGCAGCATTTGCCTTACCAACAACATTAACTGTAACGGTTTGAGTCCTAATAATTTGCCCTGAAGTACCACTAACAGTTAAATTAACTGCACCGCTAGGGGTAGTAGCTGAGGTATTAACAGTTAAAGTAGTACTAGCACCAGCAGCAATAGTAGTTGAAGCAAAGCTGGTTTGTGCTGAAGGCTGCCCGCTTGTTGCAGTAAGAGAAATGGTTCCATTAAAACCATTAGTAGCTTGGTTGCTAACAGTAAATGTTGTACTAGAGCCAGCATTTACATTTTGGCTAGCAGGGTTAATGGCTAAAGTGAAATCTGGGACTCCTGGAGGTGTAGTGTTAATCTTAGTTTCGTACATACCGCGTCCATGAGTAGCTAAACGTAGTAACCCCATATTTGCATTTATCGCAATATCAAAAACTGCGACTATTGGCATACCTGAAACACGATTCCAATTAACGCCACCATCAATAGTTTCAAACAAACCAAGGTCTGTACCAACAAAAATATTTTTAGGATCAACTGGGTTTATAGCTAGAGCATTTGCTGGAACGTCTGGCAAGTTACCATTGATATTTTGCCAGCTTCCTCCACCAGTAGTGCTCTTAAACACATGTCCAGAACGAAAACCCGAAAGAGACACATAAACGGTGTTAGGGTCTTTTGGATCTGGCACTACATCAGAGATATATCTTTCAGGCAGATTATCAGTTACATCTTGGAAGGTTGCTCCATTGTCTTTAGTAACAAATACTGCACCATCAGAAGACCCTGTATAAACTGTTGATCCCCCACTTACTACTCCAATAGCAGAAATAGCCCGACGAGTTTGTTTGGTTAATCTACCACTAATAGCTGTCCAGCTATCACCTCTATCCGTAGTGCGATAAAGCCGGAAAGTACCAAAATAAAGGGTGTTAGGCTTAATATTATCTAGCTCCACTGGAGCATAAAAAATCACATCATCGCTTTGATTAATACCTGTACGAATTATTCTCCAAGAGCCTAGCGCGCCAGCAGAATCAGAGCGGAAAGGGCCAACTATTATTCCTGGAATATTAAAGCGAGTGCTATACATAGTCCCTGGGCTTAGCTGATCAATGCGAGAGTTTCCACCATCACCATCGTCAGCATGTTGCCAAACAAGGTTACCAGTATACATATTAGTACCATTATCTTGAGTGCCACCAATTGTAATATTTGGGTTTGTTGGATGAATAGCAACACTTTGAAACTGGGTTAAAGTTAAGTTTCCATTGATATTATTAAAACTGTTTCCACCATCTGCACTTAACCATACACCACCATCATTCCCAACAATTATCCGCCTAGGGTTGCCTGGAGTAAAAGCCATAGCATGAAAATCAGCATGTAGGCTTGAACCAATATCTGACCAATTTTGTCCACCATCTGTGCTTCGATAAAAACTTACTCCACCAAAATAAACTTGGTCAGGATTAGTAGGATCAACTTCAATGATTTGGTCATAGGAACATTGACAAGTAAAATCACCTCTAGGTTTTCCTATTAATGACCAACTATCACCACCGTTTGTTGATTTAAAAAAGTCTAAAATATCTCCTGTACGTGTGCTTTCAAAAGAAGCATAGATAATACTAGGGTTAGCACGATGCACAGCTATATCTGAACGGCCAAAATCTCTAGTTGGCAGTCCACCACTTAATTTAGTCCAAGTTTGCCCACCATTAGTAGTCTTAAAAATACCCTCGGCTTCTAGGGTAGCATAAAGGGTGTTGCTACTATTTGGATCCATCTCTATATCATAACCAAAGGCACCAACAGAAATCCGACCTGTGAGGCGTAATGAACTGGCAAAGGTCTGTCCACCATCAGTAGACTTAAAAATACCATTAGCTGTTACCTGTGAGCCAACACTGCTAGAAACACCCGCAAACGCTACTGTAGCAGAAAGATAGAGAACATTTGTGTTACGAGGATCTATAACAATTTTATTTATCCCAGAACCAGCAAAAGTATCTGCTGCAAATTGTTTCCAAGTGCTTCCACCATCAGTAGATTTTAGTATCCCCATTCCAAAAAATGTATCACCAGAAAAATTGCCTTCACCAGTACCAACATAAATTATATTTGAGTTAGTAGGATCAACAGCAATTGCCCCTGTTGCCTGTGTAGGAGCATCATTAGTAAGCGGTGTCCAAGTTTGCCCAGCATCCATAGAACGCCAAACTCCGCCTTGAGCACCACCCAAATAAATTGTATTAGTATTACGAGGATCAAAAGCTAAAGTAGTAACCCGTCCA
>CAZHXL010000376.1:264-4426 GCA_964536575.1 uncultured Clostridia bacterium | reverse complement strand
ATTGGAACTGGCTTTGTACGTGGAATTGAAACCTCTATTGAGTTTGATGAAGATCAATTTGTTGGTAGTGGTGTTTTTCTCTTTGCTTCTGTACTGGAACACTTTTTAGCACTTTATGCATCACTTAACTCTTTTAATCAACTGAAAATTAAAACTAAACAACGGGAAGGATGGGTAAAACTATGGTCACCACGATCAGGCGATCAAATCCTTCTTTAAAACAACACTTTGCACAAGAGCCATATTGTTATGATTTCTTTCAAGCTGTACGGCTACTAGAAAGAAGCTTTCCTTCTCGTGTTGGTGTTGGTCGTGATGCTAATCCAAGACAAGAAGTGGTGCGTTTTAATAGTCATGTTTCGCTTAATTTCCCACCTAGTCAAATAAATAAGCTTGTTTTCCAAACAGATAATCAATCAATAGAAAAAACAACATCAGAAAAAACAGTTCCAGAAAAGCCACCACAAATGTCTGTAGCATTTATGGGAATGGCTGGAGTAAGTGGTGTACTACCAATACCTTATACTGAGTTACTTATTGAAAGACGACGATATAAAGACAAAACTTTGGCAGATTTTCTTGATATTTTTAATCATCGAATGATTTCTTTGTTTTACCGAGCTTGGGAGAAATACCGTTTTCCAGTAGTTTATGAACGAGGCAGCGAAGATTATTTTACCTCTTATCTTTTTGACACTATTGGAATGGGCACAAAAGGTCTACAACAAAGACTTAGCTTTTCTGATAAAGCTTTACTACTTTATGGTGGCCTTATCGGCCAAAAACCCCATTCTGCTAGTGCATTAGCCGCTATTTTGAGCGATTTTTTCCACATACCCGCCAAAATAGAATCATTTACTGGACAATGGTTAAAACTTGATTCTGAAAGCATAACAAAACTTGGGCAAGAAAATAGTAGATTAGGTCAAGATACTATAGTAGGAAGTAAAGTTTGGGATCAACAATCCAAGTTTCGTTTACTTTTTGGTCCATTAAATTTCCAAAGATTTAAAGAGTTTTTACCTACTGGGTCAGCTTACCAGCCAACTATTGATCTAACCCGTTTACTAGTTGGCCAAGAACTTGATTTTGATGAGCAATTGGTTCTTAAAAATACAGAAGTGCCTACTTGCAAACTGACAAATAACAAACAGCAAGGAATGCTACTGGGCTGGACAACTTGGCTTAAAACCAAAGAATTTGATCACGATGACAGACAAGTAGTGCTTAGAACAGATGACTATTTTGCAGTTTCAAAAGAAAGGTGGTGGTTATGAATACTAACCTTAAATCATTAATTGAAAAATTAAATAATACCTGCCGAAACTCCCTTGAAGCCGCAGCAGGGCTATGTTTATCAAAGACTAACTTTGATGTTGATTTGGAGCATTTTTTAATAAAAATGTTAGAAGTACAGAATAGTGATTTGATCCGTATTATCCAGCATTTTGAGATTAATATCTCACGTCTTAATCGTGATTTAACTAGTTCATTAGAACGGTTAAAAACTGGCAATAGTCGCACTCCAGCACTTTCTTCTAATATACCAAGATTACTCCAGACAGCTTGGTTACTTGCTTCTATTGATTTTGGTGAAACACAAGTTAGATCTGGACATGTCCTATTAGCAATGCTCACAGATGAACGTTTGTTAAGGGTTGTCCATGAAATTTCTAAAGAATTTGAAGCAGTTATGCCTGAGACTTTGAAGAAAAATTTTAATGACATTACTGCTGGCTCATTAGAAGAGGTTAAATCTTTTAGCAAATCTGGCTCAGAAGCAGCAACTACTGGACAAGGAGCTATAGCAGGCAAAACACGTGCATTAGATCAATTTACTATTGATTTAACAGAAAGAGCGCGTAAAGGTGAGATCGACCCTGTTTTAGGCCGTGATTTTGAAGTGCGACAAATTATAGATATTCTTATCCGCCGCCGTCAAAATAACCCTATTTTGACTGGTGAAGCAGGCGTAGGTAAAACGGCTGTGGTAGAAGGGTTTGCACTTCGTGTTGTAAAAGGTGAAGTACCAACACCACTGAAAAATGTTGCTATTCGTACACTTGATCTTGGCCTACTACAAGCCGGTGCTGGTATTAAAGGAGAGTTTGAAGACCGCTTAAAATCAGTGATTGAGGAAGTAAAATCTTCTCCTCAACCAATTATTTTATTTATTGATGAAGCGCATACAATGATTGGAGCAGGCGGACAAGCAGGTCAAAGTGATGCAGCTAATTTGCTTAAACCAGCGTTGGCTCGCGGAGAATTAAGAACAATTGCTGCTACTACTTGGGCAGAATATAAAAAATACTTTGAAAAAGATGCTGCACTAGCAAGACGTTTCCAAGTAGTCAAAATTGAAGAACCAAGCGAAGAGCAAGCTATTGCTATGATGAGGGGCTTAGTTGAAAAACTAGAACATCATCATAATGTGCGTATTTTAGATGAAGCTGTTATTAGTGCTGTAAAACTTTCTCATCGTTATATCACAGGTCGTCAACTACCTGATAAATGTGTCAGCGTGCTTGATACAGCTTGCGCTCGTGTAGCAATTGGTCAAGTAGCTATCCCTCCATCATTAGAAGGAGTACAACACCAACTTGATGAATTTAATACAGAGTTTGAAACCTTAAGACGTGAAACCCTAACAGGCACAAATCATGAAAAACGTATTAGTGAAATCACTAAAGAAAAAACTAATATTGAAGCTAAACTAGCTGAGGTGAAAGGCCAATGGGAAAAAGAAACTTTATTAATTAATCAAATTCGGGCAATACGCTTAGATCTGGAAGGACAAACATCTAAAGATAATGAGCCAAAGACAGAAAAAAACATTAGTAACCTACAAAGCCAGTTAACAAAGCTAAACCAAGAACTTACTGCTATTCAAGGAGAAACTCCATTAATGCAAGTTTGTGTGGATGCTCAAGCAGTAGCAGAAGTTATATCTGGTTGGACAGGCATTCCTGTTGGCAAAATGCTAACAGATGAAATCAATCTGATCCTTACAATGAAAGAAAAACTAGAACAACGTGTTATTGGTCAATCTCATGCACTGGAAGCAATAAGTCGCCGTATTCGTACTGCACGCGCTACTTTGACCGATCCACGTCGTCCAATAGGAGTATTTCTTTTAGTTGGCCCTAGTGGCGTAGGTAAAACAGAATCAGGTTTAGCATTAGCAGAACTACTTTATGGCGGGGAACGTAATCTTATCTCTATCAATATGAGTGAATACCAAGAATCTTTCACAGTATCCTCATTAAAAGGCTCTCCTCCCGGTTATGTTGGTTATGGAGAAGGTGGAGTTTTAACAGAAGCTGTAAGGCGTAAACCTTATTCTGTAATCCTGCTTGATGAAGTAGAAAAAGCCCATCCTGATGTAATGGAACTCTTTTATCAAGTATTTGACAAAGGAGTATTAGAAGATGCAGAAGGTCGTGAAATTGATTTTAAGAACACTGTCATTTTACTTACTTCTAATGCTGGTACAGATACAATTATGAAGCTTTGTTCTGATCCAGATACTAGCCCTTTACCTAATAAACTTGTTGAAGCTTTGCGCCCAGAACTAGTCAAAGTCTTCAAACCAGCTTTACTAGGGCGTATGATTGTTATTCCTTATTTTCCTATTTCTGATCAAGTAATGAGATTAATTATCAAGTTACAACTAGGGCGTATTGGTAAACGGTTAAAAGAAAACCATAATGCAAGCTTTAGTTACGATGAATCAGTAATCAATGAAGTAGCCAGCCGTTGTAAAGAGGTAGAAAGCGGCGCACGTAACGTGGATCATATTTTAACAGGAACTTTGCTACCAGAAATGGCAGGAGAATTTCTATCTCGAATGGCAGCAAAACAAAGTGTTTCCCAAGTAACAGTTAAAGTAGGAGCCGATGGTAATTTTGTTTATGAAATTAAGTAGGGACAGACCTGTGTGTCTACTCGGTTTTAATGGGAGAGGCGACAATGAACAATAAAATTTTTCCTGGCCCTTTAGGGGGTGAGACTAGCCCCCGCCTGATATCAACGGGACGACAAGCGGCAGAAATGGTAGCTCATTTTTTGCCTACAGCACAACCAATCCTATTAACAAGCAGTTGTGGTTTAGTGGAGTTATCTCCGGGATCAATTTGGCAAGGAGATCATTTGTTAGTATATG
>CAZHXL010000376.1:0-254 GCA_964536575.1 uncultured Clostridia bacterium | reverse complement strand
TACCAGCGACATGCTATACACTCTACCAGCACAAAAATTTATTGAGCAGCATTGTCCAACACCTACTAAACCAATTAATCAAGAAAAAAGAGAGCTAGTACTGGCTCAAGATGAACGAGAAGTTTTAAAAAGTATATTTGTTCCTTGGTATGTTACACTAGGTATGAGCCTAGCAAATATAGGGCTGTTTTATGGCCGTAACCGTGACACCTTAGAGCGTTGCCTTTGTCTTGCTCCAGCACTATTACAGATTT
>CAZHXL010000375.1:3553-4470 GCA_964536575.1 uncultured Clostridia bacterium | reverse complement strand
GAGCCTGCTTAAAGAAAAACACCACCGATTGCTCACATTGCTGACAATTAAACAGGGGTTGATTTTACTTTTTGTATTCCAACTCCAAGTACTGGACAAAAAATTTGAGAGAAAACAAAGGAAGCCAAAAGAGGTAAACTTATAGAAATGAAAAAGCTATAAGGAGACCTCAAAATGGCAAATGAAAAAATATTAAAGCAAGTGCTAGGAGAAAAACTAGAGTGGAATAAGGCAAGAATAGATTCTTTGGCGAAATCTATACTACTAGTTGGGAAATTGATAACGGAATAGTTTCACATTCAAAGAATTATCATTAAAAAGATTCCTATATTGCATAATTAGTGTACCTTGATTATGCAAAAACGCTTGGTGGAAGGTTTGGTGGTACTGTACTCGGCCAACATTTGATTGAAATGATGGTGTAGCAAGATCATAACGATTGCCACTTGAAGAGATTGCTATAAGCTTCCAAAATTTAAGTTCTTCGAGGATATGACCGACTCCGAATATAATCCCACCAGGGCCAATTTGATCCTTCGCTTTGCGACCTTGACCATGGTAAATATCGGCTAGTGCCCATCGCCCACTTTTTGATTTGCCAAAACCTGGAGAGATATATCCAGTTGACCCAAAATCGAAGTAAAATTTTCGCTGCTCTGGCGGAGTGACAGAGGGAATTCCTTCAGCTAGATCCCAAGTTTCATGCCGGAAAAGATTATAGAGATAAATCCTGTAATTGTTGCCACCTCTTTCCCCTTTACTATGTAGGCAGTAGCCATTATCGAGAACGGCAAAGTCTTCAACTTGAAAGGAGACGCGCCTTGGAGTTGCATTATCTTTGAGCAGTGTCATCCACAAACTGCAATCATTGGCATATTTAGCCTGATCGCTACTATAGGCAAAACGTATCGCAGCAA
>CAZHXL010000375.1:2653-3543 GCA_964536575.1 uncultured Clostridia bacterium | reverse complement strand
CAGCAAACCCATCACTAGCCCCAACCTTTTCAGGCCCACTCGATACATCCTCTAGATCGGCTAAATTTTTATCGAATGGAATGCGGTAGAACGTTCCGTTCTTGGTAAAGAACCCTGTGGAAATCCTGCTGTGTTCTTCTGTATCAGACATACCAAGACGGGCTGATAGATTACTGTTGTGGATGTTTAACATGCTACCTTTGCCAACATCTTCTAGGTCATCAATATCTAGTACCGTAGTTTTCGTGCGGTCAGGAATATTATCGGTAACTGTGCCAGTGGCAACTTCGATTCCAACGCGTCTATCATCAGTAGACTCACCATCTCTCAGTATTCGATTATTATCTGTAAAAACAATAATCTCTTCTCTCAAGTCGGAGTATTTTAAGTCCCAATTAGGGAATAAGATTATCTCCCCAGAAGTCAGATTCATCCAACACCACATATATAAGTCTTCTGATCCGCCATGCTTTACACTACCTTTAAAGAAGGGATAAAGTAACCCGTTTTTCTTAGCATAAATTGGTGATCTAATATCTTCATCAACTTCACCAATATATCGTTCTTTGCCTTGATAGTAAGGAGCTAATAGGAGAATCTTTTTTGTGCTGATATCGTAAAGTAAAGGGATAGTGTCTTTCGCAGTATTAAGTACAAGGTAAGTATAGCCGTTGTGAGTAAATGTTGTGTTCAACCCTGCATTGATAAAGCGTTCGTCATTTCCAACGAGTTTTTTTTCCCAGTTGCCGATTAGTGAGATTTGAAATAGCTTCCTACCTTGGAGAATAAAGAGAGAGTCGGTTTGAGATGAAACAAGTGTGCTGTCACATTTACCAAGATCTTCAATGGCAATTGGTTGAAGTTGCTTCATCCGTGGTGCAGATACCATT
>CAZHXL010000375.1:0-2643 GCA_964536575.1 uncultured Clostridia bacterium | reverse complement strand
CATTACCTACAAATGAATTCTTATTTGATGTGGCAACACCATTGATGGTAAAACAGATGGAGAGTAATGTTAGAATGAGACACAGATACCAACAATAGATAATACTTTTTTTCATATATTTATCCTCGCCATTGACTTGTCTTTTTTCGTTTTCATCAAAAATCTATTAAACTTAAAAATCATTCTCGTCCTGAAAAAAGTCTCTTTCGTTTAGGTTTTGACAAACTTCGTAGATTTTTTCTAACCTTCTATCTTCTTTTGATACTCTTATTTATACTTTTTTTCCAGTACTTATAGAAAAAGTAGATAAAAAAGCGAGTAGTGAATAATAGTGTATGACTAAAAGCTCACCAATGAATAGAGGTTGATTTATGACTAAAACTTTACTGGCTAAATTATTGGTTTTAGTGTCAAAAAGCGATTCGCCTTCTTATGTCTAGGTAAAGGACAATAGCAATAATAATAATAAATTTATTTATGTGAGAAAGTATTTGATCTAATATTGACTCTGGTTTAGATGTATTCATAGAAGTAGATATACTAGGTAATATTGTAACTTCTGTACTATCCAAAGGGGTTATAACTTTTTCGTTATTATTATCTACTTGTTTAATAGGCTCTTTAAGAGGTTTATTGTCTTCCAGTAGATAATTGTAATTTTTTATAGGTTCTATAATAACCCTTTCTATAATTTCTGTTTTTTCTTGAGGTGGAACTGAAGATATATTGTTAGGTAAATAATTATTAATTGTGATATCAGAAGTTTTATCAGGAGTTGTGTTATTGCTGTTGCTTTGTGGATAGTAATTTTGTGGATAATGATTTGGTAAATAATTATTATGATTAGGAGTATAGCTGTAAGTATTATGCCAATTTGAATTAGGGGTTGTTTGGTTGTTTTGAGTATTTTGGTTGTTAATTACAAATTGAATACTAGGAAAAAGAGGTTGGATAATATAAGTAATATCTGTTGAATTTGTATGGCATTCATTGCAACCTACTGGCGCAATATCTCGTGTTTTATGGCAGTCAAGGCAACCAGTAGAATTTTGTGTCCACGTACCGTGATAAGCATCTTTGGCATTTAATGCTGTCTTACCTTTAAAGTTTTTAATTTCATTTGTACCTTCAATTTGACAGATTGAATCATCTACTAAATGGCAATTTGTACACTTAGTTACAGGTTCTTCTAATTTAGAAGTCAAGTTATTTGAATTAGTGTGGTGACATGTGATACAGGTAATATTTGCTCTTTGGCTTATGTGTTGATTATGATTAAAAGGAACTTTTCCTTTATCGCCAGCAAAAACTGAGTTAGCTGTTTGAGGATCGTCTAAAACTAAAATATCTGGTAATAGCCGGTTATTAGTTGTGTTTTTATCAGAATTTGCTTGAGAATTAATATTTACAAAATCACAAACTAAAAAATAAGAAAAAAATACAAAGCAAATAGAAGTAAGAATGAGCGTAAACTTTTTAATTGTAAAACGCATAATCACCACCAGGTTTTTAGGTTGATTTTCTACTTAGAAACGCGAGATTTATTAATAGAATGGTGAGGAATTTAGAAAAAGTAGGGGACATAAAATAAGGATATAAAAAATAAAGCAAATGAATATAAGAAGATGGGAAGAAAGAGGAAAGCATTTTCAATATAACAATTACCAAATATTCTACCAAGATGAAGATAAAAGAGAAGGAGAGGGGGAAATACTGGTATGTATACATGGGTTTCCAACATCGTCTTGGGACTGGAAATGTCTTTGGCCGCAACTGACGCAAAAGTTTAGGGTTATTGCTGCTGATATGATTGGGTTTGGTTTTTCAGATAAACCATACAATTATATGTACTCAATAAATGATCAAGCGACTTTACATGAAAAGCTTCTAGAATCTCTTGGAGTTAAATCAGTTCATATTTTAGCTCACGATTATGGTGATACAGTAACACAAGAGCTATTAGCGCGTTATGAAGATAGAAAAAGAGAAGGAATTGTTGGTATAGAGATAAAATCAATTTGTTTTCTTAATGGAGGGTTATTTCCAGAAACACATCATCCTAGATTAGTACAAAAGCTGTTACTTAGCCCAATAGGATATCTAGTATCTTACCTAATGAGTGAGAAGAGGTTTAATGGTAGTTTTGCAGCAATATTTGGAAAAGATACTAAGCCGTCAAGCAAAGAATTGAATGAGTTTTGGCAAATAGTAAGTAATAAAAAAGGTGTAAAAATATCACATAAAATTATTGGTTATATGGTAGAGCGTAAGAAATATCGTAATCGTTGGGTAGGAGTATTAGAAAAAACAAAAGTACCATTAAGGCTAATAAATGGTGGTGCTGATCCAGTATCAGGAGCGCATATGGCAGCACGGTATGAAGAACTTATTCCTAATGCTGATATAATAGTTTTACCAACAATAGGTCATTATCCTCAAATAGAAGATCCTGATAGTGTGTGGAAAGCTTTGAATGTATTCTGGCAAAAACTATAAACAGCAAGAACTATCAAAGAAGTTTTTTATCAAAGTTTTTATAGCTTGATAAAGAGGATAAGATTTAAGGTTTAAGATTTAGGATTAGGATTATGGATAAAAATTAAAAATAACTAAGGAGATAAATGATAGGAAAAATAATGATAG
>CAZHXL010000374.1:824-4500 GCA_964536575.1 uncultured Clostridia bacterium | reverse complement strand
GGTAATAGCAACCTGTGACATAGTAACTCCTTTATCTATAAAAAAAATGACGAATTAAAATAAAATTAAGTTGACGTTTGTTTGCTTTTCCAGTCTCTGGAAAGCTCAATATTATTTACTAAAATTACTCTGAAGTAAACGAAAAAGTTTAATTTTTTAATATAAAATTTAAATCTTTTACTTTATAAACAGAATTATCTACCAAATAAATGTCAAATTAAAGAAAAAACATGCTGCTAATTAATTATTTTGTAAAAACTTTTCTGCATAAATAACTTCTGACATTGGAACCTCGCTAGATTTCCATCGAGAGGTTATTTTTTGAAAAAATGTCTTAGCCTGTAATATATTACCTTGAAATTCAGCTATTTTGCCAAGGTAATAATAAGCACGCATATTATCCATTACTACCTCTGTACCAACAGAATTAGCCGACTGTTGGTGCATCACTATAGGCGTATTAGCTAGACTAGTAAACTCTTTTTCAGCTTCTTTATATTTTTGTAACATAAATAAGCAAGTTCCAATGTTAATGCTATAGGCTCGTAGCGCACCGGATTTTTTACGTGATTGCTGCCAGGTTGCTAATGCTTCGCTGTAATTACCACGGGCCTGCGCTAGACTGGCACTGGTATATAATTTAAGCATTTCTTGACTAAAAGGGGTATAAGAATTTTTATTTATCTTAAGAAAATTTTTTATTTCTGGCTCAACCTTGTCTAATTCTCTTTTAGCTACTAGTAATTTGATGTAATTGCTTTCTACAATACGGTTACTATAACGAGAAAAAAGATCAAGCTGTGAGTTTTTCTCTCCAAGTAGTTTTTGTGCTTTAACAAAAGCCTCTTCGGCCTTTTTTAACTCTCCTATTTCTAGATAAAATAATCCTAACTCTGTAGATGTTATTACTGCCAAGCCTCTAGCACCACGATCTGTTTCTTCATCGATGGCTTGGGTTAAATATTTAATGGTTTGTTCACGATTGCCTTTGAGTAATTCGACCATTGCTAAGGATTTAATACTATCTGCTCCAATTAAGTTCTCGTTTCTTAGGGATAATTGTTTGCGGTAATTATCTTCTGATTCATTGAATTTGCCCACTACACGATAGGCTGCTGCCATTTTCCAATAAGGATAGTAATTAAGAAAGTCAGGTTTTATTTCTAAAACTTTTTGATACTCTACTAAAGCTTTGTCTGCTTGGCCTGAGAGTAAATAGATGTCTCCTATAGTATCGTGCGGGTTTGGTTCACTAGGGCGTGCTTGTACGTATTTAAGCGCGTGGCTAATAGCAAGGGAAAACTCTCCTTTAGCTGCATATACATAAGCAAGACGATTATGTCCTTCTAAGTAATCAGGATCAATTCTGATTGTTTGCCCAAATGCCTCAACTGCCTTGTCTAATTGCTCATCAGACAAATAAGCTGTTCCAAGTAAACGAAAAGCTTCTTTGTCATTTATAAAACGTTCTGTTATTTCTTTAAATAAATCAATTCTTTTTTCAGCCTGACCTTCAAGCATTGCTTCTAAACCGCGAATGTAAAGCTTTTCCTTTAATGCAACACGATCAATTAGTTGTGTTGCTTTATTTATAGCTAGTTGAGTTCCTTTTTCATCTCCCATCCGTAATTTGACTATTCCTAGTTGTAAATAAGCCATAGCAAAATTTGGATCAATTTCAATCGCTTTTTCAAATTCTGTTATAGCATCAGAAAAAAAGAGTTTTAATGTGTTTTCCACTCCCTGTTCATAATGTTTATATGCAGCAATAGATTCGCTAGTAACATCACTAATTGAAATATCATGAGCATCAGCGATTTTAGCTCCTAAATGATTAGCTAGCTTTAATGTAATTTGATCGACTATAGGAAAAATATCATTAATAGTATTACCATCAATTTTATCAGAAAATAATATTTTGCCACTCAAAGAGTCTTGTAGTGTGATAGTTAGGCGAATATGGTTGCCAACTTTTAAGATTGTTCCTGTTACAAATGCGCGTACTTGCGCACGTTGGGCTACTTCTAATAGAGCATCACGGCTTAAATGCTTTGTTTCATTACTAGTAACACGCCTTACTAACTCATAGAGTTGTTGATTACTAATAACATCAAAATTTTCAAATTGTGCTAGATTGGTAGTTAGCATTTCTGCCATACCCCGCTCTAGCCATTTTAATTCCTCATCTTGAGAAATATTTTCAAAATTAATAACAGCTAAAGACATCCTAGTAGGATAGTTGTTAGAAATGCTAGTAATGGAACTAGACTCAGATCTTAAGTACTGATATGAGATAATTGTTATAAGCCCAAAGGTTAATATCACCAAAACAATAGCGAAATAACGTAATAAAGGAGGTTTTGCTATTTTAGTTTGAGATGTAGCTTTGATTTCTTGTTGGGCTGAGATTTTTTTAGTAGTGGTTGCATCTGTGTTACTAGTAATTTTATTTATTGCTTCAGCAGAAGTGCGATCACTATCTGTAGCTTTTACAGAAACTTTTCCACTATTACGACGAATCTTTTCTAAAAATGCATAAGGGCCACGAGCATTAGAAATAGAAGTTTCTACTTCTATTTCTAATTTTGTAGTACGTAGAATTTCTATAACTGGTGCAAGTGTTTGATAGCGATCTGCGGGTTCTTTGCTAATAGACTTAGTAATAATTTCTTCTATTTCTGGCAGTAAATCGCCACGATAATCAGAAATTGCTGGAGGTTCGTCCTGAAGGGTTGCTACTAGTCTTTCTCCTAAATTACGACCATCAAAAGGCAAGTGTGTTGTTACTGCCTCATAAAACATTACTCCAAAAGCAAAGATATCGCTGCGTACATCAGCCGATTGACATTGGATCATTTCTGGAGCTAAATAGCCAACTGTGCCTTGGATAATATCAGGATCGCTCTTAAATTGTTCAACCGCGCCTTTTTCTGTAAACTCATACTCAAGTTTTGCTAAACCAAAATCCAAACTTTTAACAAACCCATCACTAGTCAACATTATGTTTTCAGGTTTTAGATCTCTATGAATGATTTTGGCTTCGTGTGCTTTATATAAGCCTTCAGCAATTTTAGCAAATATTTCTATTGCTTCAGAAAGTTTTAGATAACCATGTGCTAGGCGTTCTCGTAGGGTAATACCATCAACAAACTCCATCACTATATAATCAAACTCTTCTGTTTGGCCTATTTCATAGACAGTGAGAATGTAGGGATGGTTAAGTGCTGATGCAGCACGGGCTTCAATTAAAAACCTTCGTTTTACAGTTTCGTCTTTTGCTGCTTGAGGTGGAAGAATCTTGATAGCTACAAGTCGACCTAAACGGCTGTCGCGGGCTTGATAAACTTCTCCCATTCCGCCTTCACCGAGTTTTGTAGTAATTTCATATTGAGCAAATGTTCGCCCGATTAAATCCATAACAATCCATTATTGGCATTAAAGAAAACAGTATCACTTAATAAGTGAGTTTTATAGATTTGAACTAAGTTTTTCTACACTTTAAGGCGTATTACTTATAGGCATATTATTATTGCTAGTATTATTTTTAGATGGATAAGTAAAGTAATAGCTAATAATAAGGTCTACAACTTGGTTATAGCTCCTAATGCCCGATCTTACAAGATTAGCTTTTAAGTATGTATTATTTACTTTTTCAGAAGCTCTACTTAATTTACCA
>CAZHXL010000374.1:429-814 GCA_964536575.1 uncultured Clostridia bacterium | reverse complement strand
GTCAAGTCTTTGATACATTTCTTTATATTGTTCTGGTGCTACCATAGATAAATTGCTTAATAAATATGATGTGGCCATTAAATAGCCAGAATATTGACAATAAGTATTTTCTGATTTTATACAAACTAGAAAAGCAAGAAAATTAGCTTCATCTTCTAATGCAAAGCCTCTTTGATGGGCTTTTTCATGCGCTAATGTAAAAGGTATTGGAGCATCAGTTTGAGCAACATTTACATTTGGTTCTCCAGTTAATGGAATAAATACTCCAGAAATACCAAACTCGCTCATTAAATTAGAAAAATAAACTGCTTTGGCTGGGCCATAGCTACCAGAGGCAATATTTTTTAGTAAAGTTTCTTTTTGGAAAGATTCTTCAATTATATTG
>CAZHXL010000374.1:0-419 GCA_964536575.1 uncultured Clostridia bacterium | reverse complement strand
TAGTTTTGTGATTTTTTCATTTATTTCTTGTATAACCTTTGTATTATCCGCTAGCTGATAGACGCTATTACATTCTGGGCAGATAAAGTTATTTAATAACGCATTTTCTTCGTTAACTTCTATGAAACAATTATTGCAGAAATAATGATTACTTCTTATCCTATTTTTTAGTAAAGTTTCTTTTTGGAAAGATTCTTCAATTATATTGTTAAGTGTTGCCCAATCCATAGGTAATTGGCTTTCTAACAATGTAGTCCCAACAGCTTCTTGATAGCTTTGGTTTGTTTGAGTAATAAAGCTTTGACAAACTGTTATTAGCTCTGTTGGGTTAGGACTACGAGGTGCTAGTTTAAGTGTTTCTGCTAGAGGTTGTTTTTGATAGTTTAGTCCCCAAAGTGAAAGAAAAAGTAATAGCCCTA
>CAZHXL010000373.1:1375-4522 GCA_964536575.1 uncultured Clostridia bacterium | reverse complement strand
ATTTCTTGTGACACAGTGTTACTTGCTGTAGGGCAAAGCCCAAATCTTTCTTTTCTTAGTGATGGTGGAAGCGATGTAGAGCAATTTCGCCCTGGATGGCCAAAAGTAGACCTTGACACTCTAGCCACTACTGCTAAAGGCGTTTTTGTTGCTGGGGATTTGGCACATGGTACAAGGCTATTAATTGATGCTGTTGCTTCTGGAAAAAAAGCTGCTCGTTCAATCTATCAGTATTTAACTGGGCGTAGCTTAACTCCAGAAGCTACCACTGCTCATATTGTTCAAGAGGCTTATAGACGTGAAGCAGGCTATGAAAATATTGAACGTATCTCTATTCCGGTAATTGAGCCAGAAGAAAGACTACATAATCCAGATACGGTTGTTGAAATAGGTTACACCTGCGAACAAGCAATGTGTGAAGCTTCACGTTGTTTAGATTGTGGTGTAACTCCAGTCTTTGATGGTAATCGCTGTGTTCTTTGTGGTGGTTGTGCTGGTGTTTTTCCTACTCAGTGGTTAAAGCTAGTCGCTTTGTCAGAGTTATTCCCTACCTCAGAGCTAAATGCTGCAATTGATCATAGTTTAGGCCAAGGTTTAGATATAAATGAACATTCTGCGATTTTGAAAGATGAGGATCGTTGTATTCGCTGTGCTTTATGTGCGATGCGCTGTCCTACTGATGCAATAACTATGGAAAGAATCACATTTTCAACTATTTGGAGGTCTCAATGACAACCAACCCACAAAAGCAATCACGCCTTGATCCAGAACCAATTGCTCGTAGAGATTTTCTTGGTTTGTCAGCATTATTTGCTACTGCATCAACTTTACTTTTTGCTTTACTAGGAATGTTACGGTTACCTAAAACGGCTGTGCTTTCCTCACCAGCAAAGAAATTCCCTGTTGTTTTACCTGATTCACTTGCTTCTGGAGAAGCATTTATTCCTACTGGCCGAGCAGTAGCAATATTTCGTGACGATAAGGGCGTGCATGCAGTCTCTACTATTTGCACTCATTTAGGGTGTGTAGTGAAAAATAACCCTCAAGGTTTTGAATGTCCTTGTCATGGGTCGCGCTTTTCTACTGATGGTACTGTTACTAAAGGGCCTGCTCCTCAACCGCTACCTTGGCTAAAAGTAACACGAAGTGGTGATAAATGGGTTGTTGATGAAGGTACTACTGTGGCAAAAGGCACTAAGGCAACATAGGTGATGCTATGAGTACAAACACGCCAAATCAAAAAAATCAAACACGTTCAGGGTTAGAAAAATTTTCAGACAACATACGTGCTTTGCCAAGTTACTTTCGTAGTGCTGCTTTTAGAACTGGTGTTCCAAATACAGATCGTAGTCGCTCTGGTTTTGTATTTGGGAATTTGTTTTTACACCTGCATTCAGTCAGAACACATTTATGGAGCTTAAAGTGGACTACGACAATGGGGCTTGGTATTGCTACTATGGCGGCTTTTTTAATCACCTTAGTGACAGGGGTTTTGTTGATGTTTTATTACAAACCCTATCCAGATGTAGCTTACCTATCAATGAAGGATATTCATTTTGTTGTCCCTACAGGACGCTTTATACGTAATATCCATCGCTGGGCGGCTAATATAATGGTAGTAACAGTAATACTACATATGGCCAGAGCTTTTTATACTGCTTCCTACCGTAAACCACGAGAATTTAATTGGTTGATGGGAATTGCTTTACTAGCTATTACACTAGCAATGTCTTTTACTGGGTATTTACTGCCTTGGGATCAACTAGCTTATTGGGCAATCACCATTGGAGCTAACATTGCTCAATCGCCTAGAGAGCTAACAGATGCCTTAGGTATGACACAGTATTTTGATCCTGGTGGGTTGATTCGTTTATTACTACTGGGATCTGACAATGTTGGCCCAGAAGCATTAATTAGGTTTTATTTGCTGCATATTATGATTTTGCCTCTTATGCTAGGAATGTTGATGGGAGTACATTTTTGGCGAATTCGTAAAGATGGTGGCTTGGCTCGTCCTGCTGATGCTGAAGCAAGACTAGGCGTATTACCAACAACTAGCTATCCAGTTTTTACTCAAGCCCCAGCTAAAACTTATCAACTAGCGGCAATTGTCCGAGGTCACACACCAATGGTTGGACGTGGGCCAGAGGCTACTGTCCCGTCTATGCCACATTTATTTTATGCCGAACTCGCAGTGTTAATGTTTATAGTATTTTTATGCGTAGCTTTAGCACTAATTTCTGACGCTCCATTAAAAGAATTAGCTAATCCTGCTGTGCCAGAAAATCCAGCAAAAGCACCTTGGTATTTTTTAGGCTTGCAGGAACTTGTGTCTTTTTCTGCTTTTATGGGCGGAATTGGAGTTCCAACTATTGTAATGACTGGGCTTGGATTAATTCCATTTCTAGACCGTGAAGAAAATGGTACAGGAGAATGGTTTGGCGGAACTGGTGGTTGGCCAGTGGTTAAAAGAGCGATTGCTATTGGTTTAGCTGTACCTATTTTTATTGAGACTATTGCAATTCGTTTTGGTTGGATTAGAGAGTGGTTTCCTCAAGTACCACAAATAATTATAACTTTAATTAACCCAGCAACAATTTTAACCCTGGCTTATGCCCTGTACTCTATTTATCTAGTAAAACGTTATAACTCAACTCGTGCAGGAGCATTAGGGCTTTTTACTTGCTTTTTATGTGGGTTTTTGGTGTTAACCATTATTGGAACTTATTTGCGAGGGCCAAATTGGGTGTTTTACTGGTTTCCGACAGATTGGCCAAAACATTAATCAATAATGTTTTATATTTTTTGTTTATGAAAGCAAAACTATGGATAAAAATAAACATTTACTACTTTGGTCAAGTTTTGCTGCTTTTGTAGTCTTAGTAGTTGCTGCTTTAAGCGATAACTTTTGGAGAGATTGGCAGCAAATCCAAAAATATGCTCGTGCTGATGGTAAAGCAATAGACATTAAGCTTAGGCAAATTGTCATACCAGAGCTTAATGCTACTGATCGTTGTGTAAGCTGTCATATCACCATGTCACCAGGCGAACAAGCAATGACTGGCCATAATGCATTACTTGCACATAAACCAGTGGTTCATGATGCTAGTAGTTTTGGTTGCACTATTTGTCATGGTGGCCAAGGGC
>CAZHXL010000373.1:0-1365 GCA_964536575.1 uncultured Clostridia bacterium | reverse complement strand
AGCAACAGAAAAAGACGATGCTCATGGTGATGTACATTTTTGGCCAGAACCAATGTTACCTAAAAAGTTTAGCTACGCTGGTTGTGGTACCTGTCACACTCCTTTAGGTGTTCCTAATAGAGAACTCTTGGCTAAAGGAAAAACTCTTTTTGAACGCTATGATTGTTTAGCTTGCCATAGAATGGATGGTCGAGGCGGTACTTTGCGGCCTGATGGTGGAGGGATGGAAGGGAAAGACCTCTCCTATATTGGTATTAAAGGCTATGACTTAGACTGGTATACAAAACATTTACATAGCCACCAGCAAGCTCAAACACCTGCTTGGAAAAATTCTTTTGGCGCGATCTCTGAAGATGACCAAAAGGATATTACTAGTTTTCTTTCTACTCGTATGGGCGCGCCAAAATTGGTAGAAGCAAAAGCACTTTTTAATTCTTTAGGTTGTTTAGGCTGTCATAAAATAAGTGGGGTTGGTGGTGATGCTGGAACAGATCTTTCTCGCGCAGGTTATAAAGACCCAGGACAACTAGATTTTTCTACTATTGCTGGCCCACATACTTTGTCTAGCTGGCTAGCAGAACATTTTCGTTCACCAGGAGCTTTAGTCGCAGGATCTCAAATGCCTGTTATGGGTTTATCAGAAGAGCAAATAGAACTACTTACAATGTATGTGCTCTCACTAAGGCGTAGAGAAGTACCAAGCAGTTTTTTACCTAAAGATCAGGCTAGTGTTCGGTTTGGAGCACGAGAGTTTGCTACTGATGGGGCTACGCTTTATGGAACATTTTGCACTAGCTGTCATGGGAGAAATGGTGAAGGTGCTCGCTACCCAGGTACACAAGCTTTTCCTGCTATTGCTAATCCAGATTTTTTAGCTGTAGCTTCAGATGATTTTATTCTAAACACAATTAGTCAAGGTCGTGCAGGTCGGCGTATGGCTGGTTGGGCTAAAGATAGTGGGCTAAAACCAAATGAAATAAAATCAATTATTAGCCATATTCGTGAACTAGGCAAAACTCCCTTTACTCCAGAAACCCCAGAAACCACTGCGCCTCGTTGGGTTATTGCTGATGCTAATCTAGGTAGCAGGTTATACAAAGCTAATTGTCTTGGTTGTCATGGCTCAAAAGGCGAAGGCGGAGAAGGGCCAGCATTAAACAACAAACAGTTTTTAACTAATGCTACAGATACTTTCCTTATACAAACCATTAGTAAAGGTCGTCGCGGTACACCAATGGCCGGGTTTGATACCCCTTCAACAGTACACTCAACGCTTTCACAAAAAGAAATCGAGGCAATTGTTGCCCATATTCGCACTTGGAAAGGAGAATAGTTATGGAAAAGGCAGTTTCTCGTAGAGATTTT
>CAZHXL010000372.1:4353-4598 GCA_964536575.1 uncultured Clostridia bacterium | reverse complement strand
TCTATTAGTAGGAAAAGCAAAATGAATGCGGGAATTAGCAGTGGTGTAAATATCAAATGCTACAATCGGTAATGTAATAGAAATTGCGCCACATTGCAGATTACGCATTTGGTCAGGGAGTGTTAGCTCAATATGATAAACACCAATACTATCAGTAACTTTACGATATAGGATTTCAAACACTAACCCGTTTAATGCTCCTACTTTTTCACCTGCTAGCCTTATTAACAATCCATAGATATTTG
>CAZHXL010000372.1:789-4343 GCA_964536575.1 uncultured Clostridia bacterium | reverse complement strand
CCAATAAGCCAGTTGCTATCTTTGTTAAAAGTAACTGCGGATAGCTGATTGATTGGGTTTTGTAATGTATCTTTGTTAGTAGGAGGAACAATGGCATTTTCTAGTGTTTCAATAGCTTGTGAGACAGTAGCAATTGATCTTGTATCAAGTGAAACATGTTGACCTAAACCTAGATATTCTAAGTCAAAAATAATATCTTTTGGTTTTGCTACAGGAGGTTGGTCATTAAGTAGATCCCATTTTAGCGGGTTAGCTTTTCCATATTCTTGTTCTAAAAATCGGCCTGTGATAGCAATATCTACTGTGCTTTTATCACTACGCTTTATTTGAGTAAGTGTAAGACTATCAATATAGACTAATGTAAAATCTCTATTAACCCTATATTCAACCCCTATTGTCTTTTTGGTTAAGTTAATATCTAGCGTTAGGTTTTTGAATGAGATTTCATTAAGCAGATCCCAAGGAGATGATAGTTCAAAATTTGCATTAGGAATTGCTAGGTTAACCAAAAATTCAACAATATCACCAAAAGATAAATCGCCTACACTAACTTGTAAAAGCTTATCTGTTCCTACTTGTTGTAGGTTACATTTTAATTTTAAGCTACGAAAGTCTATTTCAAATATTAACTCATTGGCTTTTTCTGCAAATTCATATGTAACACCAATTGATAGATTATTTAGAGTAAATGTTCCTCCAACACTGCCAGTGTAGGAGCGTTTTGCAGTTGCATCTAACTCTGAATGAATAGAAAGGAAAGCATCTATAGTTGGTCTGTTTGGTAAGTCAACCAACTCCCAAAGTAGCTTGGTTTCAAAATTATATTCTTTACTTTTAGTCTTTACAGAAGCAGAAAGATAATAAAGATAGAGTGATTTTAATGAAGCAGGAATGTTACTAGTCCAAGAACTAGGTAGGAATTGCGTAAAGAGTCCTAGTAGAGAAATATTTTCACCAGAGACTTCTCCGCTAAACTCCCAACCCTTGTCTGTACCGCCATAATCAGCAGTTAAGCCTATTGAAACATTACCAATACTAAATGTTCCTTGAAACCTTGCTTGAGTGCCTGTTGTGTCATGTTTTATAGAAGCAAATAGGGCTTCTAGCGATATAGGAATGCTGTCAAAAGCCCAAACATCAAATATTTCAACAGTTACCGAATATTGCCCAGAACTTATTTCTAGATCTAATACACCTATTTCCATTGCTGGCAAATCAGCCGTTGTGCCGAGAAAATCTTGAAATAATTCTGTGATGCTAATGCTAGTACCCTGTTTAAGCGTGGCCTTAACATACCAATCTGGATAAGCAGCACTTACTTCTAACCGTCCTGTTCTACCTATTGCTAGTTCACCTTCAATAGTTAGGTGTTTAGCGTTTACTCCAAATGGATCTAAAAGTAGAAACTTAAGGCTAATGTTTTCAATAGCTAGAGTTTTATTTGAAGCACTTATACTTAATATATTCCAAGGAGTTTTATTGCCAACTTCTAAGCTAATCATACTAAGCTTGTTTTTGCTAGCAAAGTCTATGTCAAAAGAGAAGCTTTTTAATGTAAGCAGATTTGCAATATTAAAATTATTAGTAGGTAGTAGGTCTTGAAAGCCTGTTTGATTTGTTAATTGTTTTAGCTCCTCTAAGCCTGCGTCAATAGCATCTGTTAACCCTATAGAAAAGCGTACACTGCTTTGAGGATCAATAGAATTTGCTGAGATAGGCAAGTTATAGGTTTTTCCTTGTGCTGAAAAAGGAAAGTTAATACTTAAGCTTAAATAAGGTAAGATAGTATAGCGTTTTGAGGGGCCACTTCTAAACAATGAACTGGCTATTTCAAACCTTAGTTCTTTGGCTTTAATAATTCCTAAATCAATATCTTTAGATATAGGAGCAACTAGACTTATTGCATAAAGTTTAGAGCCTTTTTCTTTAAGCGTAATTGGCCCAGATATAGCCTGAGTTGGTCGGTTAATCAGATTTGCTAACCCTGCTGTTAATGCAGACAAATCAAAAACCCCATCAAAATATAGCCCTTGAGTCCTACCACCATCTTGCCCATCGTGCGAATACATCAGTAGTTGGGGTGCAGGAGAAGCCACAAACTTCATTTTTTTTATAATTGCCCCAAGCGGAGGAAGCCCTGTAGATAAACTCCAATCTGTATCACCTTTGGCAGTTAATTTTAATGCTACATCATTGTTAATTAGATAAAATTGGATTTCTACATCCATCCCAAAAAACGGTAAGTCATGGCCTTTGCCAAGTACAATAATGCTTTGGTTATCAGCAGGTTCTTGGATTGTTGCTTTAGTCAGTCGAATAGTATTTTTAGGGAAATAATCACCCGATATTTTATTGATATTATTAGAGTTAAGTTTTTTAGTTTGCAGAGAAAACGCTGTTTTAAGATTTATGCTACTTCTAACAATTTGTTTTAGGTAACTGATTTCCATTATAAATTTCCTATTGAGTATTGCGCTTAGTTATTGACGAGTACCAGTAAAAAATGTCCATTGATGGCCATCCAAGCCTGTTTGCCTAGTAGCTTTAGTAGTTGGTTTTCTATACAGTATGAGTAAGGATTTTTGGTTGACCTTTACCGCTATAGAGTCTTCATTTGCAGTTTTAGCATCTTCATCCCAGTTAGAGCTATTGTATACGTTACCATGCGTAACGCTTTTTTCCCAAAGACCTACTACTCCCTGAGCCGCCGCAACTGTCTCCTTAGGAGTTTTATACTCATTTTCTCCCCAGTAATTTGTTGTATGTTCTCTATCTTTATTATCATTAAGTTTTGCTTCATACTTAGCTATAGTATTTTTTCTAGGTAGCGCATAACCATGTTCATGTCTCTTTACACTTACATTAACTTGTCTTGTAGGATTTACATGATTAACAAAATTATTGGATGAACAGCTATTATCACTTCCATGATGTGGGATTAATATCAAATCAGGATCTTTTATATCATCGCCAAGAGTTACTCTTAAGTAGTTTTCTGTGCTAAGAGTAGCATCACCACAAAGTATGGCTTTCTCGTCTCCAATAGTAATTAGTGTGATAAGACTGGCAGCATTTCTACCATCACTGTCTGAGCCATCACCACCTTCTTTATTAACATTGCCAGCGATAATATAGACACCCCAATCTTTGCCTGCTGCCCCCCGTGCTGTTCTACCACTTGCAACTGTTATTCTATTGTTGGCAAATCTAGTATTGTCTGTTGTAGGTGTAATGGCTTTAGTCCCGCTATTATATGTCCATTTATCTAGTATTTGCTCGCTCTTAGCATCCTTACTAGCAGCATCTTTTCTTAATGTCACACAATATAATGATGCTACTTCAAAAAAGACCATAAAGCTTTTTGCGTCATAGTATTGCTTAAAAGGTTTTTCTGCAAAATCGTTTCTAGCCTTACTATAATCACTAAAATAAACAGTGTTTATTTTTAGTTTAGGAAGCACCACGTCTTTGTCGGTGTCTGGGTCATTAAATGTTATTTGACTAAAAACTGGTTGGGTTTTATTGTAATGGTCTATATCAGGGTGAGTAAGTAT
>CAZHXL010000372.1:0-779 GCA_964536575.1 uncultured Clostridia bacterium | reverse complement strand
AAGTATAAGAGCGTTTAGAGTATCTGCCCCATTAAGAATGTCTGCTCCTCTTAGATGTCGTCCTACTTCAATTGCAGGATTTATTTGGTTGCCATCAGCATCAAGCTCAAATTCTTTAGAGCCACAATCAACCATTATACATTGGCCGTCTGGGCATTTGATTACTGCACAATCACCTTGCCCCATAGAAAAGTTTGTTATTTGAAATTGACCTAGCTGCCACCCACCACCGCCATCGCCGTCACCACCGTCATCACCATCACCATCACCGCCACCATCACCGCCGCCACCATCACCATCACCGCCACCATCACTGCCATCACCGCCATCATCATCGCCGCCATCATCACCACCATCACCATCAAACTCAGCCTTATTATTAGCATATTTCTGTTTTGGTTTTGCAACTCTTGCCATTTAGCTTACCTCCAAAGTTTTCGACCTGTGTAGCTGAGTTAAAGACTAAAAAAAATATTACTTTAAGACTCAGTAGGTTAGTCGGTTCTAAAAATAAATCAATATTTTGGGCTATATTTTTTGCTCAATCTTTTCTAACAGATGTCGCTTTTTTTAGCGTTATCTCGCCTTATCTAGTTAGAGACTACCAAAATAGGTTAAGTAGTTTCTAATAAATTAGAATTTAATTTTCTCAATTATTAAGAGCTTTTTAGAGGATTATAAATATAAAGGAGATAACTATGCCTTCTGTAACCAATAAAGGTGGACACATATCTCAGAATAACAACGCCGCAAATTATGCTGGTGTTGATGAAGCTAAA
>CAZHXL010000371.1:0-4639 GCA_964536575.1 uncultured Clostridia bacterium | reverse complement strand
TTAGTTGTGCTTTTTTCTATGGGAATATTGTGTCGTTTGTGGGATCTTACCCAAAGTAGTGAAAAATCCTCCATTTAATCCTCATGGACAAAAAGTATTTACAAATGGAAAAACACATATAAGTCGTGATATAGATTCACATAACGTTTCTGATGGCTGGAAAATGTTTAATAAAAAAGGTGATCGTCTAGGAACCTATGATGCGAACTTAAATCGTGTTAAGGATTAATTTATGACATTTTCAATAAAACTATTACCTGATGTTGTAGAAAATATTGAAGAAGATATAGGATTTGCTGTCTATGGAGTAATTACGATAGGTACATTTCAGGAACAATTTACAACCGCCTTAAGTTATTGGTCTGTAAATGATTATGAAAAGCACTGGAAACAAGCATTAAGTAGAATTCTATATAATGCTAATATATCTTGCTTAATAACTTCAATGGTTGATTCTAACAAACATCCTTTTATTTTTTGGTGGCCTATGTATCGTATAGAAAACATTATTTTTATACAAAACCAAATATTATTTTTTGATCAACTGTTGTTAAAATTTAATGAACAAGATCCTTTTTCTTCTGTCTCTGAACGTAGAATACTAGATGATGATGAGAACAAAATATCTGAGTGGTCAGTACCTGTTGCAGACATTGAAATATTTTACAATAAAGAATACAAATAATATTAAGTAAAATTTGCTTGATATTATTTTGTGAACCTAAAACTAATGTGAGAGATAGCAGCAAAGTAGAAAATAAATCTCTACCCAAACACTATCGAATAGTGTAAATTTTATTTCGCAAATTTTACTTTAAAAAAGAAAAAGTCTGCAAAGAAGCAGACTCACCTAAAATCACAATAATAAATAATGTGATCAATTATGTAAATCTCAGAATAACAAAGGGTTGTAGCAATAGTCAAATCAGGAAATAGTACAAAAGCAATAAGTAGTAGCAAAGGCAGAAGTTAGACTGAGAGATTAAATTTTATTTTTGTGAATTTTGGTGGGTTGGTGGCTTCAGGCGGACTTAGAAAAGGACGCAGATATGAACAAAATAGAATATGACAACAAAACAAACTATCCCTACTTGGTAAAATTTAGTGCAGTAAGTGCAGCAATATTTTGGGCAGCGTGCCCAGAGCACATCACCCCTAGAGAGTGGCTAGACCACCCAACTAACCCATACAAGCTACCACCAGAGGCAATGGACGTGCGCAAGTTTATCGATGATATAGTCCATACCTCAGGAAAAGGGACATATTTCAGGCAGAAATACCTAGTGAAGATGACAGGAAAAAGTAATAGGACAATAAGGTATTGGCTCAATAGATTCGTGAAGTTAGGAGTAATAACAGTCAGTAAAACGTTTCATTTTAAATTGGTAAACAGCTACAAAGTAACAGAAGAGTTCAGCCAATATAGTTGTGAAGCAGATAGAATACTAAGCCCCTGTACAAAAATAGATCATAGCGATTGTGTTAGACCTAAAATAGATTACAAATGTGAAACTTGTTATAGGTTTCGATCTGGTATGAGTGTTGGAGAGATGCTTCATAAAATGGATCAACAACACCAAGAAGAGATCGACAGACTCAACGCTGAGCATCAAAAAGAGGTAGACAAGTTAAATCAGAAGCACGAAAATTTTAAGGCGTTCAAAGAGCGCAAGAAAAAAGATCGCCAGAGTAAGAAAGAGTCTAGAGCAAAGCAAAGAGATCAATTTTTAGCAAAGTTAGCCCCCCAACAAGCAGCAGTCATTCATTCTTATGAGGCAGTAACAGGACGAACCTTTAGTGTAGAGAAAGATTACAAGGCTTGGGAGCAACTCAGTAAGTTAGACCCTGTCAACGCAATAATAGGAATCACCCAGACAGCTATCAATCTATTATTTAAAGACCAACCCAAAGATGCTAATAACCCAAAAGACCCCTCTGATTTTGACAATAAGACAAAATACCCTGCTATTTATTCATTAAAATATTGTGTTCCTCAAGCACAAAGGGTTGAGAAAGAATCTAAAGATAGTTATTTTTCTCCTCTAGACAAAAAAGTCTTAGTTGTAGGTGAGCACATTATTGGTTATTTAGCCTCTACAATCGCACTGCTGACCCAACAACCTGCTTTGGATATGCTTGAGGTTATTAAAGAGCTTCCTATTAACTTCCTTGGCGGTAAACAAGGCTTAAAGCGTTTTTTAGGTATTTTTGCCTCTAAACGCGTTTCCCAAGAATTTGGTGCTGGCAACATTTCTCAAGATGACAAAACTCAAGCCTATCTTGAGTACTTGGGTGCACTTTTCCTTGAGTTTGGTTTACCCGCTAGGGAATAGTTTTTTCCTGTAGTTTTACCAATAATTTCTCACCAAGAAAAAATCATTAAATATTCGTGTGCCTAGGTATTCTTACTTCTTTACATTATCAGACTCATTTTCTTGCTTTTTCTTCTTTTTTTCCTATTTTTTCATAAATTACTTATTTATATTGTGTAATTTTATCTTAATAATTTAGATTAGTATTTATTTCCTATTTACCTCTCTGATTGCCTCTCTGATCTTTAAAGGCTTTAAATACTAGATCTAGAACTTTATTCTCACTTCGTTGACTCACCAAATTTTTAACCCCTTTTTTTAAACTTACGATCTCGGAAAGATCTTTCCCTATCACACACTTTTTCCATCCCCCCACAACGCTAGTCATGGACAGGACGCTTTATCAAATGCTTGACCGAAGAAGAACGGCAGTAAAAAATTTTTACTGCCGTTCTTCTTCGCTCTTGCGCATTTTAATCATCCTGTCCATTCCCTCTAAAGCTCAAAGAAACTTTTCCCTTCATTTCATTACGGGAAAACTTTCTTCTTTCGCTTTTTCGGGCTAGCTTACTTTTAACATAGTTGGAGAAGAACCCCCTTCCGTCCCCCTAAGAGGGGGATACGACCTCAGAACCCGGCAGTCCTTCTTTTTATTCTAACCGTAAGTCTGATAATATTTTCTATTTTGGTAAAATATTAACCAGTGTAATATAATTACAAATTGCAAAAATGATTGTTTTTTGTAATAACAGATAAATCGAAGAGTTTTTCTAAAATCCCGGAAAAAGTTTTTTAATTTTCCGAGGTAGCATTTTTTCCGTCACGCAAAATGTCACTCCATAGTTTTAAATAAAATAATATTTGAGTGATGTTTATATTCAATAAGTTACGGGTACTGGATAGCAGCGTCACTAAGAAAATCGCTTTTGCAAAGCTCATTTTTCTTAGTGACGCTGCCTAGTGTGAGGAATAGGTGGGTAAGCTTGAGCAGAAAGAATAAATAATATAAATTTAGAAACTATTAGACTAGAAGTTAATGAAATTATTAAAAATAGAGAAAGTGAAATAAATATGGGAAAAGCATTGTTAAAGATAAGGAAGTGGTCGCAAGTAACATTGCCAATGGAAATAAGGGAGGAACTTAACTTGTCAGAAGGGGACTATTTAGAAGCGGAAAAAGTAGAAGGAGGAATTTTACTGAGGCCAGTAGTTTTTCAGAAGAAACAAGTTAAGGAGCAAGAAGAAGTTTTAACAGAGCAAGAATGGGTAAAGCTTCAAGATGAAATAGAGGAAGGAGCAAAATATTGGGCACAACGAGATAGAGAAATAACACAAGAATGGTTGCCACTGGAAGAGGAAGTATGGGAAAAACAATAAGTGTTGTTGAGCGAGGGGAAGTATACCTAGTAAGATTTGACCCAGTAGAAGGCTCAGAAGTAGGAAAAACACGACCAGCCCTTATTATACAAAATGATATAGCTAATCGTACTAGCCCAGTGACAATAGTAGCAGCAATAAGCTCTCAATTTAATCTAACTCACCTCTATCCAACAGAAGTATTAATAAAAGCAGGTGAAGCAGGATTAACTATTGATTCTGTTGCACTTTTCAATCAAATACGGACCCTTGATAAAGCTAGACTTTTATCACTACTAGGTAAAATAGAACCTCAAACTATGCTTGAAGTTGAGCGAGCTATAAAAATTAGTTTAGGTTTATTGCGACGACCGGCAAAATAAATAACTTTAGATAACTCCTATTATCATAACCTACTTTTGTTTATTGTTACGTATACTTACCTTATATATTTATGAATCCGGAAAATGTTGTAGAGGCTTTGCCGGAAAACTTAAAAAAAATCGTCTATTCACATGAGAGGAAATTCCTGTCCTAAGGAATATATATTCCTTAATTAGTCAAATTATACAAGCTATATATTTCCTAACTAGTAATATTAGCAATAAATTACCACTGATAAATTATTTATTGCAAAATAGCTAAGATGTATTGGTTGCAGAAATATTCTTAGGTGGTATAATCCTCATTCCTAATTGAGGTAATTAAACGGACAATAATATAAGGTAATATAAACAAAAAATAAGCAAGTAAAAATATATTTTTACTTTAGGGGATTTCCGTGATCATCACAAAATTTCCATAGAAATGATGTAGAAAACATTTTTATACATCACCATTGTTATGATGGATAAAACCATTAATTAGAATAAATCATATAGAATTTTAGGGGAGATATGCACAAATCACCCAAAAGTTGGGTAAGATCCCACAAACGACACAATATTCCCATAGAAAAAAGCACAACTAAC
>CAZHXL010000370.1:0-4643 GCA_964536575.1 uncultured Clostridia bacterium | reverse complement strand
TTATGCGAAGGATTTTGAGCTAGAGGGTTTTGTATTGGCCTATCGGGTTGTGTAGGTTCTACAGGAGGCAGTTTAGGATCTTGCCGATTTGGTGGTTGATTAGACATAAAATCTCCTACTCAGATAAAATTAATCGTAAGGCACTCTTAATCTAACAATTGATTTAGCCTGACCAGTTTCTGAATTAATATCAATAATTACACCACATAATGAACAATCACGCTCACTCGTTTCTAACTTACGTGAAAGTCCTAGTAAAAATTTTTCTATAACCGTATTTTTATCAATCCCAATTACACTATCATAAGGGCCTGTCATTCCTAGATCTGTAATATAAGCTGTACCATTAGTTAAAACTCTTTCATCAGCAGTAGGAACATGAGTATGTGTGCCTACCACAGTACTTACTCGCCCATCCAAATACCATCCCATAGCCACTTTTTCGCTTGTTGCTTCAGCATGATTATCAACTAGAATAACCTTAATATTTTTATCTAGATTGCTCAGAATTTTATCTACCGCATGAAAGGGACAGTCATTAGGTGCCATAAACACACGGCCTTGTAGATTAATTACTGCAATAGGGATGTCTTGTTTAGTTTTTCCTGCCCAAAGGCCAGAACCAGGTAATTCTTGAGCATAATTAGCTGGTCTAAGTAAACGAGGTTGGTCTTTAATATAGTCAAGAATATCTCTTTTATCAAAAATATGATTGCCTGATGTCATTACATCAACGCCAGCAGAGAGAAAATCCTCTGCCATATAAGGTAACATACCAAACCCACCCGCAGCATTTTCAACATTAGCAACAACAAAATCTATTTTATATTCACGGCGAATATTTTTAAGTTGCTCCATCACTACAGCACGCCCAACACGCCCAACAATATCACCTATCATTAATACTTTCATTTAGTTAAAACTTTCTTTTTATTAAAAATTTATTTTGTATTTTGCTTATATTTTATTTATATTTTATTTGAGTGTTTTTATTTTTAGCATAACGTCTACCTTTTTGTAAAAAATAAATCTAGGAAAATAGGTTGTAGAAAACAGATATTTAGGGTGAGTTAGGTTTTTAAGCTCTCCGCGTGGCCGTGAAGCATCTTCACTTGAACCTGCCCAAACAGGTGGGTGGCCTAGCTCCGATCCAGACTATTATCCGTAGCTTTGACGGAATGCTGGAATTAAGGATGCACAAACAGCCTCCCATTCAAATGACGTTGGTTCAAAAATTAGTTGCCAACACTAACTTTGCAGAGAGCTTAAAACTTTGATTTACTATAGCTTACCGGCTTAACTAGGTCAAGCTTATTGGTGGGAATATATGGGCAAATAATCTAGGGGTAGCACCTGAAACTACTTGTTTTTTCTCTTAACTAAAGATAGCCTTGACACAGGTAGTACTCTTAGAAGTTATTCTATTATCCTTATTTCTCACAGTATCTTATTACTTAGGTTACTATATAATTAACTATTTAGCTTTTTTAAGTAAATTATCTAAAAGTTGAGAAAATTCCGTACTTCGCTCATTTATTGTATTATCAATTTGCTCGATTTTACGGCGCATTTTATAAAGTTCATCAGCAATATTAAGTGCTGCTAAAATCGCAACCCTGAGCGAATCAGCCGTCATTGTACCAGCAGCAACTTCATTCATTCGCTGATCTACATAAGCAGCTAGCTCATGAATATATTCTATGTCACCTTCGCCTCGGATATAGTAGGTTTGGTTGTAAATTTTTACTTCGACCACTTGTGTAGGGCTTGACTCCATAAAGCGGGCCTTTTGTCAATATCTTTTTTGTCAATATCTTGCTAGTTATTGTATGGATTCCGTTATTTCTGAATCGATAAATGCTATAGCGGCTAACATGCCTTCTACTTTGGTTCTAATTTCTTCGCGTTCACTATCTAACCTTTGGATTTGCTCAGTTAAAAGAACATTTTCACTAGAAACAGTAGCTACTTGTTCTTTTAACTTCAAGTTTTCTTGTTGTAATTGGTCGCATTGCTGCATTAAAGTCTTGCAAAACTCAACTGCACGATAAAGCTTGTCTTCTAAGTGTGAGAATTTTTCTAGTCCTGGCAAAGTTGTCACAAACAAGTTACCTCTTTTCCCACAAAATATCTATACTAATGACGTAATTTAGCATCAAATGTCGACACCAAGAGTCCAATAATTTTTTCATCTAACTCATTAATTTGCTGATCTGTCATTGATTCTACGCTTGGTTGGTAACGCAAATTAAGTGATAGAGAACGATACCCTTCAGCAAGATTTTTCCCTGTATAAATATCAAACAATTTAACGCTAACTAACTCTTTGATTGCTAAACCCATTATTGCCGTGTGTATTTCGCCATAACCAACTTGTTCAGGCAATAAGAAAGAAACATCTCGATTAACTACTTGGAGTTTAGGTAGTGGGGTGTATTTTACCTCTGAAGCAGGTAAAGATAAAAGCAAATCCATAGATAATTCAGCAATAAATATTTGTTGCTTAAACTTAAACTCATCACGAAGCGCGGGACTAAGCTGTCCAAAATGTCCAAGAACTCTCTCGCCTACTTTTACTTGGGCTGCTTGCCCAGAATGCAAAAAACTCGCGGCTGAATGCTCTATTTTATAATCCTTTAAGCCACAGTTTTCTAAAATTGTTTCTACTGCTCCTTTTATATCATAAAAATCAACCATATCTTGTTGATGCTGCCAACTACTTTCATTTCGTTGTCCTGTTAGAGCAAAAGCTATTTGCTCATACTCATAAGGACGTTCGGTTGCTTGCTGAAAACATTTGCCTAGCTCAAATAACTTAATGTTACGATTACCAAAATTAAAATTACGGGCTAGAGATTCTACTAGTCCTGGTAGTAAGGAAGTACGCATTTGTGGGCGTTCTTCATCAATAGAATTCTTAAGTACTGATGTGCTGGTTTCTCCTAAGTGAAAGTGTTTGTCAAGTTCAGCACGTACCCAACTAAAAGAAATAGTCTCTCCATACCCTAAATCTATTAAAGTGCTGCGTGCTTGTCGTCGTCGGTCTTCGCCTGGCAAATAAGCTCCAGCACCGTTCCAAGTTGGAAGCGTGAGTGGGATTTTGTCATAGCCAATATGACGAGCAACTTCTTCTACTAGGTCTTCTTCAATGTTAATATCGTTACGAAAACTTGGTGCAAGCAATCGCCAATGCTCGCCTGCTACTAGGGTAGTTACTTCAAAGCCTAAATCACTTAGCAAGGTTTCTACTTTGCTAGGTTCAACCACTAGACCTGTTAAACCAGCAATTCTAGGATAATGTAGCTCAATGGTCTTACGGACAATGGGTTGAGGGTAAGCATCAATCACTTCACCAAGCAATTTCCCTCCAGCAATCTCACAAATTAACTGAACACACCGGTTACTTGCTCTAACACAAGCTTCTGGGTCTGTTCCACGTTCAAACCTATAAGAACCTTCGGTTTTCATATCTAAAGTGCGGGCAGTGCGACGAATTGAAGCAGGCGTAAAATAAGCACTTTCTAATAATACATCTGTAGTCTCTGAAGAAATTTCGCTATATTCCCCTCCCATAACCCCGCCTAGTGCAGAAGGTTTTTCACTATCAGCAATTACTAGCATATCTTCTTGTAACTTGCGCTCTACTCCATCTAAGGTTTTGAGGGTTTCACCCGCCCTAGCAGTGCGAACTACAATGTGGCGACCTGCTAAACGATTAAAATCAAATGCATGTAAGGGATGACCTTGTTCTAACATAACAAAGTTAGTAATATCAGCAATATTATTAATACTACGTTGTCCTAGTGCTTCTAGGCGTTTAACTAGCCATTCTGGTGAAGGCGCAACTTTTACACCTCGAATTACTCTTGCTGTATAACGAGGGCAAAGTTCTGGATTAAGAAGTTCTACAGAAGTAACACTAGAAGTAAGTTCACGGCTCTCTGATAGATTAGTTTTAGGCAAAAGCACTTGAATACCAGAAATTGCGGCAAGCTCCCTAGCCATACCATAATGTGATAATGCATCAGAGCGGTTAGAGGTAACATCAAACTCAATGATGTAGTCATCATTTTGAGGAGTGATATTTTCTGCTGTAAGCCCAATCATTGTTAGCTTTTCAGCTACTTCTTGAGGTGAGTAACTTACATTAATATAGTTTTTTAACCAGTTATAGCTAATCTTCATAAAAATATGGCAATTGATTTATCTAAATTGGGTTAGGAAACGTAAATCACCGGCGAAGAAATGGCGAATATCATCTACACCATAAAGCATAGCTGTCATTCGGTCAATGCCAAAGCCAAAAGCAAAACCAGAGTATTTTTGTGGGTCTATATTACAGGCACGTAAGACATTAGGGTGTACCATACCACTACCACCTAACTCAATCCAACCAGAGCCTTTACAAACTCGACAGCTAGAATTTTTACTAGTGCAGAGATAACAGCTAAAGTCCGTTTCTGCTCCTGGTTCAACAAAAGGAAAATAACTTGGGCGAAAACGTAGTTTGATAGGACGGTTAAACAGCTTTTCTAAAAAGGTTTGTAATGTTCCTTTTAAGTCACCCATTGTAATATTTCTACCTACTGTTAAACCTTCTACTTGAAAAAACATAGGGTTGTGTGTAGGGTCAGGAGTATCAC
>CAZHXL010000369.1:0-4660 GCA_964536575.1 uncultured Clostridia bacterium | reverse complement strand
TTATGGCAGGCGCGGTAAAGGTAGTAGGAGTAAAAAACACCGTCGTTAGATCTTAACTTAATTTTTATTAGTATATCTTTTTATGTTTTGTCTGCAAAAACCATCATCAACCCAGGTTAAAAATTTTATTCTTACACAAAGAGATAAGCCTTTTTCTTATCCTCATCAAGGTATTTCTAAGAATAAAGAACCTTTAGGTTATGTAATGGATCATAACCGTATCCAGTTGGGCACAGGAAAAGAGACTTTTCTCTGTGCCATTGCAGCTATAAAAAGCTGGCAAATGTTTAACTTTTCTTGGTTAGAACTTTGTTGGCCAGACACACCTATAGCACAAGGCACTACAGTAGCAATAATGGCTCACCATTTTGGTTTTTGGTCACTCAATGCTGCACGAATAGTTTATATCTTGGATGAATCTGGTGACGTTGAAAGATTTGGCTTTGCTTACGGTACATTACCAGCACATGCAGAATCTGGTGAAGAGTGCTTTAGCGTAGAGTGGCGTCACCAAGATAATACAGTGTGGTACGATCTACTAGCTTTTTCTAAACCAAATTATTTTATAGTGAAACTAGGGCATCCTGTTTGTCGGATGTTACAAAAAAGGTTTGCTCAAGATTCTAAACAAGCAATGGTACTAGCTACTAAAAAGTAAGGTTTAAAATAATAATTTTTCTGACCTTAACGGTTACCTATTTTTTTAGAGATTTCTGTGATTTAACAGATGGTTCTTTCTTCATATTAGAGATGGCCAATTTAACATTATCTAACGTCTGAAAGAAATTTACTTCAATGGCGTAATTAGCTGTTTGCGCAGTGCGTCTTAGTGCAGATCTTTTGGTATCATTCCAGGCCACATTAGTCTCAGGCGTACTAATATTTTTCTCATCAGTTTTTGCTGAAGATTCATGAGGTAAAGCAATGGCCCAATATTTTCCTGGTGCAATATTCTCTAGGAGAAAATGGCCTGATGTATCAACATCAGTTTGATAATATCTCAATAGGTTATCGATTAATTCTTTATCTACAGGTATTAAATGTACTGTTAATGGAGGTAAACTCTTATTATTCTCTTTATTAATTTGCCCTTCAATTTTGCCAGCCCCTTCAGCAATTTTGACATTAAGTTTGGTGACACTGCTGCCTTCTTTAACAGCAATACCCTTATTTAATTGTTCAATTTGTTGCTGTGGCTTACTTTCATCCCCTTGTGTAATAGCATCAAGATACCAACTATTATTACCTAAATATAAAGAGAGAAAATAGAGTCCTGCATGTACATTATCAATTGTGAAATTGCCTTTACTATCGGGCACAATATCATCAATTAACTCTGGCGATGAAGGATTATGCTCTTTAGGGATAACACTATTTTGTGCCTTAATAATAATTTCAGCATAAGGCAATTTGCTACTGGTCTTATTTAACTGTTGTAACTGCTTCTCATCCAGTTTTTTACGTACAACCTGCCCATTTATAGTAGGCACTCTATTTAAAGGCAGTACAATGCCGCTTACATCAGCATTTCTAATTTGTATATTTTTTACCACAGACAAAAAATGTTCTTTGGTGTTGGTGTCGATAAATTCTGCATAGAGATCATAATTGCCACTGGCTACACCAAAAAATTTAAATTCCAGTTTGTCATTTTTTATTGTTGCTTGACTAAAATCGACTATTAATCTGCTGTCACTGTCTACTAAATTGGTCACAATGGAATAGATATTCTCATCTGTTTTTAGCTTTTTATCATCACCAGTAATTGTGCCAGTAATTTGATAACCAGCAGCCTTGCGATAGCGAATATCAATATTATTTATTTCCTCACCAGAATGAACAGTAATCAGTTTAGCCTGTGCGCGTGGTGTACCAGGGTAGTAAAGTGGTTGGTTATCATCAAATGCAGTTGCAGTACCAATAAAAGAGTATCGTGAGTAACCACCTACACGCACCAAATATTCTCCTGGCCTTAGACCATAAAGACGATAGACACCACGATCATCGGTATGTACTGGTTGAGAAAAATAGTTTTTGTCATTACGTACTTTACCATCAAGATCTTTTAGATAGACGTAAGCAACCAGCAGACCGATAACTGGCTCATTATTCAAGCCTGCCGTAATTATGCCGTTAATGGCACCACCTTTAATCATAGTAATCTCAACATTACTATCGCCTACGCGATAATAGGTCTCTTTATTTGAAGGGTTGCTCTCCGTTACATAACCAGGAAAGGAGGCATTTATTGTGTAATTACCAGTGGTTAAACCGTCGAGTTGAAAATGGCCCTGTTCATCTGTAGTAGTAGAAATTGGCGCACTATCAATAACTCGTATTACGGATCTGGTAGATACCGTGACATTATTCATTGGCTGACCATTACCATCAACAATACGACCATTGATAATGCCTTTTAATGTGCTTTTATCATCATTCTCTTGAGCCTGCACAGTAATTAAACTTGCGATAGTGAATAAAAAGATGATCAATATAGGCAATAATCTTATCATTTCTGTGCTCCTTCTTTGGGCTGATCATCTTGATTCAATTCTAAAGTCAATTTGACATCGATAGTCGCACCATCATTAATAGTTACTGACTGAGGTTTTGATTTAACGGGAGATTTATTATTACCAGGGTGATAGACTAGTGTGAGATCATAAGTTCCGGCAACAGCGTTATTAATTGTAAAGCGGCCACGCGCATCAACAGAGGCATTATAACTGGCGGTATCTGTTGTTTGTCCTTCACGCGTTCCTATAACTTCTATATAAGCATTATCAGGCAGTGTGCCATCAATCTTTACTTCACCACGAATGGTTGCACTACCATAAGCAGCTAAAATGCGTACTCCATTAATCTGCTCTTCTCCAGCAATGGTGATACTATTTGTTGCACCATTCTGAGTCTCGATATTGATAATACAAATACCAGGATCTTGATTACCAGAAAAGAGACCAAATCTAAATTCACCTGGAGCTAAACCCTGCAAAATAAAACTTCCATCACCATTAGGTCTGGTGCTAATCTCATCGCTATAGGGATCTTTTATATTGCTGGCAGACAGGCTAAGACTTGATAAATTGGGTGTAGATGTGGGGTTATTTAATTTATCAATGACCAATGTTCCACTAATAGTTGTTCCCTTGTGTAATTTCACTTCCAAGTTATTTACATCATTATTACTAGTTTCAAACCTAGTTTTATCACTATAAAAATCTTTGAAAGCTTCAACCTTCGAGTCGTTGCTGCCCATAACAAAATATCTTCCTGTTGTGAGACCATTGATCTGAAATTCACCACGTGCATTGGTTTTAAGGTTACTAAAAAGAGTTACCGCATTTTCAGCACTGGTATATTTGCCATATACCACACCAATGCCAACAATAGGTTTACCAGTAACAGCATCGATCACTTTACCAGTAAGGCGAAAACTCTTTTCTGGCCGTTGTGCTGTAATATCAATATTGGTATTCTCTTTACCTTCTTTAACTTCAATAATCTGGGCGGATTCTTCTTGCGTAGTATTGGGAAAATAGGTCAAAGGAATATATGTTCTTCCTACTCCAAAAGTGGCACTTGAGGCATCTGGTTTTATACCAACACTGACCAAATATTTTCCTGGAGGAATACCATAAATACGATAGATACCACGATCATCAGTGCGTGCCAGAAAGGGGTTGATAGGATAGATGGGTGTCTTTTTACCATCTGATTCAATTCGTTGTAGCTTGATCGAAGTATTACCGATGGGTTTGTTATCAAAACTGAAGATACGGCCAGTAACTACACCACCACTCTTAAGAGAGAAGTCAATACCAGTAATCTCGTCACCTTTGGCCAGAGTTACTGCCTGACCACCTCTGAGAGAACCAGGTTCTGAAGTGAAAGTAAAACCTGACGTCAGTGGAATTACAAAGTAATTGCCTTCTTTTGGTAATGTAACTTTATATTGGCCCTCAATATCGGTTTCAACTTTAGCCACTCGCCCATTACGGGTATTCAAGCTACCTTGTAAGACTAGAATCTGTGCCCCTGGTATACTCTTACCACTTACTGTTACCTTACCAGAAATAGTGCCACCATCCTGCGCTAAGCCCGTGAGAAAAGCAGTGCATAGCAATACAAAAAAGCCTATTGCTTGTATGAAGTAATTCATAACTCCCCCTTCAATATTTATTAATAAAGATTAAATATGCTGTAATAAAATAAAATTGAAAGAAATTTGGCCTTATCCTAGAATTTTAACTAAATGGCTATTATTAGTAATTTAGATAGAGAATTTTTAATAGAGATAAATAGGATGTACAAATCAGGCTATTATTTTATTAGCCACTATTTACCTATCTTGGTTTATTATTGTCTTATTGTACAAATTATATTAATCGTTCAAAAGGAGTAATCCGTCTTTGAAAAATCAGAATAGCATGCTAATAAAGCAAGGATGAATAAAAATCTACTGGCATCATTAAAAATAACAGAAGAGGAATGGGCAGGGACGCCTCAGAACGTGAGGCAGTTATTGACATATTTTGAGTAATGAAGTGGAAACATTAAAGAAGCGTGTTGTTGAACCAACAAGACTGCTGAACAGGCCACTCACCCTGCTGTTTTATGGCGTAAAAATAGCTTTGGTACTCAATCTTTCAATGGCTCT
>CAZHXL010000368.1:1059-4665 GCA_964536575.1 uncultured Clostridia bacterium | reverse complement strand
ACCCCAAAAGCTAATTACTTCTGCAATATGGTATTTCTTTCTTTTTGGGTAAAGAGAAAATAGGTCAAACTTGTTTTCAAAAACTTGCTCAAACTCTGTTATATTGTCTTGTTTAAGTAAGTACTGTCCATAAGTTAATTTAGCAAATAAATAATCAGGATGTCTTTGATAGTTCTCTAACATCATTGCGTCAGATTTTTCTTCATCGCCAAGTAGCATATAAGCAACATACAGGTAATTACCTAACACAGGAATATTAGGATATTTTTCTTTTAAGTCTAATAATTCTGAGACAACTTGTTGAGGGCTTTTTTGTATTAAAGCATAGAGTTCACTTATACGATCGCGTTCGCTCTTAGGAAGTGATTTAACGCTTTCATCTTCCACAGGCTCATAACTAATTTCATATTCAGAAATGCTTTTTGATTTTAATTTACTTTTTAGATCTACTGGGCCAGGCTTTTTGCGAAACTTCTTATTACTCATGATTTGATGTCACCTATCAATATTGTTTTGGATGAATATTAAAGTTCACCTATTTTACACAAAGCTTAAGGTGACATCACGCAATATTAGGAATTTTAATTTTTAAGGAAAACTAAATCTTAAGTCTATAAGTAATACTATGAATCAAATATTTTTCTATTAACAAAAGGTAAAACGGCTGTCTTAGTTCCTAATGCTAAAGACTTGAATAGCTCAGCAGTTTCTTGGCTAATACTTGTGCGCAAAAATAGAATAGTAACTAAAAGATCTCCTCCAGGTAATAAACTGCCAAACCCTACCACAGATTTAATACCATAAGGAATTACAAAGTCCTTTTGAGCAGGAATATAAGAACTACCTAATGCATCAGCTATAAAAAAAACATTGTATAGCTTTTCACTCATATCTACTATAAGTGAAGAATCTGGCTTTATTATAGCGTTGATTTCTACTCCAAGTTGTTTGATTAATTGCGATATCATAGGTAGCCTACCTATGACAAGTTCGCTGGGTAAAGGAATGGTTTTATGCCCAGCCGAAAGTTTTCGTGAATTCCAATTAGGCTGTTCACCAGCAGTTGCTAGCAAGGTTAAGCAACGGGTACTATCCTGTTTAGGAAAATTAGTTAATAGCGAATCAGCAAATATGCGTAAGTTTATATCTAGATCAGTGTAGGCGATGGTTTTGTAGATACGAACTAGTGCGCAAGCTTTCTTGTTTGTTCGGCTATCAATAAATTGTCCATAAAAATAGCGTACCATTCTTTCAGCAACTTCTTCCATGCTGTTTGCATTTTTATTAATATCTCTTAGTCCATTACGGCAGTTAGCAATATCACTAATAGTAAGATTATTCACGTTATACATAGTATGCACCCTTAAACCTGAGATTTTATGGAGCTTAGTTTTTAGATTAACAAAAAAATCGATTATATTTCATTTAGAGGGAATTTATTACGCTAGCAAAGTGCAATAAGTAAGAATTTTTTCCTAGCAAATTCAAAATCTATAAGTATCTGATTAATAGTAGTATCGTTAGGTACTGTAAAACAACAGTTTATAAAAATAGCATATCATAGAATATAATTACTTATCTATTCTAATATTTATATTAATAAATTTTTAATTTTATATTAATAGATTTTTAACCATTATTACTCTAATTATTTATAATCGGGCTTTTACAGCATTTTTACTTGCTACAGCTTTGTAGGTTCCAAACAACCAATCTATAAATGGGGTGGTTACACCAAAACGAAGGTTAGGTGATTGATAATGATGTAGCATATGATATTTCTTCAAATACCTTAGTAATACGAGTTTTGAAGTGTAATGATGTGCTTGATAATGTAGTAATTCATAAGAAAAATAGCCAGTAATTAGCCCTAGGAAAAGATAGCTGATCATTTGCCAACTGCCAGTTACTAGCCAAGTTAATAAACAATAAAGTGAAGCAAAAGGAACACTAGTATATAGGCTAGAAAACAAGGAATCTAACGCTTTTGGGTTTTCATGATGGCTTAAATGTATTCGGTAAACTAGTTGTTTGGCTGCTGGGCTTTTTGGTTCATAGTGAAAAAAGAACCTATGTAACCCGTATTCTATAAACATCCAGCTAATTATCCCAACCCCTACTAATAAAAGTATTTTGGACAGAGAGCAACTTTTATCCCAGCTTGCTTTTATTGTTAGGCTACCTGCTATAACACTGTAAAAATAGAAAGGCAAAAATTCTTTCCAGTAACTCATATCAAAACTCCTAATATTAATTTGCCTACCAGTAGGTAAATAGGAGATTCAAAAAAAATGCTTTTGGTTGCAAAAAAGTTAAATTAAGCCTTAATTCCTTGTAATAAGACCTGTGCTAATGCTCTTGCTCGCTCTGGAGAAAGGAAATCTGCGGTTTTCTCCATTTTCAAAAACGACATAATATTAATTATGATCAACCCTTGGAGTGCAATAGCTGCTTCACCTGCATCAAGCTCCCTTAGCTCACCGCGAGAAACCCCTCTTTCAATAATTGCTCGAAAAAATTCATAGTCTCGATTGTGTAACATCTTGAAATCTAATGGTTTGTCTTCTGGAAGAGCAAAAGTTAAAGCCACTACAAAACGCACTAGAGCGGGTTCTTGTAAGCAAAAAGAAAAATCTGCTGCAATAACTTGGTAAATTTGTTCTTCAACTCTAGTTTCAGGTTCTACTGCGCGACAACGTTCTTGATAGCAACGCTCATAAGCGTCTTCTACTAGAGCGGCAAATAAACCTTCTTTATTCTTAAAATGATAATAAACCGTAGGCTTAGTTACTTGAGTTGCGTTAACTATTTCATTAATTGACGCTCCTGCATAGCCTTTTCTCATAAACTGCTCGCGAGCTACAGCTAAGATATGTTCTTTGGTTTCAGTTACTTCTTGACGCTTAACTTTGGGCATATACCAGTAAGTATATAAATTATTTCTTTTATTGCAACCCAAGCCTGGGCAAAACTAGCAATTAGTTTCAGGAAAATTAGGTAACAAAAACTTTCTCTCACAGGTAAAATCGCTCTGTAAGAAGGAAAATACAATTTAATTAAAACTAAGAATATTAAGGAATAAAACCAATGCATTTTATTCAAGGGTTGACTTTCGATGACGTTTTGTTAATTCCTAACTATAACGGTATTCGATCTCGTCAAGATGTTACTACTGCTGTAAATATGGCTAATAAACGGTTTGAAAGCCCTGTTATTAGCTCTAATATGGACACTATTACAGGACTCTCAATGGCTAACTGTATGGCGTCTTTAGGTGGGCTAGGTGTTTTACATAGGTTTATGACTATAGAGCAAAATATTGAGGAATTCCGCCAGATAGAAAATAAACCTATGGTAGGAGTATCAATTGGTGTTGGCGAAGCGGCTTTAGAGCGAGCAGAAGCCCTAATTGCTGTTGGAGCAGAAATTATCTGTGTAGATGTTGCACATGGACACGCTAAGCTAGTAAATCAAACCATCAAAAACCTACGCAAAAAGTATAAAAATAATATTGTAATTATTGCTGGAAATATTGCTACTTATGCTGGGGCAGATTACCTAGCCGCCGCCGGTGCAGATGTAATTAAAGTAGGAATTGGTGGAGGC
>CAZHXL010000368.1:0-1049 GCA_964536575.1 uncultured Clostridia bacterium | reverse complement strand
GTTTGTACTACTCGAATTAAAACTGGCTTTGGTGTGCCTCAATTATCAGCAATTATGATGTGTCGTCAGGTAGATCGAATATTAATTGCTGATGGTGGTATTCGTACACCAGGGGATGCAGTAAAAGCACTAGCAGCAGGAGCAGACTTTGTAATGCTAGGAGGAATGTTAGCTGGTACAGAAGAAACCCCTGGAGAGGTAAAAACCATTGTTAATAATGGTAGAGAAGTAAAAGTAAAAATCTTTCGTGGTATGGCTTCTCGCGAAGCTCAAGAAGATTTTATGGGTTCTATGGGTGAATGGAAAACTGCTGAAGGAGTCGCAATAGAAGTTCCTATGCGGGGTTCTGCTGTAGATGTAATTCGTGATGTAATGGGCGGCATACGTTCAGGAATGACTTATTGTGGTGCTGCTACAATCAAAGACCTACAGCGTAAAGCCCAATTTATGACCATCACTCCAGCAGGTGCTCGTGAAAGTGCTCCTCATGCTATGGAAAGACTTGCATTTTCAAGTGATAAAAAGGCTTAAGGATTTTGGAAAGAATAATGGCTAAACTATTAGGGGTTTTCTTAGCTAGCATATTCGCATTACTAGGGTTATTACATATTTACTGGGCATTTGGCGGGAAACATCAGTCTGAGTCTGTTATTCCTACCATTGACGGTAAACTAGCTTTTAACCCATCTCCTTTCCTAACACTTTTAGTCGCTTTAGCCTTATTTATGGCAATGCTTATAATACTAGGGCAAAGCGGGTTTTTAGGCACAGTAGTTATCCCTCGCCAATTTTTTTATTGGGGAACACTCGCTATTTCCCTGTTGTTTTTACTGAGGTCAATAGGAGAGTTTCGATTAGTTGGCTTTTTTAAGACAATTCGTGATACACCGTTTGCTTATTGGGATACTTGGCTATTTTCTCCTCTATGTCTTTTGATCGCTATTATGTCTTTTTTAATTTTAAGACGTTAATAACAAAACATTATTCTACCGCTTACCATCTAAATTAGCCCATTCGCCAGATTGAATAAAACTAGCCCAATAATAAGG
>CAZHXL010000367.1:2040-4665 GCA_964536575.1 uncultured Clostridia bacterium | reverse complement strand
AAAGGGCGAACTGTTCGCCCTCTTAATTAATTGAAAAGAAGAAAAGAAGGGCGAACACATAGGTTTGCCCCTACTTGCTATAAATAACTTGCTGCTAGCTTAAACGGTTTGTACAATTATGCCTTACCTAAAATACTTTGATTTTAAGGAAACCAACCATGCCATTTTGTCCAAAATGTCTTTCTGAATATAAACCAACCATTAACCATTGTAATGATTGTGATTTAGATTTAGTCCGAGAGTTAACTGATGAAAACCGAATTCATGATGTTAGCCAAGCTTCAATGATTGAACTGCGTACTTTTGCTACTGCGGCAGAAGCAGAAATGATTCGCGGGGTTTTGGAGCAAAACGATCTTCGCTCTATGCTACAAGGTGAAACTAGTAGCGCGGGGCTATTTCCTGCTGCTACTTCAGTAAGCCTACTAGTTGATGAACGGGATTTAGAACAAGCAAAAGAACTAATAGATGCTTATCTAGAGGCCGAAATAGTAGTAGAAGATTCAGAAGTTGGACAACCAGAAGAAAAAGAAAAATATGAAATAGAGCGGTTAGAATTAGCCGATAGACCCAAACATACTACAGCAATAGTAGTTTTAATTACTGTAGATAAAAAAGAATTAGCTGATAAAATTGCAGAAACTCTAGTGACAGAAAACTTAGCTGCTTGTGTTAACATTGTTCCTCAAATAGAGTCTGTATATCGTTGGGAAGGCAAAATCTGTCATGATCAAGAATTACTTCTAATTGTTAAAACTGACCTAGGATGTTATTTACGGTTAGAGGCAAAAGTAAAAGAATTACATACTTATACTAGTCCAGAAATTATTGCTTTGCCTATAACACGAGGCTCAGTAGGTTACTTAAGTTGGGTAAAAAGTACATTAAATCTATAATTTGGGCACTTGTGATGCTCCAACAATTGTAAGGGTAGTCCTGTATGACTGCCTGAGCTAACTAAATAAAATGTTTGGTGATAGAACTAATCCTTTTGATAATAACAAATCTTCATCAATAGATATTGAAGGAGTAATGCTAGATGCAGACTTACTTCTTAAGTATCGTTTTGTTGAAAGGGCTATTGCTACGCTAGAAAAAGCTGTTGCTGCTTATCCTAAGAATATTGAGTTAAGAGATAAATTGTTAGAAATTTGTGCTGATTACAATCTTCCAGAAAAGGCTGCCGAACAAGCAGTGGCTCTGTCGCAACTCTATGTAGAATCAGGAGATTTAGAAAGAGCAAACGAAAACTTAAGTAAGGCAAAAGGGTTTAATCCTAATTTAACAATAAATCTCTATCCTTATCAAACAGAAGCCTCTAGAATGTCAATGTCAGCACCTCGTCCACAAACATCTCGCACTATTCCAAGGCAAATCCCTTATGCTATTTCACGTCTACAGCCTCAAACAGGTGGTTATCCTTCTGTTCAAAAAGAGAAACCTGTTAAGGTTTTGACTGGAGATCTAGTGATAATTACTATTTTTGATGTTATTCAAATGGTTGAAAATAGTCGTATTACTGGAATATTGCAAATTACTTCTCCTACAATTGAAGGGCGGATTTATTTTAATTATGGACAAATTGCAGATGCTCAAGTAGGGGAATTGCGTAGTAACGCAGCTTTCCGTAGTTTTGTAGAGTTAGAGGAAGGTCGCTTTGAACTAGAAAAATCTCCAGTGGAATTTAAGCAAAATATTACTGCTCCTAATAATACTAACCTAATTCTAGATGTATTACGTGAAGTCGATGAAGCAAAACGCGATAAAATGATGGGCTGATAGCTAGCTTTTGCTTTTATCGATTAGCTATAACTTTAGTGACATGCTCTGTAGTTTATTGACAATAACACACGCAGATATTATTCTAGCAATACACTCATAGTTTTAATATAAAGATATTTTAATTTAAACAGGTTTCAATTTATGAATCGAGATAGATTTACCATACGCGCTCAAGAAGCGATAAATACTGCTTCAAAACTGGCTGAACGACACCAAAACCAACAAATAGAACCAGAGCATGTTTTGGTTTGTATGCTTGAATCAAATGAGGGAGTGATTAAGCCTATTTTAGAAAAAATAGGTCTTCGTCCCCAAATGATTTTAAGTGACTTAAACGAAGCAATTAAAAAATTCCCTAAAGTTACTAGTACCACTCAAGAGAGATTTTTTTCTTCACGCCTTTATAGCATTTTTACTGTTGCTCAAAAAGAAGCTGACAAACTCCAAGATGCTTATATCAGCACAGAACATATATTATTAGCCCTGACAGAAGAAAAGGATGGCGCAGCAGGGCGGATACTACGCCAACAAGGGGTGTCAGGTAAGGAATTACTCAAAGTATTAGAGCAATTTCGAGGTGGAGAAAAAATTGTTGATCAAGATCCAGAAGCACGTTATCAATCTTTAACCCGTTATGGTCGTGATTTAACGGAACTTGCGCGGCTAGGTAAACTAGATCCAGTAATTGGCAGAGATGATGAGATTCGTCGTGTTGTCCAAGTCCTTTCACGTAGGACAAAAAATAATCCTGTTTTAATTGGTGATCCTGGAGTTGGTAAAACTGCAATTGTTGAAGGGCTTGCTCAAAGAATTATTTCTGGCGATGTAGCAGAATCACTTAGA
>CAZHXL010000367.1:0-2030 GCA_964536575.1 uncultured Clostridia bacterium | reverse complement strand
TTAGAAATAAACGTCTGGTAGTCCTAGATCTAGGTGCAATGTTAGCAGGAGCAAAATATCGTGGTGAGTTTGAAGATCGCTTAAAAGCAATCTTAAAAGAAGTAACTAGACCTGATAGCAATGTAATTATGTTTATTGATGAACTTCACACCCTAGTAGGTGCAGGCGCGGCAGAAGGTGCTATAGATGCTTCAAATATGCTAAAACCTGCTTTAGCTCGTGGTGAACTACGTTGTATTGGGGCTACTACCTTAAATGAGTATAAAAAATATATTGAAAAAGACGCAGCACTAGAAAGACGTTTCCAACAAGTCTATATTGCTGAACCAAATATAGAGGATACTATTGCAATTTTGCGTGGCTTAAAAGAACGCTATGAAGTTCATCATGGTGTAAGAATTAAGGACACAGCCATTGTTGCTGCAACAATGTTATCTTATCGCTATATTGCTGATAGGTTTTTGCCTGATAAAGCAATTGATCTAATTGATGAAGCTGCTTCACGCTTAAGAATAGAGATTGATAGCTTACCAACAGAAATAGACGAGGTAGAACGTGAAAGAATACAACGTGAAATAGAGCGGCAAGCTCTCCAAAGAGAGGATGACCCAGTTTCTAGAGAAAGACTAGCAAAGATTATCCAAGAAATTTCTGAGTTAAAAGAAAAAAGCGCGGGCATGAAAGCCCGTTGGCAATCAGAGAAAGAAATTATTGAACGGTTGAGAGGTAAAAACGAAGAACTAGAAGCCTTACGCATTCAAGCCGAGCAATTTGAGAGGGTAGGCGATTATGGCCGAGTAGCAGAAATACGTTATGGTCGAATGGTTGAGCTACAAAGAATTGTTGATCAAGACCGTGCACGGTTAGCGGAAATACAGGAACAAGGGAGAATGTTAAAAGAAGAAGTTGATGAGGAAGATATAGCTCATGTAGTAGCAAAATGGACAGGTATTCCTGTAGCAAAAATGCTAGAAAGCGAAATTCAAAAACTGATTACAATGGAAAATCGGCTAGAAGGTCGAGTAGTAGGACAGTCTGAAGCACTCACGGCAGTAGCCAACGCAGTACGTCGCTCTCGTTCAGGACTCCAAGATCAAGAACGTCCAATAGGATCCTTTATTTTTCTAGGCCCAACAGGAGTAGGGAAAACAGAGACAGCACGTGCTTTAGCAGAATTTCTCTTTGATGATGAAAAAGCAATGGTGCGTCTAGATATGAGCGAGTATATGGAAAAACACTCTGTTGCTCGTTTAATTGGTGCTCCTCCTGGTTATGTTGGCTATGATGAAGGGGGAATTTTAACTGAAGCTGTTAGGCGGCGGCCTTATGCAGTACTTTTATTTGATGAAATTGAAAAAGCTCATCCAGATGTCTTTAATATCTTACTGCAAATTTTAGATGATGGACGTCTTACTGATGGAAAAGGTCGGACTGTTAACTTTAAAAACACTGTAGTCGTAATGACCTCAAATATAGGTAGTCACCGAATTATGGAATGGGCTGAACACTCTGAAACACGTATGCGAGAAGAAGTAATGGAAGAAGTAAGGTCAGTGTTTAAGCCAGAATTTCTTAATCGCATTGATGAGACAGTGATTTATCATAGCCTAGGGCGAGAACATATTAAGAAAATTGTGGATATCCAGATTGAAAGATTACGTAATTCTTTGAAAGAAAAACAAATTACAGTTGAGCTTACTAACGAAGCGCGGGAATTAATAGTACAGGAAGGGTTTAACCCTGCTTATGGAGCACGTCCACTTAAGCGAGCAATACAGTCTTTAGTAAAAGATCCCTTGGCTATTAAACTACTTAAGGCAGAGATTTTGCCTGGGCAAACTCTACGCCTAGAAGCTAATGAAGAACTAGCACAAATTCGCTTTGTCATTAACTAGGAGTTAAATATTTTATGTCCTTGGATAATTTAGAGCATCTTAAGGAGTTGCTTAGTCTACAAGAAAAAGTCACTTACCCACGGCTCAAGCCGTGGGCTTGTTGGTGAGAACGGACAGGCACGCGTGACCATGATT
>CAZHXL010000366.1:0-4768 GCA_964536575.1 uncultured Clostridia bacterium | reverse complement strand
GATTGAAACCCCTGCTTTATTTTTCTTTCCATTCTGGCAAACGCCCTGGAGTGTAAGGAGCACCAACAGCGTCTAAAGCTTTTTCTAAATTCTTAACATCTACCTCTAATAAAGTTCGTAGTTTGTTTAATTCTTCAGTAAATTCTTCAGAAGCAATCTTATAGACATCTAATTGTGTTTGTGTTGGTGGAGCAGTAGAAAGATACTGGTCATCAACAATATTGCTAGCTCGTTCAACAATGGAGGTAGGTACATTTTCATTACGACCACGTAATGAAACATCACCACGCAAGCGGCGCAAAATGTCGTTTAAGCGTTTTTCTATTGCTAGAGTGTCGTTTAATAGTTTTAGGTCAGAAGACTCCGAATCCTTAATAGCCTGTTTAATTGTAGTTAGCTTAGATTGTAATCCATTAGCACTTTGTAATGCTCCACTTACGGCCTTAAGTAGGTTATTGGCTTTCTTTTGGAACTCTACATGTGCTACACGATCGTTTTGAGAAGCAAGTTGAGAATCTAAGACTTTGACATTAAAGGTTTGGGTTTCTCCTATTAGGCTAATTACTCCATCAACTCGTTTAGCCAAAGAAACTTTGTAAGTACCAGGCAATACTAGCGAACTAGCAAATAACTCACCATCTTCATTAAGTGGTTGAGGAGAAACAGTTGTAGGTGGATAACGTAGATTCCAAACAACTCTATTAATTCCTGCTGAAGCAGTGCCAGTAAACTTGCGTACTATATTGCCATTAGCATCTGTAATAGTAACAATAATTTCTGGTGCTGGCTCTTGGTCTTCTGCACGTAGTTGGTCAGGGGTTGGATAAGGCGCAGACTGTTTTTTCTTGTCTGCTTCTTTTTCTGCTTCTTGTCTGAGTTGTTTTTTTGTTTTTAATGAATCTTTTAAGTAATAAGTAATAGTTGCACCAAAGGGAGGGTTTTCTGCTACAAAAAAATCATCTCCTTGGAAAGATTTGCCGCGTCCTCCTAATGGTTCAGAAGGAATAAACCACCAAGGATCTTTTACTGGAAAAACTACGCATTCTTGATTAAGCATTTCTGGCTTAAGTAAGCGTAAGGGCAAGTAGTTATCAAGAATATAAAACCCACGCCCAAAAGTCGCTACTACCAAGTCGTTTTCACGCTTTTGAATTGCTAAGTCTTTCATTGCAATAGTAGGTAGTCCACCAGTTAATTTAATCCATTTTTGTCCACCATTGATGCTAAAAAAGAGTCCAAATTCTGTACCAACAAAGAGCAGGTTAGGGTTTACATTGTCTTCTATAACCGCAAGCACTGGGCCATTTTCTGGTAAATTATTAGATAAAGATACCCAAGTCTTACCTGCGTCTGTGCTTTTTAATACATAGGGTTTAAAGTCAGCGTTTTTATGATTGTCAAATGTTGCATAAACAGTATTAGTGTCATGTTGAGAAGCAAGCAAGCGGCTAACATAGGTCATATCTGGGACACTAGCAAATTTTTCTACCTTGCGCCAATTGCTACCTCCATCTTCCGTTACTTGAATTAAGCCATCATCACTACCAACATAGATTAAACCTTCTTTCTTAGGTGATTCTGATAGTGCAGTAGCATTACCATAAAATGAAGTAGAGGCATGTTTAGCTACAGCATCAGCACCCCAAACCTTGCCCATTACAGGTAGTTTGTTGCGGTCAATTTCTCTAGAAAGTTCTTTATTAATTACTTTCCAACTATTACCTCGATCATCACTACGGAAAAGTTTATTGGCAGCAAAATACAATCTAGTGTGGGAATGAGGGCTAATAATTAAAGGTGAGTCCCAGTTCCAACGTAAGGGAGGCTCACCTTTGCCTTCCTGAGGTTTAATCCCTATAATTTCTCCAGCCCGTTTATCAAAACGTATAAGCCCACCATATTGACTTTCTGAATAGATAGTATTGGGGTCTTCTGGATCAACTTGGACTCGAAACCCATCTCCACCAACTGTAACAAACCAATCAGAATTGCTAATTCCTGTCTGATTACGAGTTTGTGAAGGGCCACCTAAGGTAAAATTGTCTTGTGTTCCACCATAGACATTGTAAAAAGGAAAAGCATTATCTACAGCCAAGTCGTAAAATTGTGTAATAGATAAATTGCTCTTGTAATTCCAAGTTGTACCACGATCAAAGCTTTCATAAACTCCGCCATCACATCCAACTAGAAGGTAATTGGTATTTTTAGGATCAATCCACATCACATGGCTATCAACATGTTTGTACTTTTCTGGCATTCTAGAAAGAGTCCTACCTCCATCACTAGAAACCATTAAAAAGGTATTCATTATATAAATACGGTCAACATTTTTAGGATCAGCCGTGATTTGTGAGTAGTAAAGGGCTGTTTGATCAAAAGGATTTCTTTTCTCCCAAGTGGCGCCATAATCTGTAGAACGGAAAATACCTCCTTTTTTATTTGCTGCTTCAACCGTAGCATATATAACTTTGTTATCTGCTGGGGAAATCGCTAGTCCTATTCTACCTAGATCATCAGAAGGTAAGCCAGATTTTAATTTTGTCCAAGTTTCGCCAGAATCAGTAGATTTGTATATAGCACTTTCTGGGCCGCCATTAATCAATGTCCATACATGTCGACGGCGTTGATGCGCTGCTGCATAAAGCACATCTGGGTTAACAGGATCTTGCACTACATCCGTCACACCAGTATTCTCACTGATAAAGAGAGTATTTTTCCAAGTTTTACCACCATCTGTGGTTTTAAATAAACCACGATCCCCTCCTGGCCCCCATAAAGGGCCTTGAGAAGCAACATAAAGAGTATTACTAGTACGAGGGTCAACCACAATACGAGCAATATGCTCAGAAGTTTTTAACCCCATATTTTTCCAGCTTTTACCACCATCATCAGAGCGATAAATACCATCACCATAAGCAACACTACGTTGGGAATTAAGCTCGCCTGTTCCTACCCAAACGGTAGCAGAGTTTTTAGGGTCTAAAGTTATTGCACCAATGGAGTAAGTAGCTTCATTATCAAAAATAGGTATCCAAGTTGTGCCAGCATTAGAGGTTTTCCATACGTTTCCTGATGCGGCCCCTACATAGTAAGTACTACGGTCATTAGGATCAACAGCTAGTGCTACTACACGGCCAGAGGTTAAAGATGGCCCAATAGAACGAAATTTTAACCCAGTAAAAGTGGCTGAGTTCATAGGATTCTCTTCTACCTCTGGTTTTTGCGCATAAACGACGTGACTTTGTATTATTAGCACTATTGCAAATAGGAAATAAAGTAGTTTCATGTTAATAATCTCCTTAGAATAAATATATAAAGTTATAGATAGTGCGGAGTTTATCTGTTTACTTTTGAGTAATTAGTCAAGACGAAAGCCTACGGTTATAGAAATATAAGGTTTTACCATTCTTTATGTAACTTCACAAGCAGTTTGAAATCTTTGCTCCCAAGAATTACTGAATTTTGTTTTTAAGGGCTAAAAATTACTTAATAGATTGATTCTTGTACCTGTTCCAAAGAAAGCTACTCATCAAAGATGTAGAAAACTTAAGCATGATGGCAATGCCCACGAGACGCGCAACGACAGCAATTCTCGGTTTAAAGATATCTAAAGGATTTAGAAGAACATTTGTCCTATAAGTCCTTTGTTTTCGTCTAAACCGAGAATTGCTGCAAATTAGCTCTGTCTTTGTGAGAAATTAGTTAACTTATAGTAACATAATATTTTGTGGGTTTTCTGTGCGAGTTTATGAGAAATTCGGGTTAAGTGTCTAAACAGTACATTTGTTGGAAAATACCCAAAAGACAGAGCGGACAGGAATTTGATTAATACTCCCATCCGCTCTGTTTTTGTAGTTTTTCCTTTACCCTAATCTCAATGATTATGGGCGCAAGTAATGGTTCTTGGCGACCCAGTGAATTGTGTGATAGTACCGCCATAAACAACAGCAATCTTATAAGTGTTACCATCCCTAAATTGAGTGGGCAGGTTAAAGACAAACGCATGATAGCCGTTGCCCTTACCAGCATTGAGTAGATCCTGTCGGAAAAGGTTGGCCTGCACTGTACCAATATAATAGAGACTGCCGAAGACAGTCATATAACAAATATCGAAGCTAATACTTGAACTGGGTGCGTTCTTATTCCATGCCCATCCCAAAACCTGATTGGAGTCTGTGCCATCGTTATAAACTTTCATAACTAGGTTGTCTATCATTGTTGGGTCACAACAAAGGACTTGCTAGCTATTGTCAGTGTAGTAGAGCGACTACCACCGCCATTCTTGGGATCCACAACGTAGCTCACCGTCCCGTTGCCGGTACCGTTATTGCCGGAAGTGATCCGCAACCAAGACACATTATTGGGCTTTATAGCTGTCCAACTACAATTAGCCGAGGTTGTCACACTTACAGTGCTACTACCACCAGTGGCTGTAAATGATTTGCTGGTAGGAGAGATTGTGTAACTACATCCTAGGCCAGACTGATTCACGCCAAAGGGTTGGCCAGCTATCGTTATTAGAGCATTGCGATTAAAGGTACCAGTATAGGGATCCACCGTGTAGGTCGCTGTCCCGTTGCCGCTACCGTTGCTGGAAGTGATGTGTACCCAAGGTGCAACTATGCCGTTGAACGGATCGACGTTGTAAGCTGCCCAACCACAACCACCTGGGGCTGTCACGCTTACACTACCGCCGCCACCACTAGCTGGCAATAATACGCTACTAGCCGGGGCGATTGCATAAGTACATCCTGCTGGTGCACCGCCT
>CAZHXL010000365.1:3197-4773 GCA_964536575.1 uncultured Clostridia bacterium | reverse complement strand
AGTGCAGCACTAGTTCTATGCCTGTTTCTATTTGTACTAGGTGAGCAAAGGCAATAGAAGACATTCTTACTCTAGCTTTTGGGTTATCAGTTATTTGTATTGCATCAACCCCTAAACTTATTAACTGTTGTACTTGCTCAATATGAGGACGATAGTTAAGCCCTGGTGGTGCATCAACTTCTATTGTTGTAACAAACTCGCGACCAAGCTTTTCTTGTAACACATTACGCATTTGGGTTTGTGAAGAAATGGCCAGTTGCTCTTGGACAGACACTTGGACAGTACTATGACGGGGTTTTTGTCCAGTAACTACTTTTGCCATTGCTTGAATATGTTCTGGCGTAGTCCCACAACAACCTCCAATGATGTTTACCCCAGCTTCAACAAAGAGTTTAGCGTATTCTTGCAAGTAATCAGGAGCAGTAAGATAAATTTGGCGACCGCTAATTAATTGTGGCTGTCCTGCATTAGGTTGAACTGAGACACGTAAATTAGTAGATCTAAGGAAGTCTACCAGTAAGTTATACATGTGGTGTGGGCCAATAGCACAGTTTACCCCTACCACATCAGCATCTGCGGCGGCTAGTGTTTCTAGAGCGCGGCGAGGTTCATCACCAAATTTAGATAGTCCTTCTTCTAAAAAAGTCATTTGTGCAATGATTGGGCGTGTGTCTAAAGTACGAGCGGCTCGAACTGCTTCTAGGGCTTCTAATAAACTAGGGTGGCTTTCAATTATAAGTATATCGATACCAGCTTCATAAAGGATCTGAATCTGTTCTTGGTAGATTGCTCCTAATTCAGCCAAGGTGATATTACCATAAGGTTTAACTAGCGCACCCAATGGGCCAACAGAGCCAGCAATAAAAACATTTCGTTGCCCACTTCTTTTAATTGCTTCTTTGGCTATTTCTACGCCAGCCGTGTTAATTGCTCGTTGTTCATCGGAAAGGCCAAAACGCGCTAGTTGCAGGCGATTAGCTCGAAAAGTATTAGTCTCAATAATTCTGGCGCCTGCTTCAATATATTCTAAGTGTAGCTTGATTACATTTTCAGGGTTGGAGAGGTTTTGCTCTACAGAATTAGCAGGGCTTAAGCCTTGTTCAAGCCAAACCGTAGATTTAGCTCCATCAGCTAGGAGCACTTCTTTGTCTAAAGAGGAAAGAAAGTCTAGAGTTTGCCTTGCCATTAATCAGCCTCATTTTTATAAATATTTAATGTTAAAGGAGTTGACATTTTATTGATCTTATTTGGTTGGTGCAACATTAGCTTGTACTATAATGCTCCCCAAAAACTGGGTCTCATCAATAAATAAAGTTTTTTCGGTCTGATAAACTGTACTAAACCTCTTTGCTAGAATAGCTTTCAAACCATTTATATAGTTCACCTTCATCAACTGTTCCATCTGCCACAGCTAATATCACTTCTACTTCATCAACCTCTAAAGGCTCAAAAACATAATCATTTAGAAAAAGAAAAGCTCGTGCAGACAACAACCCCGCTCTTTTATTACCATCGTTAAACGGGCGTTTAGGTTGTTAATTGTTTAGTAATTAGAGAGAAGGTATTTTACGTATAA
>CAZHXL010000365.1:1820-3187 GCA_964536575.1 uncultured Clostridia bacterium | reverse complement strand
TAACAAACAGAGGTCTTTTTTATTTAAGGAAAGAGTCAATATCAGAAATTAGAATACCTAGATAGTCGATTCTAGTTCTGAGACCTATGTATATAGCTTCGTAATCAAGTACGTCAACCGTTATTTTTGCTTGGCTTTTTACGTAAGCTTTCCCAGCAATACTGTAGCATACATGAAGATCCCGAGCAGGATAAGTCCTTTGTTCAATATCATCTTTTTCAATATCGAACCCTAAACGCGCATTAATAGCATCTACGGTGATAGCAGTATCAATTTTAGAGAAGTGGCTTATCTCTGCTAAAAACCAAGCTTCAATTTCCATTATGGAAAGAATGAAGCTTACTGGAGCAAGTTTGGTCTTTATATATTTGGGTAAATTCGCTTGAAGTTTAGGAATATCAGTATGCAAAAACGATGGGCTAACGTCCCGGATGCCAATCAATTTTGAATAGCCAGCTTTCGTAAGGTTATCATGCTCTTGCATTATTCTTGATTTCACTTGTTCGTCTCCGCCGCAATCTACAAGAAGAACATAATATTTCTGCCCAGTATCTTTTCCAGCCTTGATAGTTATCATTTTGCGCGGAATGTTGCTACCACCACGAATCTTCTTTAAGTCAATTAACACCTTGTTTCGCCCTGCAATTTCTTCAACTAGCCTCTCAACGAATAAAAGTTCAGTATAGCCTTCGACAAATATAGCTAGCTTTTCCATTCCTCTGTCTCCTCTTTTGGGTTGCCACTTGCAAAGTCCATTTCAAGGAATGAGAAATTGCTTAGTCCGGTAAATCTAAACTCGTCGAAAATTTCTTTTGAATTATTATGGTTCAAAACCGTTACATGACTATGTTCACGCCTAATCACAGACCATTCTTCGAGAGGGACGCGATTCATGATGAATCGGTCATTTGTGGTCAAGACTAACTGAATCTTAGACGATTTTGTTTTTTCTCTTAAAAGATCAATTAGCCTGCATGACCTATCGAAGTCCAATCCTTCTCCGATATCGTCAATAAGAATACAAGTAGGTTTGCCAGTCATTTGTAAGTAATTAACCTGCGTAAGCAACGATAACACCCGAAACATGCCTTGCGACATGCTGCCCTGATCGGTAATTCCTAAGAGGTCTTTCTCTTTAACGTATAGGCCAACTATCTCACCCGGCAAATTGGATTGTAGGCGGATTGAGATCGGAGGTTTTACCCCTATTGTCTCTATGTCATAGTCTATTTTTTGTAGATCCTGGATTAACACCTCTTGGAGTTTCCCACTGAGTTCGCTTTCTGCTTGCTTGTACAGCGCAACAAGGTTTTCAGGTTTTTGTTGATTGGGTTTAGTACCATCTTTTTTCAGTAAGATAGCCAAAT
>CAZHXL010000365.1:971-1810 GCA_964536575.1 uncultured Clostridia bacterium | reverse complement strand
TTACCAAGAGAAGTGCCGAAATAATAATGACCTACTGAAGAAGCCCAAGAATGCAACGGTTCTAAAAACCTGTGCTGGATCGAATCTTGTCGAGCAACAGCAGCAAGTTCAGTGATTGGCGTTTGAAAATGGATACCTTGCCCTAGCTCTTCTGCCCAAATGGTACCTTTGCCGCCTTCTCCACGATCGAGTAGAACTTTACCATCGATTTCATATTTCTCCGTAATTACCTGTTGATCCTCATATTTCAGATGATAATGAATTTTTTGCTGGTCTTTGATAAATTCAACAGAGTAATTTCCGGACAAGGGAATGGGTTTAACGCCTGCTAAGTGCCTTGCTAATCCGCCAATAACGTTAAGCGTGCGCGTTTTTCCGGAAGCGTTCTTGCCAACTATAAGATTAGTTTCGGCAAGAGAAAATTCATTGAGTACCCATTCTTGTAGCGAACCTTCAAGTTCAGCGTATTTCAATTTACTTAATCGCATTATAATTTCCTTATCCAACATGGACAGTAAACAATATGTGTACTAATACTTATAAGCATATATATTATCATTTTTGTTGTTGAGAGTTCTATCTGTGAAGATACAGTTTTGGACTGTTTGGGATCGTACTCAGGTACAGCCAAAGTAAGTACTAAAATAGGACAAATCTCGTAGTTTTATTAATAAAGGATCCAAAAATGGATGATTTCTAATTATTGCAACACATAAACTAGCTGCCAAATCAAAAATAGAGAGATTTTCTTGATAAGCAAACAAATGCTTAGGTCTAGCAATAGCACTTTCTAGCAAACCCAAATCTCTAACCCCAGCTAACCCTCCAAACATTACAAT
>CAZHXL010000365.1:0-961 GCA_964536575.1 uncultured Clostridia bacterium | reverse complement strand
CACTCTTCCTGCATAGCTAATATCATTGGTACAGTCAACCACTTAGGCTCGATCATTTTGCCAACTCTTTCAAAGCATTTTTATGCCTTTTCATATAATCCCTATTAGACAACAATACTTTCTCAAAATCTGGATCATAAGCCGATAACTGTATTCCATTAGCTACTTTGGAAGAAAACAAAACATCCCCTTCCTTTACTCCTAAATCATCTAGCATTTCTTTAGACAAAATTAAGCCATAAGAATTACCAATCTTTCTTACCTTCAAAACTCCACTATTAGACATAATCCCTCTACCATACAAAATATGTTATAAAATTATACAGTTGTTATAACATATTTTGGTTATAGTCAAAAACCAAAATAAAATCACTTTCAACAAACTCTGGTATTGGATCTTTTGACACAAATAAGAGAGGCTAAAATAATAAAATTTAACCCCTTTTAGCCATTTTATTTCTATATATGAAGGTTTTTATGATGATTTTGGGATTTTACCGGTATTTGTAATATGACCACTTAATGAGTGTTTTTGCTAGCATACCTTTGAGGCCAGTGAATTTCCACGGAGCATAAGAATCCTCAGGAGCGACACTTAGTTGGGATGTGTGAAGATTCTCACCAAGCCCATAAAAGTGTCGGAAACTCATAAGCAAGGGACGCCATTTATCAGGATCAATGTGATGTGAATCAACCTTTGCAAGGATAGTTTCATCAATGTGTGTTTGTATAATACGCACCTCAATAGCATAAGAAGGAATAGCCATACGAGGATCGTTTATGGCAAAAGGAATAAGCTGTTCAACAACTGCTTCCAACTGTACTAAACATTCATTAACTCGTGGAGGAACAACTTTGGTAGATGGTTGGGGAGTTAAGCCCGCAAGAGCAAATTTATCAGCAAAAGATAAAGATGTTATTTTTGCTAAAATGAAAGACTCTAATAAAAGTCTCATAATAA
>CAZHXL010000364.1:0-4783 GCA_964536575.1 uncultured Clostridia bacterium | reverse complement strand
AAAAATACCTGTGTACATATCCCGCATTGCAACAAAAGCACGATTAACATCTTGGGTATAAATTGCCGCAGATAGACCAAACTCTACGCCATTACCAATCTCAATTGCATGTTCTAATGAATCACAAGGAATTACAGACACAACTGGCCCAAAGATTTCTTCTTGAGCAACTCTCATCTTAGCATCAACATCACCAAAGATAGTTGGCTCAACAAAATAACCATATTTGTGATCTTCTCCAGTAAGTCGGTTTCCACCAGCTACTAGGGTAGCTTTATCTTCATTTTTACCAATATTAATATAGCTTAATACTGTGTTCATTTGGCCTTCGTTACAAGACGGGCCCATTTCAACAGATTCATCTAGGCCATTGCCTACTTTTAATGTGCGAGCGCGAGCAGCAAATTTTTCTACAAACTCTTTGTAGACTTTTTTATGTACAACAACCCGACTAGCAGCAGTGCAGCGTTGTCCTGTAGTACCAAACCCGCCCCAAATCGCGCCTTCAACAGCTAAATCTACATTGGCATCATCTAGTACCATAATCACATTTTTACCACCCATTTCTAAATGACAATGCTTAAAAGCTGGTGCGGCGGTTTCAGAAACTATCCTACCTACTCCAACTGAGCCAGTAAAAGAGATCAACCGCACATCATTATGTTTCATTAAAGGTTCGCCAGACTCACGGCCTCCGCCTGTTACCAAATTAACTACACCTTTTGGAAGTCCAGCGTCTTCTAGGGTTTTTACTAGATTAACAGAAGAAAGAGGGGTATAAGTAGCAGGCTTAATTACACTAGTATTACCACAAACCAAAGCAGCCATTAGTTTCCAACTAGGGATAGCCATAGGGAAATTCCAAGGGGTAATCATTGCACAAATGCCAACAGGTTGACGTATAGACATTGCAAATTTGTTAGGCATTTCGGCTGGAGTGGTTTGTCCATAAAGTCTACGACCCTCACCACCCATATAAAAAGCCATATCAACTGCTTCTTGGACATCACCACGGGTTTCTTTTAATACCTTGCCCATTTCTCTAGTCATTTCTCTAGCGTAAGCTTCTTTACGCTCAACCAAAAGCTGGCCAGCCTTAAAAAGAATTTCTGCTCTACGAGGAGCAGGTGTTAAACGCCAAGAATTAAAAGCTTCTTTAGCTGCTGCTACAGCCATATTAACATCTTCTTCCGTAGAATCTTGGAACCGTCCTATTAATTCACGAGTATCAGCAGGGTTAATATTATCAAATGTTTTTCCTGATTTAGATGGTACCCATTCGCCACCAATATAGTTATTATAAGTTTGCACTGCCAACTTCTCTTTTGACATAAAATCTCCTTAAAATATTATTAACAAATTATTTATCTGCTGCTGTTTTTAATTTATGGCATTTTATGCAGGAAAATTTTATATCCTGCCATTTCTCAGGGTGAGTAGCCTTAATTCTGTTACTTACGTCATTTATTCCTGTTTGTGGATGATGACATTCTAGACAGCGATCACGGGTGGTAATATCTTTAATATTTTGATGTTGGGGGATGGACAAATCTACAGGTTTTGGTTTTTTGCCTCTAACGGAAAGAAATATTAGAAAGCCAACTACTACAACACAAATTGCAGCAAAAAACAGGTCTCGCTTTTTCATCAATTTTCGGCAAGGAGACCGCAGAGCCAAGGCTGCGGAGCAATTGCCGCCTCCATTAAAAAAAAGAGCAAAAGGTGTTATTGCTCTTATAAAGAAAGTGGATTACTCCACAAAACTCCGCTTACGCGGGTAAAGTTGGCCTTGACAAAGTTGTTTGGCAGCATATCCACTAAGCGCTATCACTATACCCTTGCAACTGTTTAGCTTAGTGGTTCTAGAGCTTGGAACTGGCTAGCATCCCAAGGTAGGTTCTTTAACTCTCCAAATAACATAGCTTAAAAACATTCCTACTTTTAAGCTTAGTCTGGTCACTTGGACTTGTTTGTTTACTTCTCAACCAAGCCTAGCCCTTCTGGCCTAGGTAAGTGACAAAAACTCACTAGGATATTATTTGTTTTAGCCAAGACCCTGACAGCTTTTAGAACTTACCAACAGAGCCTATTTATTGTAAAATCGCAATTTAGCAACAAACAACCTAGGTGTCAAGGCAAGGCTGAAAGATTGAAAAATTGAAAGATTAAGACTTAGCTCATAAGATCTTATAGAAGCGTTAAAAAATAAAACTAGCCTACTTCGGTTTAACGCTACTAAGCTTTGTTATATAGGCAACTTAATTTTTGTCTATAATCTATTATAGGTTTTATGGAATTTGCGCAGTAATTTAAGGAGTATGATTTATGCGTAGTATTAAATTTAATTTAACCATATTAATAATAATTTTTGCTATTTTATTAACAAAATCTCTATTTCCTCAGACGGCTTATTTAAACACTAAACCACTTAACTTTGCACCAGTTCAGCCTATTTTTCAATCAAGTAACATAAAGTTACTTGGCCCAAATAACGATCCTAATCCTGTCGTAAACAAGAATAATCAAATAAAAGTAAACGTAGTAGATAGTAATAATCAACCTGTTTCTAGTGGGGTTACTTACCAATCAGATAGTCCTGATATTGCCACAATAGATGCAAATGGCCTGGTATCAGGTCTGCAAGCTGGCTATGCAACAATTACAGCTAGCACTTCTCAAGGAACGGTTTCTAATTTTGTGGTAGTAACCCAAGTAAATAAGGCTAAAGGCAAGAAAGTTCCTGGCCAAGTAAATACTTCTACTAGTGGAGATATTTATATTTCTGACCCATTAAACCATGTGATTTTTAAGGCTAACCCTAGTGCTAAAGCAGATCCAATTGTCTTTGCAGGCAAAATGGGACAACGTGGAATTAGTGATGGAGATAGAACTCAAACAGCTTTGTTTGGTGGCCCAATAGGAGTTGCAATTGATAATCGCGCACAAGGTGGGGTTTATATTGCTGATACTCTTAATAACACTATTCGTAAAATAGGTTTTAATAATCAAGTAAATACTGCTTTAGGTAATGGCACGTTTGGCACAATGACAAGTGATATTACCCCTTTTTCTCAAGTAGTTTTTCGCAACCCTCAAGGAGTAGCAATTGCAGCAAACGGCATCCTCTATATAGCTGATACTAATAACCATGCTATTTATGCAGCAGATTTTGTTAAAGAAGAAGTCCGCTTAATTGCTGGTAGCCCAGGGCAAATAGGAAAAGCTGATGGCAAAGGCCGCCAAGCCCTTTTTAGTCGCCCTGTAAGTATTTCTGTTAACCCAGCAAAAAGCTCCTTTTTTGCAAGTGCTACTAATGATGTTGTTATTTTAGTAGCAGATACAGGAAATAATGTAATTCGATCTGTTAGCCTAAATGGTGAAGTAAAAACTATTGGTAAAATTGCAAGAACAAGTGCAAATTCTCGAAAATTTTCTCCTACCCTTCAAGCAGCCGATGAGTTTACCTTTGATAGTCCTCAATCAGTTAGCTTAGACAATTTAGGGAATATTTATGTGCTTGATAAAAGTGGAGTAAAAGTTATTACTAATTCTCCTACGCAAACTACTCGTCAAATGGTTTCTCTTGCCCAAGCTAACACTTTTAGCCAAGCCAGTAGTGTTGTGGTACAAGGAACAGATGTTTTTGTTTTAGATAATGGTGTTACAACTGAAGATGATTCGCTAAAAATGGTTTCTGTTGGAGCACCACAAATTAATAATTTAAGTCAGGAAAGTGACCGTTTAGAAGGCGGTTCAGAAATAATTGTAAAAGGAAAAAATTTTGCTCCTGAAAGTGTGATTGTTTTAGGTGATAAAGTTGTTACTAGTACCCAAATTATTAGCGCGACTGAGCTTCGTTTTCGTGTTCCAGCACAAGTTGCTCCTGGCAATAGGACACTATCTATTCAAACTCGTGGTGGTGTGACTCAACGAGTATTTAATTTTCCTGCTAAACCTTTGTCAGAAATTCGTGACAGTGAAATTACTACTATTGCTGGGGGTGTCCCATTTTTAGGAGATAGCGGCCAAGCAACTAGCGCGGCAATGCACCCTATTGGCGTAGCTGTAGATAGTTCAGGAAACATTTTTGTCGTTGACTCCACAAATCATCGCATTAGGCGTATTGATACTACTGGAGTAATAACCACAGTGGCAGGCAGTGGAACAGCAGGTTTTTCTGGTGATGGGGCTTTAGCTCTTAGTGCGAGTCTAAACACGCCTGAAGCCATTGCTCTTGACAAGGCAGGAAATTTATTTATTGCTGATAGTCTCAACAGTCGCATTCGTCTTGTTGATGCTAACACTGGCATTATTACTAGTGTGGCAGGTAATGGTAAATATGCTTTTTCTGGTGATGGGGCTTTAGCCACTGATGCTAGTCTGAATCAACCAAGCGGTTTAGCAATCGACAATAAAGGAAATATTTTTATTGCTGATACAGAAAATCACCGTATACGTTTTGTTGAAGCTAGTACAGGAAACATTTCTACTCTAGTCGGTGATGGCGTTGCAGCATTTTCTGGTGATGGTGATTTAGCCACTAAAGCACGTCTTAGTAACCCAAAAGGCTTGGCTTTAGACTCATCAGACAATTTACTGTTTATCTCTGACACAGAAAATCATCGTATACGTCAAATAAATTTAACCAACAAGCTAATTACTAGCGTTGCAGGCAATGGCACAGCAGGTTTTAACTTTGATCAAGGTGCGGCGACTGATGCTAGTCTAAATTTCCCTAATAGTGTCACTACTGATATATTTGGCAATATTTTTATTGCTGACA
>CAZHXL010000363.1:1152-4798 GCA_964536575.1 uncultured Clostridia bacterium | reverse complement strand
ATCTTATTGATTTATATGCTCTTCTCAAAACACAAAATCCGGTAGAAGGAGGAAAGAACATACTGTTTATCTAAGTTAAAAAATGCTGTTTTACCAACCCATTCCACACTATTTGTATTATTAAATATTACATCCTTTCTTAAGACTCCATATTTAGCCAAATCACTATCTATAACATTTACATAAGCAATATCTGATAAGTCCATATCACCATTTGGTGAAATATTGTTAGTTCTTATTTGTGGAGTTCCATATTTATTATTGTTTGGGCGTTGTGCAAAACCAGTTTGCATATCTATTATTAGGTTACCTAGTTTTACTAGAAGCCAATTTTGATTATTCATTATTCTACATCCTCAACCATTGCCAATAACTTGCTTAACCCCTCTTGAATGCGTGTTTCCAGAGTTTGTAATTCTCGAATGATTTTTGTAGGTGGTTGATGATCGACTTTTGTAATGGCGAAAGACTTATAACGACCAGCAGAGAGATTAAAATCATTAGCCTCAATGCATTTGTCATCCAAATAGTCAGCAATATAATCAGCTTTTATAGTGCCATTTTCGTTATAAAGCTCTTTATTGGTGGCTTGTTCAGGGTCTTTAAACTCTCGTACATAAGCAAACCAACTTTTACTTTCATTAAGAATATTTTCTTGCCTAGATACATCTACTGTACGTAATTTGATGTTATAGCCATCTAGCTTTGCAAACTCTTGTACAATGGCTTTTACTTCTATTTGGATTTGTTCATCTGTAAGCTGTGGGGCTTTGTTATTTTGGTTATCTACAACTGTGCTTGCTTTGCTTGCTTTTTGAAGTAATGGTGAAATAGCTCTACGAGCAAAAGCAGGCAAGTCCTTATCATCTTTCTCTAACATTTCAGCCATTGCAGAAGTGAAAAGACTATTTACAGTTTTACCTTGGCGGTATAACTCCATTATCTTAGGCTTTTGTGCTTCTATGATTTGGTTAGTTGCTTTATCAGGGTTTTCTGGCAAGTCTGTAAATAGTTCGTGGATGCTTCCTACTTGGTTTTGTTTGTTTGCCAAACTGGGAAAGGTTTTGACCGTATCATCATCTACTAAGCGCCAACGTTGATCATAAAATTCAGGCTGATAATAATCAGTGCTATCAACAACTTTGCTTGGCCATTTGGCTAGAGCATCCCAAAGATCATTAGGTTCTGGTTTTTCACTACGTTTTGCATCCAATGTAAAGCCATCAGCAGCCACTTCATAAAACCAAACTTTTTCAGTACGCGGCTGCTCACCAAAAACTAGCTTACCTTCTTTCTTTTCAAATATTAAAATAGAAGTTTTAACCCCTGTGTATGGTTGAAATACTCCAGCAGGCAAAGATATCACTGCTTCTAAATTATGTTCAAACAATAATTGACGGCGTAACTCTATATGTGCGCCAGATGAGTTAAACAAAAGACCTTCAGGAACAATTACGGCTGCACGTCCTCCAATAACTAAAACGTCTAGCATTAGCCAAACAAAAAGTAGCTCACTTTTGTTAGTAATTGGCTCGTCACTATTATTTGACTTACGTGGAAAATGTGTTTCGTGTAAATCTCCTTTATCAACAGTCCCAGTATAAGGCGGATTTGCTACTACAAAATCATAAGTATTGGGTTTAATAGCTGGGAATTTTTCTGAGCCTTTGCCTAGGGCATCTTGTCGTTCAATGATTGGATTTTCAATCCCATGCAAAATCATGTTCATCCAACCAATGCGCACCATAGTTCGATCATTGTCATAGCCAGAGAAATATTTTCCATCAAAAAGAAGTTCGCGTTTTTCTTGGACAAGCATATAACCATCAGCATGATAAGCTGTGCCATCCCATTCTAAACGTAGCTTTTCTGGGTCAGTATTCTTTTGTAATATGTATTGGACTGTGTTAGTCAAGAAACCACAAGTTCCAGCAGCAGGATCAAGTATGCGTTGACCTGGCTTAGGGTCAAGAAGCGCAATTATAAAGCGGATAATATGGCGAGGTGTGGGAAATTGCCCATTTTTACCAGATGTTTGAATTTCATTTAAAAGATACTCGAAAATGTCTCCCATCATGTCATCACTACTAGTATGTTCTCCTACATTTTGGAAAAGCTCATTAATGGTACTAATAGTGTTATCTAAGGTATCTTGTTTATCGTGAGGAAACTGAAAATAGGCATCTTCCATATATCTACTAGTTTTTTTCAGTCCATTATCCTCATTGCCCGTTTCTTTTAGAATGGTTTCCAACTCTCGTAACCAAGGAAAAACATATTGGCTTAAATGATTAGGGGTTGGATTATCTTTAATGTAAGACCATCGGCAATTATCGTGTCCTATACAAAAGCCACCTTTTGCAGAAGTAGCAGAAGAATGAGGAAGGCTACAATTACGCCTTGGTGCATAAATAGATCCCTTACCATTTTTTTGCCGTTTTTCATCTACTTTTTCCATTTGCTTTATAAAAAGCAAATAGGTTATTTGCTCAATAGATGTAAGCGGGTTAGTCATTCCACTTGACCATAGCTTAGTCCATAGGTCAAAAATCTTGCGGCGCAATTGAGGTGAAAGCATTTAAGTCTCCTAATTGATTTTATGTGGGGCAGGGATTGAATTTGAAACTTTGTTATTATGCCACCAAGTTATTAGCAAAATTTAAGGCTTTGCTCAACTCATCCTCACTGAACAAGCCTTTTACTCGACCAATAGGGTTAGAGGCAGGGTGCTCTAAATCGGTATTGGTTAATTTTGTCCCATGTAACATAACCGATCAGACAGTGGTGAATTTATTTGTTCTTATTGGCTGATTAATACTTTAATCCAAAATTAATGCCTTGTACTTTAGGATTTTATCAACATCCCTTTAGTGAATTTACGCGCTACAAGACTAGTTTTAGTAAAGAAGGTATTAATAACTTTGTAGTGAATAGGCGAAAGGCAAAACTTAATCCTAACCTATTGCTTTTAAATGGTAAGAGAAGCTTGCAAAATGCTGTATATAAGATACTTGATTCAATATCAACACTTGGTCAAGCAAGAGCTTAACTAATACTAGCAACTGTACTGACCCCTTATCGCTTTTCCTTGAAAGTAGACACGTTTCCCCTCTGGTGCAATCGCGGGTAACTAGCCGACGGTTGTATAACCTAGGCAGCGTGGTTATCTTCTTTTAAAACTTATAACCAACACACAATTAGACAGCCCTAATCAATTTTTGATTTCTTGACATATAGTTGTGTTTAAGATACTTTAGCGTGGATAATACAATATATAGTGTTTATAATTAGGTGAATTATAACTAGTTTATGCAGCAGTATTTAAATTTATTAAGTCATATTCTTAGCAAAGGTGAAAAAAAATCAAATCGTACTGGTATAGGTACCACCAGTATTTTTGGCTACCAAACACGCTTTGACCTATCCATTGGGTTTCCACTTCTTACTACCAAAAAAGTTAGTTTTAAGTTTATTGCATATGAACTCCTTTGGTTTCTAAGAGGCGATACTAATATAAAATATTTGGTTGATAATGATGTAAGTATCTGGAATGAATGGGCCTATCAAACTTACTTAGAGCAAAATAGTTTAGCCCAAAAATATGAACGCTACTCAGAGGCTTGGAAAACTGAACTAAAAACATTTG
>CAZHXL010000363.1:0-1142 GCA_964536575.1 uncultured Clostridia bacterium | reverse complement strand
ACAAATAAAAGAAAGCTCTGAGTTTGCTAAAAAGTGGGGTGAACTAGGCCCAATTTATGGTAAACAATGGGTTTGCTGGCAAAATAAAGATGGAGAAGAAATTAACCAAATCCAAAATTTAATAGACCTTATTAAAAATGATCCTACATCTAGAAGAATGATTGTTAGTGGCTGGAATGTTGGCGAAATACAAGAATTAATTAAAGATCATAACCATGCCCCTCCCCCTTGTCATACTTTATTTCAATTTATGGTTATCAATAATAAATTGTCTTGTCAGCTTTATCAGCGTAGTGCAGACGTGTTTTTAGGTGTACCTTTTAACCTTGCTTCCTATGCTTTGCTAACAAGAATGGTGGCTCAAGTTTGCAACCTTGAACCAGGAGAATTTATATATACTTTTGGTGATGTACATATTTATGATAATCACCTTGAGCAAGTTAACTTACAACTAAGTCGTACACCTACAAAGCTACCTACATTAAAGCTAAATCCAAAAATAACTTCTATTTTTGATTTTAAGTATGAAGACTTTGAACTGACGGATTATCATCCACACCCTGCAATTAAAGGAGATGTTGCAGTATGAGGATTTCAATCATCGCAGCAATGTCTAGTAACTATGTAATTGGGATTAATAATACGTTACCTTGGAAATTATCTGAAGATTTAAAGCATTTTAAGGAATTAACTTTAGGGAAATCTTTAATAATGGGGCGTAAAACTTTTGATTCTATAGGGCGGCCACTGCCAGGAAGAGAAATTATAGTAGTAACACGACAGGAAAACTATAGCCAAATAGGTGTTAAGGTAGCTTACTCCCTAAAAGAAGCAATAAAGATAGCCCAACAAGAAGAGGTTTTTATTGCTGGTGGAGCACAAATATATCAACAAAGCTTAGATTTGGCTGACACGTTTTATTTAACTTTAATAGAAAAAGATTTTATTGGAGATGTATATTTCCCTAAATGGAATAATCAGGCTTGGCAAATGGATAATGAAGAATCCTATTATTCACCTACTGCAAGGCTTAGTTATAAATTTCAAACATATAAAAAAAGCTACCTTCTCATTGATAGCTAGTGATATTGTCTACTTCCAATGCGAATTAAGGGTTGAAATTGGCTACCAGCAATCAATAA
>CAZHXL010000362.1:0-4812 GCA_964536575.1 uncultured Clostridia bacterium | reverse complement strand
CGCCATCCCAATATTCATAACGAGCATCACCCACTTTTTCTAAAGCAAAATATTCTTCAATTGTGTAGTAATGTTTTGGATTTGCTGACATAAAGTTTTACCTTTCTAATTTTCTAACTTTCCATTGAAATATTTAACAATTGGCGTAATTTAACTAAAGACTATACCATCATAAATATCCTGTAGTGATAAACTACAGTCAATGCTATTTAACGTAAGCGTTGTTGCTAGACCTGCTATATCAAAGCTATTCCATTCTGTATTGTCCTGTTTAATGTAGTGCGTGATATGTGGCCTAGTTTGAGAGACAAGCACATATTCTTGCAAGGTTTCAATTGCTCTATAAGCTTGAAGTTTTCGTCCTCGATCTGCTGCTTCAGTATGTGGAGAAAGCACTTCAAAAATGACAACAGGATTAGCTAATGTGTCTATACCCGATATTTTATCAAAAGCTATATCGCCACAAGCAACACTAACATCTGGATAGCGATAAGGAGGAAAAGCAGGCGTATTAATTGGGATTTCACTTATAAAAGATCTACATCTTCCACCTTTAAGCTGACCATGCAATTCACCATGAATATTTCCGCCAATCTGCCCATGTTCTTTACTTCCGCCACTCATACAAACAATATCACCATCCCAATACTCATAACGAGCATCACCTACTTTTTCTAAAGCAAAGTATTCTTCAATTGTGTAGTAATGTTTTGGATTTGCTGACATAAATTTTTACCTTCCTATTTTTCTATTTCAATACCTAACAATTCACGTAACACGCTAAAGACTTCTGTTGCTGTTTTAGCCACCTTTTCACCTTCTGGATATTCTCCACCAAGCTTTTGTTTTGCATCGGCAACAGTTCCAGTCAAAAGGGTTTCAGCTAGGTTTAAGATTTGTGCTACTTGTTCTAAGGCTACTGGAGAAACAGCAGTTTTTTGTTCCTCAATAAAATCTTTTTCTACGATTGAAGCCTCACTTTTATTTGAAACCCATTCTTCAATAAGTTCTTCGGGAGTACGATTAGTAATTTTTGCTAGTCCTTCTAACATTAACCAAGTATCTATTTTTAGCTCAATAGGAACGCTAAAAAGTTCAGTTTGAACCATCTCTGGAATAACAGATTTATATTTATTAACAAGCCATTTATCAAGTGTTTGTCCAGATGCGTTTTTACGCAAGTCACTTGTTAATAAACTACTTGTTTCAGGACTTAGGTTTAGATATAAAATCTGGCGTTCCACTTATCCCCCTAAACCGTTTCACTAAGTTCTAGAAAATATTTTTGCACTAAATCTTTAGTTTCTTGAGGAACTTTTGGAAATCGTGAAAGAACAACTTTTAGCTCTATTTCTGTAAGTTCATACAAATGTGCAATTACTGCATCTAACTCAGCACGTTTGTTTTCATCTTTACCTTTTTTGGCAAGTAAGTCTGTGACAACTGAAACAATTTTATCAAAACGAGCATCACCTTCCTGCAACCTTGGAATAGGAAGGCTAGAAACAACAAATTGATTTATATGATTATTTTTACTTAATTGTCTAGCTCTATACTCAAGAACAAAGCTATTAAGTAAGCCTACGAGATATTTTTTGATACTTTCATTTTGAGTAGGAATTATATATGAAATAGAATTTAGTAAAGCACACCCTAAAGGAACCAGTGTGCTAAAGAGACGACGTGAGTCATTCACTCCTGCAATATCTCTCCAAACTACTCTACTAGTATGTGAATCTTTTCCTCTTTGTTGGTAACTTTTTTTATCAACCCAAAGTGATAAAGGAAGTCTTATAGAAAATTGATCAATATCATCTCCTTTCAGCAAAGGGACTCCTGTATCAAAATCCCTAAAGAGATCTCGATCATCTGTTGTATGAAGATCCCTAGTTGGTTTGGCTACCCATAAATCATCAAGTGAAATTTCAGAAAGAGGAGAATATTTATATAATTTTCGTAATATTACTAGGTCTTCTGGAGACTCAATTTCTGGTATAGAGTAAGTTTCTGGAGTTATACGACTAATTAATTCAACATTAATAGATAAAGCTTTATCAGCTTGAGTTATTGCTATAAATTTCTCTACAGATGGTAAATTAGTAACATACGGGAAATCGCAAACTTTGCTTCCTTTTTCAAAAATTAAACATAACACAGCTTGAGTTATAGGAAAAACTTGAGCATTTTTGTCAAACCCCCACAAGCCTTTGCAAGCAGCCCCATCAAGATAAAGTTTTCTTAGTGCGCTTGCCCCTAAATCTCCAGCAAAACCCAGAGGAACAAGTAAAGCTATTGCAGCTTTTCGTTTAGTTAAAAGCCAAACATGCTCAAGAGTTAGTTTGTAAAAGTTATTATCTATTTTGAAAACATTTATATTCTCGAATTTAGGCTTTTGGTATTTGTAAAGACCACCATCACGAACAAAATCATTCCACTTTTCATAAACGGATAAATACTGTTTATAAAGCTTGTTAATGGATTCATCTTGTAGTAATTGTTCTGCAACTTGGTCTCTTTCTACACGAGCTTTTAAATTAGAAAATTTTTGTGATAAAACCTCAAAAAATTCCCTATCATCTGGTTTAATGTTGTTCCAAGGTGGATTGCCAATTACAATATCAAACCCAGGATTTTCTTTAAGTGCTCCATCATCATTAAAAAATATTTCTGGAAATTCTAGCTCCCAACAAAATGGGTTTAACTCTTCGGTAAATTTATCTAGGATTGGAGCAACATTTTCTTGCACAAGCTCTTGTAGGATAGGAGTTTTAATTTCTTGGATTTGTTTAAAGATTTTTGCTAGTTCTTCATAGGCTTTTTCATCATTGGGTAGCAAACGCGCTCTGCGGCGAAGTTGAATAAGCTTGGCAATCTCTCTAAACTGCTTTCGCGCTAGTTGTGTTCTGTCACTTGGTCGCACAGGTGAGATTAAAGCATTGCCTAACTTCAAGTTAAGGTTAAAGAAAGACGGAAAGCGTTCACCCTGTTTTAAGTAGCGCATTGATGATAGTGCAAAGGTCTGACACGCTATACAAACAGCTTTGCGGTCAATATCAACACCATAAAGCATTTGGCGTAAAATATGGAGTTCCCAAGCCCCAATTCCATCCTCATCCATTTTCCCACCTTTGGCAGCAAGGAATGGATAGTTTTTGGCTACTTCGCTATAAAAATCTGGTAGCTTAGTTTTACACTCATTTATGTATCTACACAGCTTAAAATATTGTGTTGATTCAGCTAGGTAATCAAAAGCTGCTCGTAAAAATGGTGCGCTACCCATAGTTGGGTCACAGATGGACAGATGGACAATTGAATCAAAAGCGTGTCTAGTTGTAACCAAATCTTTATCATCAACAGCTTTACGCAAGTTTTCAAGATATTCATCAAAGATTGGTTTTACGGTTTGCTCTACCATATAGCGGCAAAGACGGGCATCTGTGTAATACGCGCCTAATTCTTTGCGTTGGCGGTTGCTTTCTCCTACAGCAATTTCAAAGCTTTTTTTGTTTTCGTTGTAAGCAAGTTGTACAGCAGTGCCAAGAGATGATTCATAGTAATCTTGCAAGGTTTGAGGCCGTAGGTCTTCGTAGCGAAACTCCCAGTGGGCTTTAGCGTCTGTTTTGTTACTAATACGCCCCAAAAAATCTTGAATAAGTGCTGAACCTAAAGAAGGCATATTACTAAGTAATATTTCTTCTATCGCTCGTGCAGCTTTACCTAAATCTGCTAAGTAGAAATCGCCACCAAGTTTTTCACTACGTTTTTCTTCTTCCTCTAGGATAGTATTTGCTCCAGTCTCCTCATCTTGAAAAGCAAAAAGCTCTAGTTGAGTTTTCCTTGCTTTAGAAACATCAATGTTTAAAGATTTATTAAGCATTTCTGCTACTTCAATTTCCAAATCAGTAAAACTAGTAACGCTTGCCCCAGCATCAGTAAAGAGTGTGCCTTGTTTTTTATTTTTGCTACCAGCAGGAGTAGTTTTAGGTGCTAGAGTACCTTTATTAAGAATTTCTTTTGTTGATAATAACCCTTTCATTGCATCTGGATGATAAGCTTCTAGGAAACGAACCATTAGACAACGTAGTATTAAAGTATCAACAGCCGCAGCAATAGCATCACCTAGACGCATGCCTAATTCTAAATGTAACTCTCGTAGATCTTTAATAAGCTGTTTATTTTCACTAACAAAACGAAGTTTTCCACTTTCTCGTCCTTCAGGAGATTCTAGCAAGTAATAGACAACAGCCGCCAAAGCTTGGTTATTGAGAACAACGGATTTCATAAGCTGTTCCCTAACAGCACGCATATAGCTTTTGAAACCTGTTTCAGCAGAAAGCAGTCTAGCATCAAAAAGAAAATCAACTTTAGGGACTTTCTTTCCTAAACGTTCTAAAAACAAGAGTTTATCTTTATGAAGTTGGCCTAGTTTTTCTTGTACACCCTTAAACTGTTGAGTTTCCTCATTAATATCAAAACGATCATCGCGATTGCGTGCAGTATCACCACTGAAGAAAACTAGCCGTGACCCGTCAGTAAAACCATATAAAACAGGACTAATTGAGGGAATGCTATCTCGATGTTTTACTACTTTTTCAATATAAAGTCGGCTAACAGCACGACGTTCCATTGTTGAGAGATTAGATTGATAAGCAATAGCAAAAGGGCGAGCTTTATCAACAGGAATAACCATCCTCCAAGCTTCTGAGTTTTGTAGGTTTTTTTCATCAGGATCATTGATAACATTATAATATTCTAAATACTCGATGAAAAATTTGCGTAAAAATTCATCAAGTTTGTCGGATGATATTTTCT
>CAZHXL010000361.1:0-4873 GCA_964536575.1 uncultured Clostridia bacterium | reverse complement strand
GTTTCTGTGGTGTAGAGAAAAGCAGCTAACTGGTTGAAAATAAATTAAATTAAATTGTCAAACAACAACGCGAAAACAGCTAATTTTTTAGCAGCTAAAAGAAAAATTTTTCACTCTTCATCTAAGGCAAATCGCTTAATAGAATTGCCAAGGTCATCATTAGTAAGATGAAGGTAAAGTTGAGTATCGTCTAAAGAACTATGACCAAGAAGGCGTTTGAGGTGTTGAACATCTGCACCAGCTTTAAGCAAATGGCTAGCAAAACAATGACGGAAAGTGTGAGGATTAGCTTTTAAGTTAGTCTTTATAGCATATTGGCGAATAATTTGACCAATCATTATGTAGGAAAATCTTGCTCCCCTACCAGATAAAAATAAGGCATTTGAAATAGGTCTTACTTTAGAGTCTTTTTTAGGCTTTTGACCTTTTAAACCAAAGGCAAGCAATGGACGAGAATCTATCAAATATTTATCTAGCCAAAAGCAAGAGTTTTCAGTTAAGGGTAAAAGTCTGGATTTCATTCCTTTACCTTCTCTAACCATAAGTATTTGTTCTCTAGTGTCTATATCATAGAGGTCAAGATTATGGGCTTCCATGTGACGAATACCAGTAGCATAAAGAGTTTCCATTAATGCTCTATCACGTAAGCCTATTGTAGTGTTAGGGTCAGCTTGTTCTATCAGGTCAGAGACTTGCTTTTGAGTTAATAAATTAGTGAGTTTTGATTTTAAGACAGGTAAAGATAGATGTTCTGCTGGATTAGCTAATATTGTCTTTTGTTGGCTCATCCAAGAGAAAAACTTTTTTATACAACTAAGCCATTGTTTTAGACTACCTTTTGATATTAATTCAGATGAAGTTTTTAAGTAGTCTTTCTCTAGCCATAAGGAAAAACCTTCTAAATCTTTTTTAGTTACTTCATTGAAACTAGTAAGCTTAAGATGAGTTTCTAAATAAAATATTAGTTTCTCTACTGCCCTGTTTCTTTGTTTTAGAGTAGAAGGTGAGTAATTTTTAGCTTGTAGTTGTAAAAGATAAACTGGGATTAACTCTCTCATAGTTTTTTATCTGCTCTTGGGTGACAACGTTGAAGTACTTCTTTTAAGTCAGACACTTCTACCCTTGTGTAAATTTCAGTACTAGAAAGACGGCGGTGTCCTAAAAGCTTTTGAACTTGGCGAATGTCAGCTTTGCCTTTGAGAAGGTGAGTAGCAAAGCTATGGCGTAGTGTATGGGGTGTAACGTGTTTCTTTATGCCTGCCTTAGTTATAGCTTTTAGTAAAATTCTATCTATATCAGCAGCATCCAATTTGCCACCGCTACGGCTTGAAATAAAGAGTAAAGTTTTTGATGAGTCATTGGGAAATTTAGGTCTTGACTCTTTTATATACAGTTTAAGTATTTCTATGGCTGTAAATGTTAAGGGTATGATACGAGAGTCTTTTCTTTTTCCTTCTTTAATAGATAGTGTTGCACCTTCAAGGTCTAAATCATAAAGAGACAAATTTAGAAGTTCTGCCCTGCGAATACCAGTAGCATAAAGTAGTTCTATTATAGCTCTATCTCTACAATCTATCGGTGTTTGAGTTGGAGTAGCTTCTATGAGCCTTTTTACTTCTGCTTTTGTAAGTAGAGTGCTAGGAATAGTTTTAGCCTTTTTAGGCAGTTGAAGGCTAGCTGAAGGGTTGTAGGCCATTTGTCCTGAAAGCACTAACCAAGAAAAAAACTTGCGTATTGCTGCTAGCTTTCTAAGTTGGGTTCCTGGAGTAAGGCGTTTAGTTTTACCTTCTTTAACTTTTATCTCAGTGTTGTAGAGGGCTATTTGATATTGTTGTAAGTGTTGTGGATTTATAGCTACAACGCTTTTGCAGTTTGTGTTTTCTTCTATCCAAGAAATAAATCTTTGTAAGTCTCCACAATAGTTTTCAATGCTCTGTTTAGAAAAATTTATAGCCTTTAGCCATTCCTCAAATTTGGCGGCAAGTAGTTGAAATTGTTGTTTTTGTCCTTCATCCATATTTTTCACCAATGCCGATATCTAGAGACTTTATAATCTCTATTTAATTTAATTAATAATATTTATTTTTTATTAACTGAAAAAACTTTCTAAAAAATCCCTTAGAGTGTTTTGCCACAAGCTCACAAGGTTGTACTTAACTATCTTATTTACTATAAATAAACCCTGTGATTTGGCATATCACAAGCATTCTCAAGCTCACAGGGTTTCGTCCATAATTAACCCTGTTTGGCTAATTTAGCCACCTATCCCAATAGCTTTTTCTTTTAGTTGTTCTCTTAACTCTTCAACACTAGTTAACCCAGTGATAGAGGGAACTTGCTCTGAAGTAGGTTCAGCTAGCTTATAGAGTGCTGGTTTACCATTGCCGCTAGAAACCACATAGAGATACTCCATATCAACAAGCTTTTGGCAGTAAACCCTAACTTGCCAGTCTGTCCAACCAGTAACATCTCTAATTTCTCTTCTTCCCAATGATACGTCTGAAATAGAAATGCCTGAGCGTTTGGCTTTTTGGTTGTAGAGAATTTCTAGCTCTTGTTTCATTCCACGAACTGGAGGTGCTAACTCGTCAAATGAACGCCAAAGGATTGCTTGAGCTAGCTTGTTTGCTAGTGCTATGTCCTCTAACTGTACTTCTATGTAATCTATAGTAGTTTTCCCGTTACTAGCTTGTTTGATTTCTCTTTGGTATTGATGAAGTAGTGCAATTGAGTCTATCAAGGTTAAATATTTGTTGTGTTCACGGCGTGAAATTAGCTTATGTGTTGGATAAGTTAAGAACTCAACATAGGGATTAACTACTTTTAATGGTTTGAGTAAGCGTTGTAGGTTGTGGTGTAGATTACGCCTTTGCTCAGAGCTAGCGGTTTGAAGTACTCCATCTAAAGTGTGGCTTTTGCGTTGTTGCTCTAGGATGGCCTTAGTTTGTTGCTGTGACTCATCCATTGTTAGCATTACAAAGCGTGAGCGTGTTTCTTCATCAAATGCCTCTGCTGATGTTGTAGTGGTTAAGATGGAAACGGGGCCGCAAATATCATAGTGTTTGGTGTGAAGTTCCCCTGTTTGTGGGCTAGTTTGAGTTACTGCTATTGATAATCGTTGGTCTGATGCAAGTGTTCTCAAGGAATAGATGGCTTGTGCTGCTCCTTCTTCCTCTGCTATTGCTAATACTTTTCCTTTTAGTGAGTTAGGGTCTTTGTAGAATAGTGCTTGGCCTGTTAAACGAGTTACCCAAATCACATCTTCTATAGGTACAAATGAGCAAATTGCTTCTTGTAGTGATGACTTTCCTGCTCCGCTTCGTGCTACTACTAGTAAACTCAGTGGTTTTGAGAGCTTACGAGATAGAGTAGCAAGATAGCCAGTTAGTATTGTTGAGTTTTCTCCTATGAGGCCACTAGCTCTAACGTCTGAAACTATCTCTGAAACCAAGTCTTTTGAGTGAGCATACTCTAGAGCTTCCTTCTGTTCATAAGCAGTCATAGCTACTTTTACAGTAGTTTTGCTATCTTTACGCTTGAGTTGAAGCCGTATGCGCTCTAATTCTTCTATGATGGTGAGTAATTGACCCTCTATAAGCTGTTCTAGAACGTTAATTCTGCCAGTGGCGCGTTCTGCAAAGCGTTTTCGTGAGTTTTCTTGGTATAAATCTATTGTATCTAGATGCCATAACTCACCATTTTTGATTTTTAGGTTGATTTTCATCTTATCTAACCCATTGATTTGTAAGCCTTTGATCGAGTACTGGTGATTGTCAAAAGTGATTGTGATTTCTTCCTCAGTTTGTTCTACTTTTGGAGGGGTTTTAGTGGGTTTTTCTGCCTGTGTTGTAGTGTATTTACTAATAAGAGAAAGTATTTCCTCTTTAGTAGCGCCTTTAGAAATCCATTCAGAAGGGTCTTTTGCTAGTAGTTGTACTATATTTGATGAAATATTCTCAGTTAGCAACCTGGATGCAACTTGTTCAGAAGCTTTAATGCCTGCTAAGTCATTGTCTAGCATTATGATAGCTTGTTTGATACGGCATTGTCTGAGGTGAGAAATTACCTCATCAGTAAAGCCATTAGTACCATAAATTCCAATAACATTGCGTATTCCTACTGACCAAAGAGCCAGTGCGTCAATAATGCTTTCTACAATAATGACTGTTTGTGTGTTGATTGCTCCGTGATGATTGACTATTCCTCGTCTAGTTCCTGGTAAATAGAGGTGTTGAGCTAGTTTTGTATGTCGTCCATAGAATGACAATACAATGCCGCTTTCTGCTTGCAGAAGTGGAAAGATAACGCATCCATTCATCAATTCTTTGCCTTTATCCGTCAACACTCCTGCTTTTTGTAGTGCTTCCTTACCTTCAGGAGAGAGTTTTTCTAGCAAACTTCCATCAGCATACCCTAATTTGAACACCCTTATTGCTTCCAAGCTAATTCCACGACTCAGCAAGTATTCTTGTGCGGAAGGCGTTTCTAGCAATCGTTGATGAAAATGATTGCTGGCTAGCTCTAACCACTTCAACACTTCTACTGAGAGTTGCTCTTTTGGTAATTCTTCTTTAGCTGCTTCTTGTTTTGTTTCTTCCATAGCTTTTTCTTTAGTCGCTTCTTTGCTTATTCCACCTAAAAGTTGATGAGCAGTTAGAAAATCCACACCTTGGAGTTTCATCACAAATTCGTAAATGTCGCCGCCTTGCTGACACCCAAAGCAATTCCATAATTGTTTTTGTGGATCTACTGACATACTCGGGGTTTTGTCTAAATGAAATAAGCATTCTCCAAAGTATTGCTTTCCTTTCTTGCGAAGCTTTACTCCTTGTGAGCGAATATATTCTACTAAGTTGGTGGTTTGTTTGATTCG
>CAZHXL010000360.1:0-4877 GCA_964536575.1 uncultured Clostridia bacterium | reverse complement strand
TTTCTCGACGTAAATAACGAGAAGCAAGTAAGTGTAACTCCTGATAAATCATTGGTAAAAGCTTTTCTAACGCGCTTTGGTCGCCTTTATTCCAATTAATTAGTAGTTGCGTTACACTGTTACTGCCAACCATTTTAATAAATTCTCCTAGTGAAGATAACTTGGTAGCTTAGCTCAATCAAAATAAATATTTAGTCTTTACAAAGTTAAAATGCAACAGTTTTATTGCTTCGATTAATTAACGCACAAGAAAAAAGTAAAATAGCTCATTAAGTAACCTTTTATTGCGAAATTTTTCCGCTAAAAAATTTACTGTTTAGGAGACATTATGAAAGCCATTTTAGTTAAAGAAGACACCAAAGAACTTTATATTAATCAAGTTGCTACTCCTATTGCTAGTGATGATGAATTACTAGTACAAATTAAAGCTACCGCTCTTAATCGAGCAGATTTATTACAAAGACGCGGCATGTATCGACCTCCGCCTGGAGCATCAACCATAATAGGTTTAGAAATGGCAGGCGAAGTGGTAACGGTTGGTAAAAATGTTACAAACTGGCAAATAGGAGATCGAGTTTTTGCCCTATTATCTGGTGGAGGCTATGCTGAGTATGTAAGTATTCCTGCTAGGGTGGCTATGCCAATACCAGAAAATCTTTCTTTTGAACAAGCCGCCGCAATCCCTGAAGCTTTTCTTACCGCTTATCAAGCAATTTGTTGGCTAGGAGGCTTAAAAACAGGGCAAAAAGTCTTAATCCATGCAGGTGCTAGCGGTGTTGGAACAGCAGCAATACAAATAATTCGTGAATTTGGCGCAGAATGTTATGTTACTGTTGGCACAGAAAAAAAACAGGAGTTTTGCTTATCTCTAGGAGCAAAACTAGCTGTCAATTACAAAATAGAACCTTTTGAAAATAAAATAAAAGAAGTAACAGAAAATAAAGGCGTAGACATTATTTTAGATTGCATTGGTGCTAACTATTGGCAACAAAACATTAACTGCCTAGCTCTAGATGGGCGTTTAGTTCTTATTGCTGCTATGAGTGGTGGAACTATTAATCAAGTTAGTCTTTATGAAATATTAAGAAGACGTCTGCAAGTAATTGGCACTACTTTACGTGCTCGCCCTTTAGATTATAAAATCGCACTAACACAAGAGTTTTCTCAATTTGCTTTATCACGGTTCTTAAATAATCAACTGACTCCAGTAGTAGACAAGGTTTTAAGCTGGCAAGACATCAACCAAGCACACAAGTATATGGAAGAAAATAAGAATATAGGAAAAATAGTAATAAAAACGTAAGGGCAAACCTTTGCCGTGCTCAACGCCTTTCGGCATCATAGGAATTTGCACTGACTCTGTATTCCTGTGGAAATTTGGTCAAATCCTTGAGGTGCTCAACGCCTTTCGGCATCATAGGAATTTGCGCTATCTTCAAATACAGTTTTATCCTTTTCAATAGTGCTGTGCTCAACGCCTTTCGGCATCATAGGAATTTGCGCACTGGGAAAACAGGCGAATTGGCACCACTAACCCAAATATACTGGTATTTGCTGAGAAAAGCGGCTGGATGCGGTTTTTACGCCAAATACATACAGATTTTGGCGTATCTGTAATTGCACTTGGTGGCATGCCTAGTGCTTTGACCAGCGAATATACCGCCAGAGACATAAACGTCAAATTATTAGAAGATCCTAAACCCGTTCATCTAATTGGGATTGTTGACTATGATCCTGCGGGAGACATTATTGCTAATTCTTTCAAAGAACAACTTTCCGATACTGGCTTATCTAGTTCTAGCTTAAGTACTCTTATTCATCCTTCACATTACACCAAAGATGAACTAGCACTTTTTCGTTTTCCTCTACCCAAGAAAGATAAAACCAAGCTTAATCTATGGCTAGCCAAATCTGGAGGTATTGACGGAAAAGCTTTTGGGTTAGAGTCTGAATCTATGCATCCTAAAAAGCTCTACACCCTCATTGAACAAAGGATTTTAGCCATTCCTTAGGCCAAAAAAGTTGCGCGCTATTTTTTAGCTGCTTTTTCGTATCTAGCATATTTTTTTTAAGTTTTATGTATATTACCTATTACCTATTACCTAAATTATATATTTTGGTTGCTTTGGCATATTGGCTATTAGGATATTTTCTTTTTAATATTTCTAAGGTATGTTCAGCTTTTTCTATTTCTTGATTTTGGCTATATGCCGTTACTAAATAGGATAAAGCGCAATCAGCTAATACAAAATCTTCCTTAGTAGATAGCTTTTCAAGATACTTTATTGCATTTATAGGTACTGATCTTGCTACTATGATTTCTCCTGTTTCAGGATCAAATTGACCTGTCGAAGTACCTATAAAAAGATAAAATTCACTTACTTTGAGGCTCACGTGATCTCCATAGGTAGTATCTCCAAATTTTAATAAAAATTCTTCTGCGATTTTCAAAGCTTGCTTGTCAACTATCATTCTTTTTACATCGAAATAGTTGTAGATAGAGCCATGATTCTGCATGAAATTTAGTGCTTCCAAATCCCCTTCTTTTGGCTCTTTTATCTCTATTGTTAGTAAGTTAGATTTTATTTCTTCTTTGATGTCTCTATTTTTTTGTTGTGTGTCTTGTAATACAAATTCTAGTTGATAGACTCCGGGTTCAGGAAACATTTGGTCTAAGAAAAAATCCATTATTTGTTGTTTTTCGTGGGTTTCTGTTGGTTTAATAATTGCTGGAATAAAAGTTTTTAAACCTTCTCTAGGAAGAAACTCTTCTGCATTACGTTTCTGTCCATTGTGATAAATAAAAACTTGAATGTAGGGAAAGTCGAAATCGACAGCCCAATGGCCAATGATATTTGTGTTTGTGTTATTGGCTATTTTGAATGTAGTTACTATTGGCTCTGATTTCATAAATTGCTGTTTTGGAGTAGAAACCTCAAAGGTTAAATTTGAAAAAGTTAGAGCCTCTTGTTTAGTTTGGCCAAAGATCGATTGAATAGGTATCAATGCCAAAATAATTAATACTAATGTGTATAATATTTTTTCTTTCTGCATATATTTTCTCCTGTTAGTTATTGGCCTGGGCTTTTAACTCTCCAACGCAGTATGTTAATGTGTGAAGGAACAAACTTAGGTGTTTCATCGCCAGTCATTATCCCAAAGTTTGGTTTATCACCTGCTAACCCCAGTTGATGTCCTACTTCATGAGGAGCTGAACGGGTTCTAAAATCTGGGTTTGGAAAAATAGTCCTATCTACATTTGCATCGAAGTCTCTTATTGTCTCAACGTAAACTAATGATCCTTCAGACCCTTTTGGTACTGGTGGCAAATTTGTGCAACTTGTTGGGATTATATCGCTTATGCAGAACTGGCAAGCAGTAACTCTTGGCTTACACCTCCAACTACTTGACCATCATTAGGATCGAAATCATCAGGTTCACCGGACTGATACCCTATCAGAATATAAGCTGCCCAGTAGTCATCACTTTCATTGTTTGTAGAATCTCTTTTTGCATTAATTGCTGAAAATGCCAAATTTGTATTACTAGGAATATTTAGAAAGAATTGGATGTTGTTATCATTGTTAGCACTTTTTCCTGCTCCATCAAATATGGGTATTATGAAAGCAGGTGCAAAAACGTTTTGTGCAGGATTTTCCACAGATTTCATTAAATTAAAAGTGTCTGGCAAATCAGTAATTTGTTCTAAACTATCTCCGCGAAGTGCTATAAGTGAACTGTTGTTACCATTGAAATCATCATCATCAATTATTACAAAAGTAGGAAGTTGTAGTGGATTTATTTGAAAAGTTTCGAGTTGCGTATTACGAGCTACAACAATGCTGTTAGTGTCATTAGTTATAACTTGTATTGAGCCTGGAATGTTAGGTATTCCTGTTATTCTTATAACACCTAGTTCAAATCTTCTTGGTTCTAAAGAAGCTCCTCCCCCGCTGTTAGTGAAAATAGCATTTATTACTGTTGTATTAGGATATAGAGGATCTGTGTTTACTCCTATGGTTGTTATACTACCTTTCGCATTGTTTTCTAGCACAGGTGGGCTAGCTCTTGGGTTATCTCTCACTCTTGCCATGGTGTCAAGTTCAATATGAAGCCTTCTCCAAACGGTAATCATTTCACTAATTGCTGCCGAATTGTTAGGGACAAGATTGCCTGTACCATTGCCATCACGTAGACCAATCCCAAAAGTTGTAGATCCTTGCTGTGAATCCACTGCAATAATATTTAAGTATTGCTGATCAGCACTAGCTGCAATACTAAAGTTATCTCCAGCAAATGTAGTGACAGCAAAATATATGACTGCTAACCCATTACTGTCTGTAATTACTGAGCTAGCTGGTGTCATACCCTTTGAGTCAGAGTAGAATCGCTCATCTTGTCCCCTGTTATCATCTCCTTGGCTTGCATTGCAATCTACTAAGGGATCATCAGTAGAACGATCATCTAAATCAAAAGCTCTAAAATAAATGCGTGTACCAGTTGCAAAACCGCTTGTTTGTGCTGTTACTTTGATTAACCTCTTGTTATCTCTGTCGTTAGGAATATTTTTGTCAGGAAATATTTTTTTTCCTAACTTTTGCAACATTCCTGTCCCGTTTATGAGGATGTTGTTATCAGTTAAGGGGCTGTTGACTTGATCTAAAGCTAGAGGCTGGATGGTTCCTTGGTTACAAGCTGTCAAAGCTAGCAAACCAGTAGGAGGAGAAATAACAGTAAAAGAAGCTTGCTGAGAAGCTAGAACTTGGTTAGAGGAATTAGTTAATTGAATAGTAAGAGTATGGTTGCCTACCGTAGTACCGCAAGGAACATCAAAGCTCAAATTAGGCTGATCAGAGCAAGAACTCAGGGGAGATTGT
>CAZHXL010000359.1:0-4906 GCA_964536575.1 uncultured Clostridia bacterium | reverse complement strand
GCTTAAGTAAAAAGCTTAGGGCTAGAAGCATCTTTTATTTAGATATGAGGAAAATATTAACGAGAAGAAAGCAAATGATTAAAGACTACTTTATCAAAAGTTATTCCATTTGCCTCACAACGATTACGAACCTTTTCTTCTAACTCTGAAATAGCAAGCTTACCTCCAACATGTGCATTCATTACTTCTTGAATAAAATCTCTGATCTTTGCTCGTTGTACTTTTGGGCTTATTTTTGCTCCTAGTAGTGTACTAGCATTACGTAGAGATTTAGCAAAATAAGCAAAACTACGAATTCCTTCAGCAGAACGGCTAGCAATTATTTTCATATTGGTTTCTATAGTCTCAACAGGTATATCTTTTATTTGTTCGTATTGATTGTGATCGGTTTGTGTCCAGTGATTAGATGTTAAATTTTGATAAATCGTCATCACTCTATTTTCATGATCATTCATCTTTTTTAAATCATGATCATGATCTTTGATGGTTGACATTATGTCAGAGTCTGATCGAAATGATTTTGTGGGCTGTCCTGATAATTTGGCATTTTCTGACATTATGTCAGGCTCTGACAAATTGTCAGCCTCAGGTAGAAATACCTCAAATGTCAAACCACCTGCTTTACCTAAAAAATGACGATTAGTACGACGAATAAGCCCACGAGTTTCTAGTGAGTTTAATGCACGAAAAACTGTTCGATCTGTTAAGTTCACTGATCCTGCTAGTTTACCCGCACTAACATAGCAAGTATTTTTGCCAAAACCATAAGAAAGAAAATAAAGCCATAGATAAACTACGAACTCGCTATTACTAAGAACTGGTAAGAGTCCTTTTAAGACATAGTTGGGAATTCGTAATTCTCCACGAACTAAAGGGACTCGAATTGGTACTGAAATAATGGCAGGGTCTGACTTTATTTCAGGGTCTGACTTTGTGTCTCTGTCTGACTCGATCATAGGCACAAACGAAGAAAAGTCAGCCTCTGACTTTATGTCAAGTTCTGATCGCATTTGAGATCGGCTTTTGGGCTGATCTTTAAGAACACTTGATCGATCATCTGATCTTTGATCGTGATCTTTTGATCTAGAGAATTGATCATTTAATGATCGAAGATCAGATTCTTCTAAAAATAGTTTTGGAGTATTTGGCTCTTTTTCACCAAAAGGAGACTCTGAAATTATTTCAGGGTCTGAATCCCTGTCAGCATATGTTAATTTGTCAGAGTATGACTTAAAGTCAGAGGCTGGCGTTATGTCAGGTACTGACTTTCTGTCAGAGTATGACACAAAGTCAGGGTCTAATTTTTGAGCTGCCTGTTCTTTTAAGCCATCAATAATGGGTTTAATAGGGTGAAATAGTTTTTTTGACCAAGCGTCTACTTCTGGATCTATCTGAATATCAAACTTCTTACGTGCAGAACGTTTGGGTTGTGAGCTAGCAGAACGTTTTTTAGGGGTTTGTGTCATGACTTATCCTATTTTTTACTTTTCGACCCTATTACTTCTAATTTACGTGTTGGTAAAGAAAGACGCTTTAAGACTTCTTCTGTAAACTCTGCATAATTATGTGCATTAAGAGCACGAGGCTTATATTGAGATAGAATAGACTTATAAGCAAAAGCTTCTATTAATCTAGTATTTTCAAAAATAATTGACTCAAAGCAAAGTTCACCAAACTCACGTCTGATACTAGCATCTGCTTCGGCACTAACATTTTTGCGATTATCAAACCTAGTAGTAACTACACCAAGCATTTCTAGCTTACTATTTAGACCATTTCTAATATTAGCAAAAGTTTCTGTAAAGTCTGAAACCCCTTCTAGGCTCATATATTCAGCCGCTAGAGGTGTAATAACATGTGTTGCAGTAGTGAGATCTAGAGTTAAAAGTGGCCCAAGGCTTGGTGGTGTGTCGATAATAATAAAATCATACCTAATTTCACGAGACTCCATCTCTGCTAGCCCAGAACGCAATAATGTTACTTTATCTGCTTTTGCTTGCTCAAATTTAGCTACAGAGATATGAGATGGAATCATATCTAGGTTTTCGATACCTGTTTCAAAAATACAGTCTTCTAGTGGGTAAATAACAGGCTTTTGCTTTAACATCTGCCTAGCAGAGCCTCGTTTTTCAGGTGCCACCTCATAGAGCAAAAAGGTTGCTAAGTGTTTATTAGTAATTTGATCTGTTGCCATTAAATAAGAGGTAGCGTTTTTTTGTGGATCAGAGTCAATTAATAATGCACTATAACCACGTAAGGCCAGTTCACCGGATAAATTTACACTGGTAGTGCTTTTGCCTACACCTCCTTTCTGATTAGCAATTGCGATGATAATAGGTGGCATAAAAATATCTCCAGTAGAAAAAGCCAAACGCCGCACTATCGTTGATTCTTGCCACAGAACAGACGAGGTACGGCGTTTGGCGGAAAAATGATGCCAAAAGGTTATAAATTTAAATCTGTTCTGTGGCAACGAGCATTATATATAGGGTTAGCTTTTAGAATCAAGCTATATATAGTAGTGTGAAGTATTTAATTATTAACTGAAGTAAATAAATAAGTTATTATTTTTGTGATAAAAATTTTATAAAATACTAGATCTTGCTTGATCTATGAAAATACATTGGTTAGTCCGATATGCGTTAAAAATCATAAGCAATGTTCATAACACTAGCTATAGCCTATTATCACCACCTAGTTTAGCATTACTAGTGTATAGTAATTTGTAACGCGCAATATTACCAGGATAATTTTAAAGGGTTTCATTTTTGAGCAAATATAAAACAGAGAACTAATTAGCCAAAAAAATCAGCCAAGTAGTTAGAATTTACTACTTGGCTGATCAATCTGAGGATCTTATGATTTTACTAGTCTGCAAAAACTAGCAATAACTTACTTTGCTATTGTTTCAACTCTCTGGGTTTGTTGCTGAGCGCGCTTGATTGCAGATTCGCTAAAACAAGGTCTACACCAACCATATAAAAAACCTTCAATCAAATGAAAAGCTACTGAGTCTTCCTCTGTAACCGAATGATGACACTGCTTACACTCCCATAAAGTTGCTTGTGATAAAATTGACATATGGTACTCCTAAAAATAAAAAACTTTGTTAAATAAAATGATTAATTTTATGTTGGCTTAAACGCGACAAAGGTTGTAGGGTTCCAAAATTTAATGAAAGTTTTCTTTTTGTAAAATACACAAAAAATTATTAATTGAATAGGACAACATAAAATAAAAACAGCCTCATCATAACAAAATAACAAAACTTTATATGCTCCTAAAATAGCCAAAATAAATAGAAACTCTACAAAGTATTCTGAGGTATTTTTATGATTAATAAAATCTTTAATAAACCCTTTAATAAAATCTTGATTTTGCTAGTGCTAATACTTATTTGTTTTCCTGATAACTCCTTTGCTGCAAAGAAAAAAACTAAAAAATCATATAGCAAGAATACACAAATAACAAAAGTAAATTATAAAACTAAACGTGTAGCAAAAATACGTCGCTTTGTTCCAGTTAATGGAATTCTATTTCAGACATTAAAAGGCGATATTTTACTTGAACAAAATTCCCAGCAATATTTTAACCCTGCATCTGTAATGAAAATTGCTACATCATTTATTGCATTAGAGCAATTAGGCTATGACTATCGTTTTAATACAAATATTTATACTAATGGTAAAATAGACCAGGAAGGCAGCCTTAATGGCGATCTAATCATTGTTGGAAGCGGCGATCCAGCAATGTTTTCTGAAAATGTCTTTTTTATGGTTGATAATCTATCTCATTTAGGGATTAAAAAAGTAGCAGGAGATTTACTAGTAACAACACCTTTTTATTTAAATTTTGATTCTCCTCAACGTTCTGTACTTGAAATAAAGTCTATTTTTAATGGCAGACACTGGACAAATTCCTTACAAGCATCTTGGACTCGTTATACTCAAGAGCAGAACAAACCTGATGTCGTTTTTTCAGGGGTTGAAATTGAAGGACAGGCACAGATTATTTCTCTAGAAGACCTACCTATAGAAAGACAATTATTACTAACACATCAATCTAGGACATTATCAGATATATTAAAAATACAAAATGACTATTCTAGTAACTTTATGGCTGAGGCTATTGGCCGTCAAGTCGGAGGCCCAAGGGCAATCGAAAGCTTTTTGCTAGAAAAAGTTGGTATTAACGCAGATGATGTAAAAGTGGTTTCAGCTTCTGGACTAGGGGAAAACAGAATAACTCCTAATGCTGCCCTAAAACTACTAAGACGATTTTATGAATCAGTTAATCGAAATGGTAAAAAACTAGATGATCTACTTCCTGCGGCAGGAGTTGACGAAGGGACACTAGATGAGCGTTTTACTGAAGAAGCACTACGAGGTAGTGTAGTAGCAAAAACAGGAACTTTAATGCGCCAACGTGCTAGCGCGTTAGTCGGTGTAGCTTACACAAAGGAAAAAGGCCCAATCTTTTTTGTTTTATTAGATAAAGATGAAGTAACCCATGCACGTCGCCACCAAGACCAACTAGTAACAGATATGATTTATCAATATGGAGGCCCTTCTCCTATACGTAACTTTATTAGTGGTTTTGAAACTCAGCCTAAAATCATAGTTACTCATTCTATTCCAGTTGTTGAAAGATCTAGGGAATAAAATTTTAAGATTTTTGGTCTTTTATTAAGACCAAATTTTTTGGTAGTGTCCCTCAATAAGGGTGATGAAAAATGCAAATGTAGACCACTCACAAGTACAAAAACAAAGCTTAAATAGGCTTAAAGCCAATAACTTTAACAAAAGTTTGGGAATTTCTAGCTCCAATATAAAAAGACTTTTGAGAGAAAACCAAACAGAACTAAGGTAGAATATTATTTAATGAGTAGCCACTTTAGCTATCTTCT
>CAZHXL010000358.1:0-4938 GCA_964536575.1 uncultured Clostridia bacterium | reverse complement strand
GTCGCTAGCAGTAGAAGTAGCACGAATAACGCCAGTAGCATCAACAAAGAACGCACGGTCGCCGCTTCGGTTAACACCAGTGGTACTAGCTGGTCTAGAAGTGACGTTGAAGTCAGCTAAGTTGCCACTAGCAGCAGCAGTTGTTGTTACAGTGAATACATAACCAGATTTTGCTGTACCACCAGTAGAAGCTCCTGCTAATACTTGGTCAATCAAATCTTGGGTGTCTAAATCTGTGGCAGAACCAAAGTTACCATTTCCTACACCAGCTTGATAAGTGGCTTCTGTTGAGTGGAATAGTCTCATTGCTTCTACTGCAGATGCTCCATTAGCTGAACGACGAGATGCAAGTAGGTTTGGTACTGCTATTGCGGCAATGATTCCAATGATTACTACTACGATTAATAGTTCGATGAGTGAAAATCCCTTATTGTTTTTCATATTTTGCTCCTAATAAAACATTTATTAATTTAGATTTATTTTGTGATTTATCTAAAAGCAACCTTTGTGCCATTAAGTGCTGGTCAAAAAAAAACTTTTTAGTCCAATTTTATCTATCACTTAGAATTATTGCAGTTTTTTTGATCTGAGTTTACTGACAAAAGATGTCAATTTAGAGTTAACAAAATTTGTAACATAAAGGTTGAATAACATTTATGGTTACTGAGGTCGAACATAACATAACACAATATTTAAGGTAAATGAGGATTAGGACTTTTGCTCCTATACAATTAGGAGAAGTTAAATTTTTTGGCGTAACCATTCTGTTCGAGTGGCAAAAGCTTGTAGAGAAATAGCACGTTCTACGGCTAAAATGCCATGCAGATGATCTATTTCATGTTGAAGGAGTTCAGAAAAATCATTTTCTGCTATTAGCTCTTTTTTTAACCCTTGTTCATCTTGATAGGTAATAGATATTTTTACTGAGCGAGACACCTTTACCATTAAATCTGGGAAACTAAAACAGTCATCCCATAACTGCATTTGCTCAGGATCTGCCCAATTAATAGTAGGGTTAATGATTGGGCCACAAAACTTAGGGGTACGTACAAAGATCATGTTTTTTAACACCCCAATTTGAGGGGAAGCTATTGCCCTACCAAAACCAGTATTATTACGAAAATTTCCTAGAGTATCACTCAAGTTATTAATTAGATCTTTAGTGATACTTGTATTGAATTCAGTAATTAGACTAGATTTTTCCAAAAGTAGCGGATTACCTAATTGTAAAATATCTTTGATTGCCATTAATAAATCTCCTGGGTAGTATTTATGGGTAGGCTTTTTAAGCTTTTTAACAAGTAGCTTTTTAACAACTATTAGTTTTTGATACAAGCCTAAGTTAATAAGCTCAAATTTTTTAGAATCTATTTCTATACAAACACTTATCTTACAGATAAAATTGTTTTTAACCAATAACCTTTTAGTTATAGTTTTTCCGTTCTAAAAAGGACAACCTTGTGTCTAAATATAACAATGAAGATGATTATTTAAACTTACAACAGCCAAAACAAGTAGATGAATTTGCCTTAGGAGAAACCAGTTCTGACTCAATAGAAGAAAAATCTCCTATGCCACATTTTTTTTACATAGTACCGTTAGTTGTAGGTTTTGTCATATTAATAGGATTAGGTCTATCTATTTTTGTTATGCGTGCTTGGGAGCAAACCCCGCTACCAGAGATAGATACACGTAGTATTAGAGTAATAGAACCTAATGTATCTTCTGTTAAAGGAAGCGAAAAAACTGTTAAATTAAAGGATAATAACTCTTCAAACTCTCTAAATATTACTAACACTCCAACACCTATAACTATAAACCCTGGTGTAAGTACAGCTAATGAAATAGTACAGCCAGTTAATGTTATTTTGTCTCAAGTAATATCTGCAATAGGGATGGTTTTGGTAAAAACTTCTAATAAAGTAAATTCTGGTTCTGGTTTTATTGTGCGTAGTGATGGGCTATTTGTTACTAATTATCATGTGATAGAAGGTGCGCAAGAAATAGCAATTAAGCTAAATAATAGAGAAAAAGTTAATTTTGCCGATGTAATTACTTATGATGCTCAAAAAGATCTAGCAATTCTAAAATTGCGTGAAATAGAAAAATATCCTGTTTTAGTACTAGAAGAAAATTTTATTCCTAGCCTAGGAGATGACTTGATTAGGGGTTAAACTAGGACTTGAAGTAACTGTATCTACAGGTATTATTAGTAGCATTCGTGCTTTACCAGAGGTTAATTTGATTCAAACCAATGCTGCTATTAATCATGGTAATTCTGGTGGGCCAATGATTTCACGGCGTACTGGAAAAGTAATAGGGATAGTTACAGCTAAGGCTCGTGATAGTGAATCTATTGGTTTTGCAATAAATGTTAAAGAACTCCAACAAATAATTGATAAATAATATGCGCTCAATAGCACCTGATTACCTTGATCGCCTTGGAATACCTCGTAATACTAAGGAAGAAGAATTAGAAAAATTGCTTACAGCACAAGAGGCACGCTGTCAGGTTTTACTAAAAATTCCTGTAAAACGTGCAGAAGCAGGCAGTCGTTTAGAGTTAATCCAACTAGTTCGCAGTTTGCTAAATGCTGCTACGCTTTCAGATCAACCTTTTGATATACCCTTGGACTTTGACCAAACAGAGGCTAATTTATTTACTCCGCCCTCTAAAAATAAACCTTCTCAAAAACCTAAAGAGCTAATTTATGAAACTAATAAGGTTACTAGCGAAGGCGAAATAGGGCAACTTCGAGCAATTCTTAATCAATGGGCAGTTAGTATCCCTCATCACGAATATTTAACTTTTGGCAATGATATCAACATTTTAGATATTGAAGAACGACCTATATACTTAATTAATATCAAATACCTGTTAGAGACTAGAGAAATAGTTGTACGAGAAAAGGCTTATCTAGGTGAAGCCTTACCTATAAATACTCCAGTAGTAGCAGGAGAGGTTGCGATTTGGGAGGTAAAGGCTCCTAATCCAATGGGGTTTGAACCAAATAAGGTAGAAAGAGACATTGCTGCTTCACGTCAAAAAACAAGTTGCCCTAGTTGTGAGGGTAAAGGAGAAATGTGGTGTGTTGTTTGTCGTAGCACAGGACAAGTAGCTTGTAGTCAATGTAGTGGAAAGTATCAATTCACCTGTCCTAGTTGTGATGGTAAAGGCCAAATAGAGGGAAACCGGCGCAGAATGGATTGTAAGCAATGTCGAGGTATTGGTGTAGCTATTTGTGGTTATTGTCGCGAAGGGTTGGCTCAATGTAGTAGCTGCAAAGGGTACAGGCGTATTTCCTGTCAACCTTGTAGTGCAAAAGGGGAATTATTAAGCTTTCTTGCTTTAATAGCTAATTATAAACCCCAACATATTAACGCTACAGTTTTTTCGTCAGATTTCCCTGATTATGTCCGTAAACAACTTAACCCTGAACAGGAAAAGACAGTGGTTTTCCACCAAGAAGGAGAACGCTATGTTAATGCTAAACCAATTAATGAAATTAAGCATTTAGGCTTACACAATAAAATAATGCAATTAGTTGAACAACGACTGATAACGGATTTACAAGGACAGAATAATATAAGGATTAACAAGCATTTAATTGAAGTAAGAGTTTGTCCTACAATTTACCTAAAGTATAGTTTTGAAGATACTGAGTATGAACTTTGGATAGTAGGTTCAAATAATCAAGTTTGTTGTAAGACTAGCCCAATTCATGAATATGACAAAAAGCTTGCTGAATTAGCAAAAGAGCAAATGGCGGATAGTAACTTCTTAAACTGTATAGAGTTACTTTCAGATGCTTTTCGTCATACTCCTAATTCTGCTAGTGCTTTGGTTGTAACCAATGATTGCGTAAAGAAATTACAAGAATTATTAAAAGTAAAAAATTACTATCAAGTAATTACTGTTGCTAGGCAAGCTCAGAGGTTTTTAGGAGATAAATTAGCAGTTAATTTTATTCGTTTAAGCCGACAAGTTGCATTAAATATGCGTTTGGAATATGTTACAGCTAGCATAGGAACAGGGCTGCTAGTAATACTAATTACTTATATTGTAATGGGGGTTAATGGCAATTTTTATGCCCGTTCTACTATGTTGCAAACAAGTTTAATCTTAATAATCGTTGTTACAGGATTTACTTGGTTTTTTGCCACTCAATTAGCCTCACAACTTGCGCGTATCTTACTCGCTACTGTAATTAGCTCAGCTCTAGTAATTGGTAGTAGTGTATTTAGTTTAATTGAACAGGATAGCTATCTAAGTAGACGCAAAGAAGAAATCAACTTAAGGTTTTTTGGACAAGATAGTTATCAAGCCTCCAAAGCTGCGATTGAACCGCTAGAAGCATTACTAGTAAATTTTCCTAAAGATTGGCAAGCCCGCTTAATGCTAGGGCGTGCTTATGTAAGGGCTACTTATTATGAGAAAGCTATTCAGTGTTTAACTGTTGCAATAACTCTAACTAATGGTAAAGAGGCTGAAATACACAACGAATTAGGTTTAGCATTATTAGGAAAAGGCGATAGGTTAAATGCAATAAAGTCTTTTGACCAAGCAATAAACTTACGTTTACCTAATAGATACCGTGAGGCTTATCAAAACTTTGCTCGCGCTTTGGATATGGGCTATATTGAGGGTGCTACTTTTGGGATGGGTCGTAGTGATGGTAGTTCTTTAGATGCTCCTCAGCATAATGTTACGGTCGAACCGTTTATGATTGACCGAGTTGAAGTTACTAATGGAGAATATTTGGAGTTTGTAAAAGCTACTAAACGTATTACTCCTAGTAATTGGTCGAATGGTGAACCCTTACTAGGGACAGAGAAAATACCTGTTGTAGGTGTAAACCTATTTGACGCTAGGGCTTTTGCCATATGGCGGGCAGAAAAAACAGGGCTTCCATACCGCCTACCAAATGAAGCAGAATG
>CAZHXL010000357.1:0-4940 GCA_964536575.1 uncultured Clostridia bacterium | reverse complement strand
AAACGATGGACTGGAAGTCCAGGGTTTTTCTCCCAAATATGTGACAATAAAAAAGCAGAAAAGATAAAACTTGCAGCCCATCGGGCACTGTTATTGCCCATAGAGTATCAAAAGCTTCATCTTGAGCTTTTTGGAAAAGAGCTAGAGACTTTAGATTTTCTTGGAAAACAAATATTCAGCCTCAGCCTTCAACTCAATCAACTAATTGAGTTAACTCCAGCACGTCATCTTTTTTCCATTGCTGGTAACTCAATGAGCTTAAGCGCAGAGCTTATTGCTGCAATGGAAGATTGGACACGCTACAAAAAAAGAGCATAAATATAATCATCAAGAATGGTTTAATGATTGTCAAACCAGCGCAGAAGTATCCCTATTTAGACTACTTAAAATAGCATCGAAAATAAACCCTATACCCACAGATGATTCTCAATTTAGGAAACAATCAATCCAAGAAAACCTTGAATGGGCATTTCAACATATTGGTGAACATATGTACTACTCTTGGATTAATGCCTTAATCAAAGGCGAAACTTCTGAAAATGACAGAAAAGTACTTTTCAAGATAGAAAACATTAAACAAGATATTAAGCGAATTTACGAAAAAATTCATGAAGAAATGATTTTGGCTAACCATAACCAAGAAAATATAACAACTTCACTACCTGATACAGCTACAAATACTAGTAGACCAAATCAACAATGTTCCCCTACATTTAATTCATCATGTGATACTAATAATCAGTTACTACCAATCCTTGAAAAACGTAACCAAGAGTTAGTAGAAGAAATTGCTGCTAACTATAAACAATTAGGTTATTCCTTGAGCGAAGTAGACAGGCTTCGTATTAATCGCCAAATTAAAGACTTAGAATTTGAACTAGCAGATGTTGAAAATAAAATATCTAGAAGTAATTAATTTTCAAAGGTTCTCTTTATGCCAAATTTATCTGACCCTAATTTGCAACCAATCCTTGAACAACGCAAGCAAGAACTAATTGAGGAAATTGCAGCAAACTATAAACAGCTAGGTTTTCCTTTGACTGAAGCTGATAAGCTTCGTATTAATCGCCAAATTAAAGACTTAGAATTTGAACTAGCAGATATTAATAAGAAAATCAATCATTCTGTTATTTCTACTAATCAAACAAATAACATTGTTACTCCTAAAAATAATTTGCCTGAGTGTGACAGCTTTTCTATTAATAAAACACAAGAAACAAATCCATCCACTGATGGAAACCTAAAAGATAGTTCTTTGAGTTTAGGAGAAAAGCAAAACAAAAAAATCACAGATACTACTTTAGTAAATAGTATAGATAATAGACAAAATGTAGAAGACAAAGATAATATATATTTATATATAGATATAACTGTTAGAGATATAAATAAAAAAAATGCTAAAAAAAGTTCTTATGCTTATAAAGCTTGGATTGTTTATAAAAGCCTTCCGCCAGAAGTAATAGATACTAATACATCAATATTTATGGAATATATAGAAAAAGAATTACTAGGAAGACTTTTTAGTTTATTAGAAAACAAAGTAAAAATATTTTTGCAAGAAGAAAGAAAACAAACACAAATATCTTACCCAGAATTAACTAGTGTAATGAAACAAACAATAGTAGAGGTGTTTCTTGATAATAAAATACTAGCTAAAGAAGTAGAAAACTGGTTAATAACTAAAAACCCTATTAAAAACCCTATAAATTACGTAGGAATAGAGCATAAAGTAGTTATTAGATCTAGAAGAGTGTTTTCTAACGGTTGTAATCCGATTTATAACTATAATACTATAGCAGGATGGAACAATAAATGGAGCAAAGTAAAAAAGCTAATTAAGCAGATTAACCAAAACCAGATAATTATATTTAAGGATGAAATTAATAATGATACCTCTTGTTGGAATGATTTTTTACAGGAAAAAATCAAAACTTTAATTGCTCAAGGAATAAACATTATTGCACTCAATTATCGGGAAACCGGCACTCCAGAAATTTATCTTACTTGTTATAAATGTACCAATATACAAGACTTTTTTAATCGACTAAAACCAGAAGAAATAATTTTTTGTATTTTAATTAATAACCCGCCAGAGAAAGAATCTGGAGAATACTTATTACAAGCTGTCTATGCTGGTATTCCAGTAGCATTATGGTTAAGACAAAGTGTTCATATTGATGATCATATCAAATTGATGAAAATCCTATTTGATAGCAACCAACCACTTTTACAAGATTTACCCGAAGTAATTTTTCAAAAACGTCAAAGATGTAATATGCAAGACTATTTTTATAAAGTAATAAAACATACTTCTTTACTTTGGGATGATGTAAGTAGACACCCTGTAATAAAAGTTGATGAAAAACCTATAAGTTATGAGTTTAATAGTCCTGTTTAAGAATAAACAAAATATTTAATTAACTGAAAAATCAATAACTTGAAATCTAAATTAGAGGAAAAACATCAGAGCAATGGAAAACTGGAAAATTTTTAAGGGAACCCGTCATACACATGAAATAGAAAAAGAAAAGCTAGGAGACGCACCAAATTGGCGTAAGTTTAACGGAGTAGTACCACCAGCAGAATATTTTTTGCCACCAGAAAATGAATTTGAACGCCGATATGGGAAAAATATTTATGCAGACAATGGAGTTGATATTGTAAATGATGATATTAATATTGATAAAAGTATTAAAGAGTTAGTAAATGCGGCTCTTTACCTATGCCGACCATTATTTATTACTGGCAAGCCTGGTTCTGGTAAATCCTCATTAGCTTATGCGGTAGCACATGAGCTTGAGCTAGGGAAAGTATTAAGATGGCCGATAACCTCACGTTCTACTTTGCTAGAAGGTCTTTATCATTATGATGCCATAGGTAGACTACAAAATACTAAAGAAGGAGAGTTACCAAATATCAGTCAATATTTAAGACTAGGCCCCCTTGGTACAGCATTAGTCCCAAGAAGTAAACCTAGAGTTTTGTTGATAGATGAAATAGATAAAAGCGATATAAATTTACCTAATGATTTACTTAACATTTTTGAAGAAGGAGAATTTTATATTCCTGAGATTGGACGGCTATCGCAAAATAAAGTTCAACTACTAACTAATGATAGCAATCAAACAATTGAGCTAGAGTTTGCCAATACAGAACAGGGTTATATTAGATGTCATGAATTTCCCTTTATAATAATGACAAGCAATGAAGAAAAGGAGTTTCCACCAGCATTTTTAAGAAGATGTTTAAGAATAACAACGCAAGTTCCTAGTAGCGATGACTTGAGTAATATTGTTACTGCCCATTTAGGTCAAGAAACTTTAGATAAAGCTAAAGAAATTTTTAACCACTTTGAAAAACAGAATAAAGCTAAAGAAGGGAATTTAGCTACCGATCAATTACTAAACGCAATCTATTTAGTTTCTCGTGGAGCAGATTTATCTATAGATGAAGATGATAAAAAAAATTTATTAAACGCTTTGTTAAGACCTTTATTAAATGATTAACAGAATAGTTAAAGCATTAGCAGACCAAAATATTGAGCTTAATCATAGAGAGATTGCCGAGGCTATCTGGCTAGCCCTAAAGATGTATGAAATAGAGCAATCTCAACCTGATAAACATGATAATTTTGCTAATAATAAACAATTACAAAATAACTTATCAGAACCAACAATTAGTAATGGCAATGATTCTCAAGAAGCTAGCCTTGAAACTGAATTAGACTATAAAAAAGAGCCATCAGATACAAATATTGCTTTGCATGTAGCTAAAAATCAACAGAACACCAATTCTAATAATGAGCAATCAACCAAAAGTACCCCTACTAAAATACCAACAGCAAAAGCTTTACCCAATCAATTAGAAATTGCTAGAGCCTTAAAACCATTACTGAAAAAAATAGATTCTAAAACTGAATATGTTATTGATGAGGAAGCAACAGTAAGAAGAATTAAAGAAGAACACATTTGGCTGCCAGTATTAAAGCCAAAGTTAATTCCTCATTATAACTTAGAGCTAATAATAGATATTAGCGAATCAATGGAAATTTGGCAGAAAATTATTACGGAGTTTGAGATTTTACTAAAAAGACATGGGGCATTTGGTAATATCCAGAGTTGGCTAATAGCGACAGATAAAGAAAATTTGCCATTGAGTAAAAAAGTTGGTGGGTTCAAGCAAAGTACATTAAGATCTTATAAAGAACTAAGTAATGTTGGAGATAATCATTTAATACTAATAATTAGTGATTGTGTATCCACTAATTGGTATACGAAAGAAATTACAGAACGAATTAACTTTTGGTCAAAAACTAATTGTGTAGCAATTTTACAAGTCTTTCCTAAAACACTATGGCAACATACTTCACTAGGCAAAAGGGCAATGGTAGAAGTACAAACTATTGCCAATAAAGTTAATGCAAGACTAAAAAGTGAGTTGATGGATTCCAATCCTTATCAAAAAGATGAAACAGTTAAGGACAAACAGCCTGAGAGTGTAATAGTGCCAATAATAACATTTGAATCAGTAATAATGAATGCCTGGGCTAGTTCTTTAACAGGTATTCCTAATTTTTGGGTAGTAGGAGCAAAATTCTTAGTTGGAGAAACAGTATTTAAGAGTAAACAAGAAACACCTCTTTCTCTTCAACAGTTAGTTCAACTCTTTTATGCTAATGCTTCACCAACTGCCAGAAAGTTAGCTAGTTTTCTAGCATTATTACCCTTTGATTTTGCTATAGTAAATATTGTTAGCGCAAAGTTAGTAAAAGAAGCACAACAATCCCACATTGCAGAAGTGTTATTAAGTGGATTAATAAAAAAAGTAAAAGTTGAAACTGATAACCAGCCTAGCTATATATATGACTTTGTTGCTGGTACTAGAGAAATAATAATGCGAATTAAGAGTTGAAAATTCCCAGTTTTCCTTGAAAGATAATC
>CAZHXL010000356.1:4717-4953 GCA_964536575.1 uncultured Clostridia bacterium | reverse complement strand
TATAGTATATAGTATATTACTATACCATATATTAAATTTGTATTTATTAAAAAGGAAATTATCTATGTCTGAACAATCATCTAATAAAAAAAATGCAAAATCTATAGTAAATAATCAATCTAGTTTAAATAATGTTATGCTTGCTAAAAATTATCCGACAGATTGGCAAGATCAAATGAAACAAATAATTGGTGGTATGTTGAAATATGATATAAAAATAGATGATGAGCGTACCG
>CAZHXL010000356.1:3935-4707 GCA_964536575.1 uncultured Clostridia bacterium | reverse complement strand
GAGAGCTTTGGGGTTTAGGTATTAGTGTACGCCGAGCCGCCACAGGTATTTATGGAAACAATAGTTTAGTTTATGAATCATTAGGGGGAAAAAGAGTTAGCGAGTATAAACGAAGCGGAAAAACATCTACAAAAGCTAAAACAGAGAAACCATAAACTTAAAACACAATTATCCAAATGTAGGAGCAGACCTATGTATCTGCCCTTCTTTATAGGTTTACCTTTCGGAATTAAGAGGGCGAACACATAGATTTGCCCCTACATTTTATTATTCACCATAATGTATTATATTGCTTACAAATTTTCTGGATCTATACCAAGTTCCTTTAGCTTGGCAGCTAGGCGTTCTGCACGTACTAACGCATCTTCTTTGGCTTGCCGTTCTTGTTTAGCTTCTTTTAGTGCTAATTCTTTCTCTTGGCGTTCGTGTTCTTTCTCTTGGCGTTCATGTTCTTTCTCTTGGCATTCGTGTTCAGCCAATTCCTTACCAGTCAAAACAAGATTACCTTGAGAATCAGTCCAGCGTAGCCATGTGTCAAACTTACCTTCAAATTCACCTTGCCAAAGAGTAACTCGTAAATTAGGTAAAAGATCTTCTGTTTCAAAAGGATGGAGTTGATAAGCATTACCCTTAAGAATATAAACCGTTAAGGTATCACTCATTATATGTTTCATAGGATCATAAATAATATAAACTTGAACTCTCATCCAAGCATAGCGTCCTAGCTTGCTAGTATTTTCTCCACCTTCTTTATTAGACACAATTTCAATTG
>CAZHXL010000356.1:0-3925 GCA_964536575.1 uncultured Clostridia bacterium | reverse complement strand
ATCAGGAGGCTTACCAAATTCCCAAGTAAAGTAAGACTTATGTTCCTTTTTCCACCAATTGTCGGCAATTTCTACATCTAGGCTGATAAATATATCAGGAACAATAGGATTATTTTTTACCCAATTAAATACGCCTACATTTGCGGCTGCTAAGAATTTACGTCCTTCTCCTGGGCCTGCCCAATTGCTATAAAGTGAATCTATTAATAATCGTTGATGTTTTTCTGAAGGTAGGTTATCCACTGGTGTTTCATCCTCCGTTATCAAATGACTGACATCTAATTCTATTTCGTCTATTAATTCTTTAGACATATATGTTTCATCCTCCGTTACCAAATGACTGACATCTAATTCTATTTTGTCTATTAATTCTTTAGACATATTTTTATCCCTACTTTTGCTAGATAGAGTTGTGGCTTAGAAAATTTATTGTGCAAGAAAACAACTATTTTGTCTATAGTTTCCTTCTGGATTAAACTCAAAATGCTCCTACTCAAAAATTTTAGGCTAGCCAAAACTGGCTAGCCTTTTTTAATTTATTTATTTGTGTCTTAGAAGGGCGAACAATTCGCCCTTACTGTTGTTATCGTCTAATGCGAATAATTTCGTAATCTGTCTTTCTTTGCTCAACATTAAACTGTCCATCACGTCGATTTACTCTTACCTTAATTGTGTGCAATCCATCAGAAGCTGGCTCTGGATAATAATAAATGATGTATTGGCTACGAAGTTCTTTAGCAATCTCATCTAGAGAAGCCTTGATCTCTGGTCGGTTTTCCTTAAGCGTAGTTAAGAAATAGCGTCCCCCAGTGCTTTCACAAAGTTGGCGCATTTCTTTTTCTCGTACATTAGTAAGCCCATCTCGGCCTTGTCCTCTAATACCAATCACATAAATATTTGCTTGAGCTAAACGAGCAGCATCAATGGCTTGTTTTAAGCTAGTTCGGCTAGTTGTGTCTTCGCCATCTGTTAAAAGAATTATTATCCGTCGCCTATTTTCACTAGCATTTAAGCGTCCAGCAATATCACGAACAGAGTCATAAAGACTTGTCCCACCATCGGTTGGTTCTACTTCTACAGCAGCATTTACTGCTATTGGGTTTTTATATTGGATTTGATCTATTGCCTGAGCAATAAGCTCTCTATCGCCAGAGAAATTTTGTAAAACTGTCTTTCTATGACTAAAAGCTACCACGGCTGTTTTATCACCATCCCGCATAAAACCATCAACAAAATCTCTTGCTGCTTGACGTTGTTTCTCTAAACTATACTGCTGGCTACCGCTAACATCAGCAAGTAACGCTATACTAATGGCTGTATTAGGATTAACTCCTTTTTTAACGCTAGTATTATCTACAACATCTTTGTCAAAATATTCAATAGCCTGTACTCGGCCATTATCTTCTATAATCACTTGATCTTTTGTAAGGTCTGCTACATAGGAGTTGTTATCGCGAGTTACAATAATTGGCACGCTCACTAGTTCCACATCTGTAATATCACGAATTACATCTGCTGCTACAGGATCTAAAGCAGGCCGCTCATTTGGTCTGCGAAATGGGACTGGAGGATTGTTACAAAATGGCAGTACTGAATCGGATGTAGTGCGAATCTTTACATCTACTCTACGATTAAGCGGTTCTGGTGTGTTATCAGCAGTGTTGACAGGTAAAAAATTAGGATCTTCCCCTCGACCAATTGCAACATCTGCAAGTTGATCCATTAATTGCTGACGAGTAAGTTTAGTGTCAGGTTCTTCTTGTAGGTCACGGATTTTATTTTTCTTAGTTGCTTTTTGATTAGTAACCCGTTGGGTTTCTGATAAATAATTAGGAAACTCCCCATTAAGCAAACGGTTAGCTATTTGTAGTCTTATTAAATAGCCATTATAACTAGGGTCGCTTAATTCCATTGTTTGCAAACGATATGCATAAAAAAGCCTCATTACCTCCAAAGCTCTTTGTTCAGAAAGCCACTTGTTATACTCATCGCCATCAACTCTATCTGTATAACCGATAAATTGAAATTGTGTATCTTTATAAAGCACTTGCAAAAGCATTGCTAGCTGTGCCATTAATGGTCGGGGATCTTTTTGACCTTGGATTAGAAGTAAATCTGCGTCTATTTGTGCAAGCCTAGTAGGATCATTAGTATTTCTTTTTTCTTGCTTTAAGGCTGCTTCACGAGCAATTAATTCAAAGCTATTAGCATCAGTTAAGCTTTGATTACGGCCTAACAAAAACTCTCCTGTAGGAAATAAAATATCCGCTCTAAGTCTAATTACTTGATCTTTTCCTTGTGTAGTAATCTCACCCACTTGTTGAATTACTCGATTAAGTTCTTCGCAGATTTGTTGCAAGTCTTTAACTAATCGTTGATTTTCTGCCTCTAATTTGCGTGCATAGCCTTCATATTGAACAATATAAGCGTCTAGTTCTTTAATATGGTTGTTTAAGCGTACAATCTCGCCTTTTAATTTAGTTTTATCATCACCAAGCCTATTAACATCTACTCTACCACCACGAATTTCTGCTCCTAGATCGTCAATTAAAGAGGTAAGCACATCTTTTTGAGTTTCTATTCTTGTAAGTTCTATGCGAGTCGCAGCGACATTAGCATAAGCTTGAGCAGCAGCAGCAAACTGACTAGCAATTCTAGCTTTTTCAATTACTGGTAAAACCTTTGATTCTTGATCTTCTTTATCTAAAAGGTTTTTTGCTTGTCGCTGTGCCAAAAGAAAAGATTTCTCTGCTTCTTCTAAAGAGAGCTTTGCTCTAACTTCTTCATAAAGCGGAAGCCTTAGACGCTCTTTTAGTTCTATTTCCATTTGTTGTTTAATTAATGTTGCAGCTTGAGGACTAAGCAGTTCTGCGGCTTCGCTAATTACAGGGTCGTTATATAGCCGTCGGTTGTCTTCAGCATTACTTAAGTCAATACGTGCCATTGCCATTGCCATTAATGCTTGATTAATGTTGTTACGCATCTGTCTAATTCGCTTTGTCGGTTGGCCTTCGGTTTCTTTTGCGACTTTTAGAAAATCTCCTGTTTGATAGCGTTCTAACATTGAATCAATACCATCAGGAATAATAGTCGCATTATAAGAAATTGTGTCTCCAACACTAAGCCCTGCATTATCTGTATTAGCAGGTTGAGAACGGCTAACATAAACTATCTGTTTACTTGGTTTTAAGACACTAAAATGAGGCTCAGCAGTAACAATCATTCCAAACACAGCTTCAGTAGTAGTGCCATCTAAATAAGCAAAGTCCTCACCAAAACCATCTTCATAAAGAAGTTCACCAATTTTTTCTGTTATTCCATGAGGTGTTACAGCCCAAAGTACATAGGTATTAAAGTAAGGGCCATAAAGTTTATTTGCCCTATCAGGTAGCTCAAACTTTGTACATAGATTACAAACATCTATTTCAGTAAAACCCCCTTTAACCTCTACTTTTACACTACCACGATTATCTTTATTTGACCCGCTAGCATCTTTAACCTTTCCTTGTTCAACATCGTTAGGGCGGCGAAACTCTATTTTTGTAGCCCCTTTACGAGAACGATATTCTATTTGTATTCCTTGACTCTCAACCTTTACTACATTAGTTTCGCTATTTTGCGGGCTTTGAACTGTACGACGACTTCTAGTTTGACTTATAGCATTAGTAAATAAAAAGACTATTACCAACACGCTTAGCCATAATTTGAAAAAATTTTTAGCTAAAAACATTATTTTCCCTCATTATTGTTAAGATTTAGAGTTTGCAAATTTTATGATGAAGATAGCTAACCCTAGTTTGCCAAAGATGCTAGAGATTAACTAGGGCTTTTAGAGGTTAGGTCATTGACATTACTCATAACCTATATTTAGTTCTTGAGCTTCAACTACTAGTTGATCCAGTACTTTTTCACGTTCAATGTCTAT
>CAZHXL010000355.1:0-5012 GCA_964536575.1 uncultured Clostridia bacterium | reverse complement strand
TGCCCTTCCTTATCTTAATAGGGCGAACAGTTCGCCCCTATAAATTAATTAAAAAACAATAAAAACTACTTAGTTAAATCTATACGACCATCAGGGTGAAAGTTTATTACTGCCGTACCTGTGCTTTTTTCAATTACTGAAACAATCCCGTTAGCAACGCTATGCCGCCAAAGGGTGTGCCATTTTTTTGCAAAACCTCGCCGCTCTTTTTCACTAAGCTTAAACCAACAATCACCAACTTCTACAACTAACAAGCGGGGTAAATCTTTCTGCATTTCAGCTGTTTCTACACATGCAGATTGTTTTACATCTTTACTATTTATATAAACAATCACTTCTTCTTTTGGCACAGTATGAGCAATAGTTGTAATTGCCATTACACAAATTATCATTAATAAACCCGCAAACTTACTTCTCATTGCCTTTTTTGCCTTGTTTTGGTTGTATTAGCTGACGAGTAGTCTCATCTAGCATTTGATGCAAGAGTTTAATTTCCTCAGCACCAACTTTGAGTCCATACCAAGGAAAACGAATATGATGTTTTTCATCAGATAAGCTTTCTACTACGTCTGTTTCAATATCAATTGGTTGGGCTGGAGTATCGATAAATTGGGCACTAGCACTAACACCAGCATTGTCGAATTTACCATTTCCATTACGATCAATAAAGATTGGGTTGGTAAAACCTAAAGAAGTAAACCCTGGTGCAATTTGTGCGTAGATTGGTGGCGAAGGTGGTTGAACAAAGCCTCTGTCGGCAGCATCAACTTTACCATCTCCATTTGTATCCCCTGTATCAACAACACCATCACCATTTAGGTCAGCAACTATTGGAAGTTTAATTCCTGCTTCTACAGTAAAGAAAGAATCTTTTTTAGAAGGTTTAACTTTTAAGCCTGTAACCTTAAATCGCTCTACTCCTTGATTAGAAGTAGGATCAGATGGAGCAGGATTAACTTTAACTTTGCTATTAGCGTCAAAAGTCATTACAACCTTGCCATTTTCTAAGAGTCTTACTTCATCAACAGGCACCCAAGCAGGGGCACTAACCGTAATATCAACTTTCACTTTACCAGCTTGTTTTTTGACTAAAGAGCCAATAGGTTGCCCTTGAATATTAAAGCGAATAAATGGGCCAGAAGTTCCAACCAGGTTACGTGATAGTACTGCACTTGTTACCATTTCATCTTTAACCGCGCTTGGATCATCAGTTGGGCTAGCAACAAAGCTAACAGGAAATCCTGGGGTTTCTACTACAGCACGATGAGAGTCAGAAACAGCAGTTGCAGTTTTGGTAAATCCTTGGTTAATTAACCCAAACCAGTCATTACGAGTTACTTGATAACCTGAAATGCTATCTCCGTTCATAAGCTCCATTGCATCAAAATCAATATTTCTAGTAGTTGAAGTTAATTGGCTACCAACGGTAAAAGCAATTGGAATTGGTCTAGTAGGGCTGTAATTAACAATGTTAAACAAGCCAATTAAAGTTAACCCAGCAAGTCCTGCACGAGGGTGGTTAAGTTGAATAACTTGTTTACTGCTTGGGTTAGGGTTCATCGTTTTGACACGATCATAAAAAGTCGCAGCAGGAACATACTCAGTAAATGGTGCGCCACGTCGAGGAGCAAAAGGTTGTTCTACTATTGGAAAAGCAATGTGATGGCCAAAAGCTTGTGGGAAAAGCGGTGTAGGTAGGCTGGTGGTTAACTCATCACCTACAATAGTTTTCATAACTTTATTAAGCATTAACTTGCTTACTATAGGAGCATAGTCAGCAATATAGTTATGTTCTGTAGAAACCACCACTTCAACATTTTCTGCGGCAAAACTACGAATGCGGTCTTCTAGAGGGACACTAGCATCAAAACTTTTACCAGAATGAACATGGAAATCAGCAGAAACAAAGCCTTTTGTATCAACTACACGTTCTAAGGCAAAATCCATTTTTGTATCCTGACCAGCATTAACAGTAATTGTCTGACGAGCAATAGTATATTCCAGCCCACGAGAAGCAATTACTTGATATCTTCCAGGTTTAAGAGCTTGTTTACCACTACCATTAGTAGCAAAGACAAAGTTAAGAGTGCCTGTAATCGCGCTGGCTTGCAAATCTGTTACAGTCTTACCTGTTGAGTCAAACATCCTAGCGTCAAAGAAACGGTTAAAATCAGGGTTTGATGTACCCTCTACACCAATAAATGTTAGTTTTGCTGGAATAGCTTGCCCTTTTTCCGAAACAGTAAAACTAGCTGACCCAGCAGCACTCATTCTAGGGATAGGAACATTATTCACTCCTGGTGCTACGGTGACTTTAACCCCATTCATATCATCTCGATTAGGAGCAACGATGCTTAATGTATAATCCCCAGCAGGTAATGTAGCAGAAAACTTGCCGCTTTTATCTGTACGCACTTGTGTTATAGGTAAGGCAGCAGCAGCAGGAAAGAATGGTGAAAGCCCCCCAGTAATAATTATGCTAGCTTCTAGGTCTGCGCTATCAGCAGCATCAATATCACCAGTTAATGTGCCCAAAGCGGCAGCAGGAAAAACTTGACTCAGCATTTGATCAGAAACTGAGGCTACATCATTTCTTTCACCAACAAAAATACGGCGTGTAAAAGTAAATGACCCTCCAGCTGGAATCATAGGAGATTTAGCTGGATCAAAAGCGTTTCCTGTGGCAGTAACTTCCGCGCTAGTAACTCCAAGTAAAACAGGCAAAGGAGTTATGGTAGGAGCCATTGGGCCTGCTGGACCATCTGGATCAATTGTCATACTCATAGGAGCTACCCCATAAGAAACTTCCCCACAAGTTGCTCTAGTAATTGTGTCCATTATTCCATCTTCTGGGCGAACATTTCCAGGAAACACAACATAAGGAAAAACCCCTAAAGCAGCAGCAATACCTGTTGGGGTAAGAGAGAGGACAGGTGCATTAAATCCTCGTCCTGGAAAGGCAGCAAAAGGTAAGGTTGAACGCCCTACAAGAGGAAAAGCATCAGTGATATTAAATAACGGTGCTGGTTTTCCACTGCCATTTATAATAGTACTACTAACAGTAATAAAGCGATCTCCTGGAGCAATTGAAAAAACAGTTTGCCCTACTAGTGTTGGCCCAGGCCCGCCAGTGCCAGGAAGAGTAGAAATCCCTGTAAAAAGCACTATTCCATCTATTACAATGCTTGCTTGCCCATCAGTGTTTACCGCTTTAATTCCTGTATAAAAAAATGCATTTGCAGGATCAATGTTACAGACTTGGAACATTGAGTTAAATTGATCATTATTTTTTCCCACTAACCCTAGGTCAATTAAGGTTCCGCCAGTGGGAGCAATGCCATTTTGTTGTGGACGACTAATATTAGCAGCTTTTACTAAGTCATCTTGAAAGGCTACGTTATCAATTACTGCTTCAACCACGCCATTAGAAAGATACCAGTCACCAATTCCGCCATTGGCATCTGTACCAGCAAAGAGACGTTTTGCGGCATTATCTTTTGTTACTTGTTCAGCCACTAGAGGTTGTTGTGGGTAGGCTTCTCCCACAAAACAAGCGGCCAAAATTAATGTGGCCCAAACTAATTTATTCATTATTTTTGCTCCTAAAATATTGCTTTAGAAAAGGTAGGTTTAATATTATGATCAAAAATTTTACATTAAATTTACATCTCTTACCAGCAATATATCTAAGACCATTTCCATCAATAAATTTCCGTGCTATTTTATCCTTTTAAGGCTGGGAGAAAAGCAGTGCAAACAAAAAGACTTTCTATAGATAAGCAACTTCATTTAGGTTGGAGCCTCCTTTATGAACTCGAAGCTCTTGATGATATGACTCCAGTAGATATTTTAGAAAGGCTTAATACTACAGCACAATGCATAGTGAATATACGTGCTCACAAGCGACTTTCTACAAATCAACAAGAAAAATTAATAAATTTAGAAAAATGGTATCAATCTTATGATATAACCCGCGTACAAAAAGATATTAACAATCAGAGTTAAGATGTCTAAACACAGCAGTCAACATTAGCCCTAAAGTTTGATATTCAGTATAATTTACTAAAAAGAGGATTTATGAAAAAAACGCTGGAGCAAATTCAAGCCGAATTTCATCAAGACGCTGAAGCCCTAGTAACACTACAAGGAATATATGCAGAACGAATTAAGCAAATTCGTACCAATAGAGCTTTTCCACCAGACATTCAACAACGTTTCCTACTGGAGTGGGAACAGTTTTATGATCAGCGTATAAAAGAAATTTTCAGTTATGCTTCTAGTTATACTTCTAATACTCCTAGTAATGAAAGCAATAGTGGAGACAATTTTTCTGCAATGGGAGTAAATAACTCTAGTAATTCTTCTTCTGAGGAACAAGCAAACAAACGCTCAAAAAGATAAGCTTAAATTAAATGGCAAAACTCACTATCGCACTAGCTAAAGGACGACTCCAAGATGAAGCAATGAAAGCTTTTCATCAAGTTGGTATTATAGTAGCTCCAGAAGAGCTTTCTTCAAGACGACTACTAATTACAGATAAAAAACAGTTGTATAGTTTTATTTTAGTTAAGCCTACAGATGTTCCTGTATATGTTGAACATGGCATAGCCGATCTAGGAATCTGTGGCCAAGATGTTATCCTAGAATCTATTGCAGATGTACATCAACCACTAGATTTAGGTTTTGGCTATTGTCGTATTGCTGTAGCAGGAAAAAAGCACGAAACTAATTTAACCAAAGAACTTTCAGTACTTAGAGTAGCAACCAAATACCCCAGAATCGCAGCAAACTATTTTCAACAACGCGGTGTACCAGTAGAACTAATTAAGCTTTCTGGTTCCATTGAATTAGCTCCTTTGCTTGGGCTAGCAGATAGAATTGTCGATTTAGTAGAAACAGGGCGAACTTTAATAGAAAACGGTTTAGAAATAAAAGAAATAATCTCAGAAACAACTGCTCGTTTGATTGCTAACCGAGCAAGTTTTCAACTTAAACGTGCTGCAATTTTAGAA
>CAZHXL010000354.1:0-5019 GCA_964536575.1 uncultured Clostridia bacterium | reverse complement strand
TAGCTATAGATGCCCCAATATCCTTTACTGGAAAGTGTTTGAGCTTACTAGTTGCACGTCCTAATAACAATTCTGCGTCACTTTCACGAACGCCTGAGAGCTTTAATTCTAACTCTTCTCGAATTACGGTTGCACCAGCAGATGTAATTACTAGATTGACTATCTCTACTTCAGAACTTTCTTCTAAATAATGGAGCAAGCGTTGGGCATAAATGACACCACTAGCACCTGTAACTCCTACTATGATCTTTTTTCCCATAGGTTTATAGTCCAAACTTTAGATTTTATTTCCCAAGAAAATGCTAACCGTTTTCCTTAGTGATGTCACGTTATTGATGTAGTAATAGTGGTACTATTTTTTAATGAGGGTTTTATGGATAAAAATAAAATTAGTGAAATATTAAAAGCATATAAAGCAGATCAATGTAGTTTAGATGAAGTATTGGACAAGTTCAAAACACTCCCTTATGAAAATATTGGCTTTGCTAGAGTTGATCACCATAGAGTGATCCGTCAAGGCTTTCCAGAAGTGATTTTTGGACAAGGGAAAACAAGCGATCAAATATTTGGTATTGTTGAACGAATGTTAAAAGTAGACACTAATGTTTTAGTTACACGTACTAATCAGGAAGCTTATGAAGCAGTAAAGGTTTTAGCTTCAGATGCGGTTTTCCATAAAGAAGCTCGAGTGATAACTATTAAAAGAAACTTAGACTTACAAGGAAAAGGTAAAATAGGTGTTGTTACAGCAGGAACCTCTGATATTCCTGTGGCAGAAGAAGCTGCTATTACAGCAGAGGTTTCTGGTAATCAGGTTGAACGCTTTTATGATGTAGGCGTAGCGGGCTTACATAGGCTCTTAAGCGAGCTAACACGCTTAGGTGAAATGCGAGTTTTGGTTTGTGCTGCTGGAATGGAAGGTGCTCTGCCTTCAGTCTTAGGAGGGCTTGTCTCAGTTCCTGTGATCGCTGTTCCTACCAGTATTGGTTATGGTGCTGCATTAGGCGGGATTGCAGCATTATTAGGGATGTTAAATAGCTGCGCTTCCAATGTATTAGTTGTGAATATTGATAATGGTTTTGGTGCTGGTTTTGCTGCTTCTTTGATAAATCGCTTGTGAATAAAGGGGTGTGAAACATTAGTTTTCTGAACAATTGTTCAGTTGTCCGGAAACTTTTCCTTGACAATAAAAGAGTCTTAATCTAGACTCCGCACTTCAAGTTAGTAACAAATTTCAAACAAAAGCTCACTTTAAGTTTTTGAGTTTTCTAAATGCGATAGTGAGCAAGCAGTAATAAAAAACATCAAGTTCTTTTTATCTTACTGTTAATTATTGTGGCGTAAAAGAGGCATCAAAGTTTTATTGCCTCCGCGTGTTATCTCTTAACCTAAAATTAAGCACGCCACAGAAAAAAGTAGGCTTGGGTTACGCCTAAATATTCGCATAAACTCAAAAGTAAACCCAATTAATATTTTAATATTCAATTTTAGTTTTACAAAACTTGTTTAAGTCGCTTTCTTCGGAAAAGGCTTTTAAGTGAGTTAGGCGTTGCTTTTTACTTTTTTACCTGTTTTAAGGAGCAAAGGGAAGTGCCAACAATTAGTCAATTAGTTCGCAAAGGGCGCGATCAAGTCGCCTATAAAACTAGTAGCCCAGCTTTGCAAAGCTGTCCGCAAAGGCGTGGCGTTTGCACTCGTGTTTATACTGCTACACCCAAGAAACCAAATTCTGCTTTGCGCAAAGTTGCTCGTGTAAGGTTGACCAATGGAATTGAAGTAACTACTTATATTCCAGGTATTGGACACAACTTGCAAGAACACTCTATAGTGTTAATTCGCGGGGGACGCGTTAAAGACCTACCAGGTGTTCGTTATCACGTTGTTCGTGGTACGCTTGACTCAGTAGGCGTTGCAAATCGTAAACAAGGACGCTCAAAATATGGTGCTAAACGTCCTAAAGAAGCGGCTCCTGGCAAAGGTGCTCCTGGCAAAGGTGCTCCAGCTAAAGGTGCCCCAGCTAAGAAAAAATAGAGTCGTTCTATAATCTAAGGAGTATTTAGCTATGCCAAGAAGAAGAGTTGCCGAAGAAAGAGAAGTTCTTCCCGATCCAATCTTTAATAATTCATTGGTGACTAGGTTTATTAATAATATGATGTGGAGTGGAAAACGCTCTACCTCCGAAGGGATTCTCTATGGGGCACTTAACCATATTCAAGAAAAGACTCAAGACGATCCTTTAAAAGTTTTCAAAAAAGCTGTTGAAAATGTTCGCCCAAAGGTAGAAGTACGCTCTCGCCGTGTTGGTGGGGCAACCTACCAAGTGCCTATTGAAGTTAGCTCTCGTCGAGGCACATCACTTTCTATTCGTTGGCTAGTTGATTATTCTCGCAGACGTGGTGAAAAAACCATGCAAGATAAATTAGCCGCAGAATTACTAGATGCCGCTGCTGGTAAAGGTAATTCTATTAAAAAAAGAGAAGACACACACAAAATGGCCGATGCCAATAAAGCATTTGCCCATTACAGATGGTAAGTTTAAGGTCAGTTGTCAGGATTGATAATTCCTAAGTTAATAATGGTTGACAGCTGAGATTTTATGAGTAGACAAGAACCACTTTATCGTTTTCGCAATATTGGTATTATGGCTCATATTGACGCTGGTAAAACAACTACCACTGAACGCGTCCTCTACTACACAGGAGTTAGCCATAAAATCGGGGAAGTTCATGAAGGCACTGCAATCATGGACTGGATGGAACAAGAACAAGAACGAGGGATTACCATTACTTCTGCTGCCACAACATGTTTTTGGCGTAGAAATAATGAAGAGTTTCGTATTAATATTATTGATACTCCAGGACACGTTGATTTTACTATTGAAGTAGAACGTTCTTTACGTGTTTTAGATGGTGCTGTTGCTGTGTTTTGTGCTGTAGGAGGTGTTCAACCTCAATCAGAAACAGTCTGGCGACAAGCTGATAAATACAGAGTTCCTCGTGTTGCGTTTGTTAATAAAATGGATCGCCCTGGGGCAGATTTCTCCGAAGTAGTTTCGCAATTGCGCTCCCGTTTAAGTACCAACCCAGTACCTATTCATCTTCCTATAGGGAGTGAAGAAACTTTCAGAGGTGTTGTTGATTTACTCATTATGAAAGCAATCGTCTGGGATGACGAAAATAAAGGTGCTCAGTATTCTGTAATAGATATACCCGATGATTTACAAGAGCAAGCTGCAGAAATGCGCGATCAAATGATTGAAGCTATTGCTAATTATGATGATGATACCGCAACAAAGTATTTAGAAGGCTATAAGGGTTTTACTTCTGAAGAATTAAGGGCTGCACTTCGTCGTGGTACAATTGCTTTGCAGCTAGTACCAGTAATCTGTGGTTCTGCCTTCAAAAATAAAGGTGTACAAACTTTACTAGATGCCGTTATTGATTATCTTCCTTCACCTTTAGATATTCCTTCTGTTACGGGCATAAATCCTAAAACAGAAATTGAAGAAGAACGTCCTGCGGATGATAAAGCACCTTTCTCTGGCCTAGTTTTCAAAATTATGGCGGATAAGCATGTAGGTAGTCTATCTTTTGTTAGAATTTATTCTGGTCATCTAAAATCAGGCACTTATGCTTTGAATTCTACTAAGAGAAATAGAGAGCGTATTGGGCGTATTATGCGTATGCACGCCAATAAACGCGAAGATGTAGATGAAGCATTTGCTGGAGAGATTATTGCAATTAGTGGGCTTAAGAATGTTACTACTGGAGATACTGTTTGTGTTGAGAGTCATCCAGTTATCTTAGAGGCCATGGAGTTTCCTGCTCCTGTTATTTCTGTAGCTATTGAACCTAAAACTAGACCAGATCAAGAAAAATTAGGTATTGCTTTGGCTAGGCTTGCGCAAGAAGATCCATCTTTTAGAGTTAGTTCTGATACTGAAACAGGACAAACCTTAATTTCTGGGATGGGCGAACTTCACTTGGAAATAATAGTTGATCGCTTAAAAAGAGAATTTGGTGTAGGTGCAAATGTTGGGAAACCACAGGTTGCTTACCGCGAGACTATAAAGCGTCTTGCTAAAGGCGAAGGCAAGTTTATTCGTCAAACAGGCGGTCGAGGCCAATACGGTCACGTTAAAATTGAGCTTGAACCATTACCTCCAGGATCAGGTTTTGTATTTGAAAATAATATTGTTGGTGGGGCTGTTCCAAGGGAATATATCTCTCCTGTTGAGGCTGGGATAAAAGAGGCAATGGAGCGTGGGATTTTAGCTGGCTATGAAATGGTAGACGTAAAAGTTAGTCTCTACGATGGCAGTTATCACGATGTTGATTCTAGTGAAATAGCTTTTAAGATCGCTGGCTCAATGGCTTTTCAAGATGCTGCTAAGAAGGCAGATCCTGTTTTACTAGAACCTGTTATGAAAGTGGAAGTTGTAACTCCTGAAGAGTATATGGGATCAATTACAGGAGATATAAGTTCTCGTCGTGGGCGCATTGAGGGAATGGAAGCAAGACCTGGGACACAAGTTATTCTTTCATCTGTTCCTCTTTCAACTATGTTTGGTTATTCAACAGATTTGCGGTCTTCAACACAAGGTCGAGCAACTTATACAATGCACTTTAAGCATTATGAAGAAACACCAAAATCTGTTAGCGAAGAGATTATTGCTAAAGTTCGCGGAATAACCGCTTAAGTTTTTATCATTATTAAATTATTTCAAATTGCTAAAACCTTGGAGAGTTAAGGAGTAAAGTAGAGATGGCAAAAGAGAAATTTGATCGAAGTAAGCCGCACGTAAACATAGGAACAATAGGTCACGTAGATCATGGGAAAACAACTCTAACAGCAGCAATAACAAAAGTTCTAGCAAAGAAAAACCCAAAGATTGCAGTGCGAGCCTTCGATTCCATTGATAATGCTCCAGAAGAAAGAGCCAGAGGAATCACAATCGCAACTGCTCACGTAGAGTATGAAACAAAAGCGCGTCACTATGCTCACGTAGATTGCCCAGGT
>CAZHXL010000353.1:0-5035 GCA_964536575.1 uncultured Clostridia bacterium | reverse complement strand
AAGTTCACGTTCTGCTTCTGGGTAGCGATTTAAGCGTAGTAAAGCTTGCAAACGCAACAGTTTAAGCTCAGCTAGGTTTTCTATTCCTTCTTTATCTAGTTCAGCTAAATTAGTCGCAGCATCTTCAGCATAACGCGAAAATTGTATCACCTCATCAAACATTGAATGCTGATAGGCACGTTCCACTACAGAATATCCATGCTGAAAAGCCCTTTCCCAAGCACCTGCTAAATAGTTGTGATAGGCAAATTCAGCACCTACACGAAACTTTTTAGTATGTCTTAGTGAGTTGTGTGCTGCGGCAATACTGGAGTGTAGTTTCTTGGTTTCTTCTAGTGAAGCACTACCATAAATAGCACGATGAATAGCATTATGATAAAACTTTAATACTTTTCCCTGAGGGGTGTTTTCTTCTTTTAATAACAAAGCTTCAATAGCAGGTGTAAAGATGGCTGCTAGTGCTTCTACGCTTTTACCAGTAATTATTTCTAGTAGATCTAGATTAATAACTTCGTCTATTGCTGAAGAAAGCACTAATAAATCAGTCAAATCATCTGGACATAAAAATAATTTCTCTTTTGTAATCTCTGAAATAGAAGATGGTAGCTCTTGGGCTACTAAAGCCTCAACTTGCCAAACATTATTTCTTAAGGAAATTTTACCTTTATCTTTTAGTAAACTGATTAATTGAACCAATTGTAATGGGTTACCAGCAGTTTTTTGATAAATTGATTCTATATCTTGTTGGTGAATACCAATGGCTTGAAAAACAGCTTCAAGCAGCAAGAAAGTGGTTGGTTGATCAAAATTATCTAATTCTATGGTTTGATAGTAAAAGTATTTTTCTTGTGACTTAAACCATTGGCTAAAAAGGTGTTCTGGGCGATTAATTTCTTCTAGGCGTGCTGTACCAACAAAACAAAACCGACTAAGTGCTGTGTTACGTAGCAAATAACCTAAAAAGTCTAAGCTCAAAGTATCTGCCCATTGTAAATCTTCTAGAATAACTAGATGAGGGGTTTTCTTTGAACGGTCAACAAGTTCTTCTAATAAGCGTTGAAATAGTTGCCACTTTCTTTCCTCTCGTTGCTCTCGTAGCATAGCAGTTGATAGCTTAGCTGATTTACTATCACTATTACTTTTTGTTTCTGATATTTGTAACAACCCAAACATCTCTTTCCATACATATAAAGGCTCTATAGAGCTAGCAATAAACTCAGTAAACCCTCCTGATAAAACTTCTATTTTTTGACTTTTTGCCCAATCTTGTAAACGGTTAACTAAAACTGTCTTACCTGTACCAGGGTTTCCAATTAGAAAAATAGGTTGTGCTACATTTTCTAAGGCTGAGTCAAACTCTGTTTTTAATCTTTCTAACAATGCCTGTTGCCCTACATACTGGCAAAAATCCACCTTAGCTTCAACTACTGGTAGTTCATGACTTGGTAAAACCTTAAGATCCAACTCTATAGGCTCTTCTAAAGTTTTTTCCTCGGTTCTAATGGGAAAGTTCAACCTGATTGGAGAAACTTCTTCATCACTTAAAGTCTTTTCTATTCCTTCCTCTGTAAGTGGTTCTGTAATCCCTTCTCGAACAGCTTTCATTTCAGTCGTTGTCTTAGCGGCTAAGAGAGGTTGATCTGTTTTGGCTGGCTTTGACATGGCTTGAGTATCACGAGTAACCAAAACAGAAATCACAGAAGACAAATCCTCTGCTAAAGCTGTTGCTGTTTGGTAACGCTCTTCTGGCTTTTTAGCTATAGCCTTAAAGATAACCTCATCAAATTCCACTGGTAGTCCTGCATTACGTCCTGATGGTGGCTCTGCCTTGTCATTAATATGTGCCATCATTACTTGATAAGATTTTTGACCACTAAAAGGTACTGTACCTGTAAGCATTTGATAAAGTACTATTCCTAGAGTGTAAATATCTGTACATGGCCCTACTGGTTCACTTAATGCTTGTTCTGGTGACATATAGATTGGGGCGCCAAAAACTTGTCCCTGTAAAGTAGTGAGTACACTATCTAGGGATTCAGTATCTTCTACTGTAATTAGACGGGCTGTACCAAAATCTAATACTTTAATCTGCTCATTGCCACTAGTATCTTTACAAATCATTAAATTAGCTGGCTTTAAGTCTCGATGGATAATACCTAGGGTATGTGCTACGTCTAATACAGTAGCTACTGGACGTAGTATTTCTAGAGCGCGTTGTGGGCGGATAGGAGCATTTTGCTGTAAGTATTTTTCTACGGTAACGCCATTAACATACTCCATCACCATAAAAAGCAAGCCGCCATCGGTTATATTGAAATCATAAACTGTTACAGCATTGGGGTGGGAGAGACGACGAGCAGCTTTTGCTTCACGTCTAAAACGCATTAAAGAATCTGATTTTTCTGTATGAGCAGGTGCAATTACCTTAATTGCTACTGTATCGCCTATACCTAAGTGCTTAGCCTTAAAAACCGTACCAACGGTGCCTTCACCTATCTTTTCTTCTACCCGGTAAGTATGATTAAGTACTTGACCAATCAAAGTATTTAATGGGCTGGCTGGGTTAGAATCTTCTAGCTCTACGCCATCGATAGGGCAGAATTTAATATCATTAAACCATTGTTTGCCACAAATATTGCAAACCTTCATGCGATTGTTTCAGCGTAATTAAAATGGTTAAAAGTGACGCCGCCCCTTTTATATAAATTAATGACTACGGCATTTTCCTAGTGTAGAAAATCAAACTAAGTAAAATTTTTACCTTAGGATTTAAGACATAAGTTATGTCCTAAAATGCTAATGTGAGATCTAATAGAATAGGTATAGATATTTTAATAAGACCAAGCGGTTTTTGTAACATCAATATAATGTTAAATCAATAAGGAAAACCTGATCTAGCAAAGTTTTTTTAAACAAGGCTATAAAAACTGCTTGAATCTAGTTAAAATGCTAAATTTAATAATAAATAGCTATCTATTAAAATAATAATTATCTATAAATTTACCCAATTTTGGTGAAACATGTCAAACTACAAAATTTTCCAAGAATCACTAGACATTAATACTAGAGGGCAAGGTTTTACTATAATCACTGATTCTATTACTGAGATAGTAAAACGTAGCCAAATTCATAAAGGACTCTGTACTATATTTATTCAACACACCTCTGCGAGTTTGGTTATACAAGAAAATGCAGATCCTTCTGTACTTAGAGACTTAACTCGTTGGATGTCTAGCTTAGCCCCAGAATCTCGTAACTGGGAACACGATGCCGAAGGCACTGATGATATGCCAGCACATGCTAAAAGCGTTTTAACTAAAACCAGTGAAACTATTCCTATTACTGATGGGCGTTTAGCAATGGGAACTTGGCAAGGGCTTTATCTGTGGGAACACCGTAGTCGTCCTCACCGCCGCCGATTAATTATTCATATAGCAGGTATTTAATTTTTAATTATTCATACTTAAGGAGTAGAAAATGAAAGAAGATATTCTTAGTCTTGTACCTAACTTTGAACTTAACCGTAGAGAATTTGTTGTAACTGCTTTAACCGCAGGATTTGCTTTGTCTGTTCAACCCATCTCGGCTCAAACTATTACTACTGACCTAGAAGGTCTAACCGCAGGTGAGATAAAAATCCCTGTAAAAGATGGTGAAATGCCCGCCTATAGAGCTATGCCTAAAACTGGTAAGTCTTTACCTGTAGTCCTAGTTGTACAAGAAATTTTTGGTGTACATGAGCATATTAAAGATATTTGTCGTAGGTTTGCTAAACTTGGATATTTAGCCATCGCTCCTGAATTATACGCACGTCAAGGTGATGTATCAAAAATTGAAAATATTGGTGAAGTTATTTCAAAAGTAGTCTCAAAAGTCCCTGACTCCCAAGTAATGTCTGATTTAGACGAAGTAGTAAAATGGGCAGGTGATTCAAATGGCAATATCAGTAAACTTGGTATTACAGGTTTTTGTTGGGGTGGTCGCATCGTTTGGCTTTATGCTGCTCATAACCCCAAACTAAAAGCAGGTGCAGCCTGGTATGGTCGTTTAGTAGGTAACGGCTCTGAACTACAGCCGAAAGCCCCTATAGATGTAGCAGCAAATATAAAAACACCTATACTTGGTTTATATGGAGAAGCAGATCAAGGTATTCCATTAGATACTATAGAAAAAATGCGTGAGGCACTAAAAAAGAGTAGTCCCGTTTCTGAGATTATTGTTTATCCAAAAGCCCCACATGGTTTTCATGCTGACTATCGCCCTAGTTATCGCAAAGAAGACGCAGAAAATGCCTGGAAACGCTTACAAGAATGGTTCAAAAAACATGGTGTAGCCTAAAAAAACCATAGGAGTTAAAATTTATGTTAATAGAAAAACCTTTAGCACTAATTACTTGCTTACTACTTAGCTCAAGCCTCACCTCTACGAGCATAAATTCTTATTATTTATCAAAAAACGTTGGTTCTATTTCTCAAACAAATGATCCTCCATTTAACTTAAAGGAAATAGAAAAGCAAGCGACTAAAACCCCTTCAGGGCTAAAGTACATAGATTTAACTCTAGGAACAGGTGACAGCCCTAGTAGAGGAAAAGTAATTATCATCAAATATACCCTAAGATTAACAAACGGAAAAAAAGTAGATAGCACAGACGATCGTGGAGAAGATTTCCGTTTTCGCTTAGGGTTAAGACAGGTAGTGAAAGGTTTAGAAGAAGGCGTTGGCACAATGAAAGTAGGTGGAAAACGTCGGCTAATTATTCCTCATACACTTGGCTATGGTGAGGCTGGGAACGGTACAACCGTTCCCTCTGGAGCAATTCTAGTTTTTGACGTGGAGCTAGTTGGGGTAGAGCTATAAAAAACAAAACTCTTTTGTTAGCTAAAATTATTTCAATTCTCTTTATTCTAGTAAATGAGAGTAGCTTATCACCAAAAGAACTCAATCTACTTTTTCCAACCAGCTAGCTAAATCACTCTCGGTTTTGAAATCAAATAAGGCTTCTCCTAGTTCTTCTAATTTTTCTAGAGACAAGC
>CAZHXL010000352.1:826-5050 GCA_964536575.1 uncultured Clostridia bacterium | reverse complement strand
TTGCTTTTTCTCGTGAACAAATTATTAACAAAGCAACTGTTATTCCTGCTAATGCTTTTGAAAGCTATGTTAAAGCCCTGCTAACCACAAATCGTGATGACAAAGTTAAATTCCTTTTTCGTGCTATATCTGAATATCAACAAGCCACTAGCGGGCAATATCCTGATGCAGTATTTACCTTAGGTCATCTCTATTATGATGAAACTAATTATAAAGATGGGCTAAATTGGTTAGATAAAGTTAGTGAAAAAGATAGCTTTTACCTAGAAGCTCAATTTTATCGTGCTGTAGCCTGTCTTCAACTTGGAGATAATGAAAAGGCTTCTGTCATCCTAAAAGAACTTACAGGAGTTTTACCACTTTATGAAGTCTTTAATAATGCCGCAGTAATAGAAGTAAGAAAGTCTAATTACGATGAAGCTATTAGGTTGTTAGGATTGGCTCTCCAAGCTGCTCCACGCGACAATGATTTACTCTTTAACTACGGTTATACTTTTTGGCGCGCAGGACAGTTCACTAGCGCGGCTAATCAGTTAAATCAACTAATAAGACGAGAAACTAAAGACGGTCAAGCCTATTATATTTTGGCTAAAAGCTTAGAAAAAATGAATCAAACCTCTGAAGCTACTGTAGCACTAGATGAAGCAAAAAAGCATCTATCAGATTTTGCTAAGTGGGAAACAGGAGGCAAAATGCCTAGCCTAATTCGCCTCAAAGATCATTTTAGCCGTACCGCATATTTAAGGCTTTCTCGAACTCGTGATAGTAAACCTAACACAACCTTTACCAAACAAGCTGAACAAATAGAAATTTTATTAGCTAAAGCACAAGGGTTTTTTATTGCAGGGCGTGACAAAGAAGCCACTACAAGCTTAAGTGAAATATTGAAAACCGCTCCAGACAATTCCGAGGCTCATCTTTTAATGGGACGTCTGCAAGAACGTAGCGGTAATATTGAAGGTGCAGTTGTCTCTCTAAAGGCTGCTATTTTTTGGAACCCTAAATTAGTTCCTGCTCATGTATTACTAGGTCGAATTTATTTTCAAAAAAATGATTTAGCTCAAACAAAATCACATCTAAAACAAGCTCTTATTCTTAGCCCACAGGATCGTGATGCACTAGCACTTCAACGCCTAGTTGAACCTGAAAGCAAATGAAAATAATATTTTTTCTTGCTTTGTTTTTAGCTGGCGTAGCTTTAGTTTTATTACTATATATTGTAGTTAGTTCTAGAGCGCACAAATTAAAGAATCACGATCAAAATTTAATTGGTAGGATAGCAGTAGCAGAAACAGATCTTGATCCACTAGGATTAATCCTAGTATTTGGGGAAGCTTGGCAAGCTACTTCTATAGTGAAAATACCAAAAGGTACAAAGGTACAAATTATTGCAACAGAAGGGGTTTTACTGAAAGTGAAGCCTATGTTGCCTAAGTTTTTTATGGGGAAAAATTAGCTCTCTCTCTTGCCAATATGCTAAGATGAGCCACTATTTTGATCTCATCACAAATCTTATTACACAAAATTATATCAAAGAGGGTTACTTCATTGGATAAAGAGCGAGAGCGCACTCGTGAAAGAGAACTTGCACCTTGGACAGAACGCCAAGGAGTAATTAGTTTTGTTATTTTACTAGTCCTGTGCTTAAGTTTTTATGTTTTGGGAATTTTTGTTGGTCGTTGGTCTAATAGTAAAGTAACTGCAACTGCTAATATAACTTCTGTTGCTACTCCAATTCCTAGTAAAAGGCTAGACCCAACTGCCGCAAATGGGGCCACCCCTGAAGCAACAGAAAAACCTTTAATTGAACAGAAAAAAGACTTTCTACCTAATAATACTGAAAAGTTTTATATTCAGGTTACTTCAGCCCCTTCTCAGGAAGAAGCTGATAAAGTAGTAGAAAAGTTACGTAGACTAAATATAGATAGTGTGCATGTTGTTGCTCCACAAGAAAACTCTGTGGCACAGTTTTATGTTGTAAAGGTTGGCCCTTATGATGTAGATACAGCACGCCAAGTCGCAGAAGAATTAGAACGAGAACATAATTTTCGAGGCATTCAAGTTATGTCTCGGTCAGCACAATAACCCATTGATAGCTCATCAATTAATGCATGGTAACGGATGGGTTACTAATGAAAATATTTAATGACTACTGTAGTTAACCAACAACCCCCCACAACCTTAGTTGCTGTTTTACTCGCGCTATTTTCAGCCATAATTACAGTTTTATCTTTTCCTAATTTTAGCTTCTCTTTTCTAGCCTGGTTTTCTTTAATTCCATTACTTTACGCGCTTTCCAAACCACATAAGCCTGCTTTTGCTTTTTTGTTGGGAGAGCTATTTGGTATTGGATATTTTTATGGTACTTGCTATTGGATAACTTACTCAATGATAAATTATGGTGAATTACCTGTAGTTGTGGCACATCTAGTTACTCTAATTCTAGTAGCGATTGTCTCTCTTTTTCCTGCTGTTTTTGCCTTACTAACTAACCATATAGTGAAGAAGCAAGGAGTAGAAGCTTTGGTTTGCGCTCCTATTGTTTGGGCAGGGGTAGAGTATCTTCGGCTACATATTTCTGGTGTAGGGTGGAACGCGCTTGGCTATTCACAAAGCTTTTCCCCTAGTTTAATTTGGCCAGCAAAGTATGGAGGAGTTTTTTTAATTAGTGCTTTAGTCATTTTAATTAGTGCTGCAATTACTTTAGCTATTTGTAAACGCACTCGCTTAACCATTTCAATCTCTATAACAAGTATTTTAGTTTGTTTGTCAGTTTTCTTTATTGGTAGGCTTTCTATTAAAGAAATTTCTTTGCCAAAAGACTCTATAAATGTAGTAGTAGCTCAAGCAGTTGCTCCTGTGGGTGTTCCTCAATCAAAGCTTGCAGAAAGTCTTACTCGTCAAGTTGATTTGAGTCTACAAGGGGTAACAAAACTTAGAGAGTTACAAACAAATGAAGACCAAATCATCCTAGTTGCATGGCCAGAAGCTCCATTTAATTTTTCTTATGATCGTGATGAAAATTGGCAAAAGATATTTGCTGAATTTACTCAAAAACACAAAGTCTATTTGTTGTTTAATGGTGAAGCTCAAATAGAAAATCACCTAGGACAGCATAACAGTGTATTACTAATTGCTCCAAATGGTGAACGTGTTGGTCAATATAATAAAATTCATCTCCTACCATTTGGTGAATATGTTCCAATGCGTGGCTATTTGCCACTTATTGACAGAATTCCGGCACTCGCTGGTGATTACACTCCTGCTAATAAATATTCTGTTTTAGACATTGCAGGTACAAAAATAGGAGCATTTATTTGTTTTGAATCAGTCTTTCCTGATATTACTCGTGAGACTGCTCGCGCTGGAGCAACGGCTTTTATCAATGTTGCTAATGATGGTTGGTTTGGCCAAACACCTATTTCACGCCAACACTTAGCACATGTTGTGATGCGTGCTGTAGAAACAAATCGCCCACTCTTAAGAGTTACTAATGTTGGGATTTCCGCTTATATTGATCCTTACGGTCAAATAAAAGACGAAACGCCTATTTTCCAACCAGCATTGCGAATTTGGCAAATAGCAAAGATAAAAGAGGCTCTCCCACTTACCTTTTATACACGCTTTGGAGATGTGTTTGCCTTTGCTTGTATCTTAATAACCTTGCTGCTAACATTACCCCTTTCAAAAATATTTAGGAGGAAAACTTAATGATAGACGACCTTAAAGAACACTATACAACCCTCCAAAGCCGTGTAGTAGAGTTAAGGAGGTTTCTTTGATGTTGAGAGTAAACAAAAAGAATTAGCTCAAATCGAAGAACAAGCATCTGCTTCTGACTTTTGGAATGACCAACCACGCGCACAAAAGGTTTTACAAAAACGCCGTCGCTTAGAAAATCACATCCAATTATCTCAAGAATTAGACCGAATGCTAGGAGACATTGAAGTCTTATTAGAATTTGCTCAAGAAGATGAAAACTCTTTGGTGGAATTGCGTAAAACTTTACCTAGATTGGAAAAAACTTTAGCTGAAGTAGAAACAGAAATGCTATTTTCTGGCGAAAATGATAGTGCTAATGCAATTGTAGAAATTAAATCTGGTGCTGGAGGAGTAGACGCTCAAGACTGGGCAGAAATGTTACTTAGGCTCTATTTGCGCTGGGCAGAACGAAAAGGATTTAAGACCGAACTTCTAGATCAACAAGCAGGCAAGGAAGCAGGA
>CAZHXL010000352.1:0-816 GCA_964536575.1 uncultured Clostridia bacterium | reverse complement strand
GAGCGTTGATGTTGTTGATGTTATACAAGGAGAGGAAGCAGGAATTAAATCAGCCTATTTTACTGTCACAGGTGATTACGCTTATGGCCTATTAAAATCAGAAAGCGGAGTCCATCGCCTTGTGCGTAACTCGCCATTTAATACTGCTCATAGCCGAGAAACTAGCTTTGCTTCAGTAGATGTAGTTCCAGAAATAGATGATGAAATAGAAATAGAAATAAATGAAAAAGACATTCGCATAGACACCTATCGCTCTTCAGGTGCAGGCGGCCAGCATATCAATACCACTGATTCTGCTGTACGTATTACTCACTTTCCAACAGGTATTGTAGTTAGCTGTCAAAATCAACGTTCACAACATCAAAACCGTGACGTTGCTTTTAAGGTCTTACGTGCAAGACTTTATGAACTAGAAATGCAAAAGAAACGTGAAGAACTAGCTAAACAAGAAGCAGCAAAAATGGATATTAGTTTTGGCTCACAAATTCGTAACTATGTCTTACAACCTTATCGACTGGTAAAAGACACTCGTACAAAATATGAGGTAGGAGATGTAGACGCAGTGTTAGATGGAGAAATAGACGCATTTATTAAAGAATATTTGCTGCAAACCTCTCGTCAAAAATAATCAATAGCCCACCCATAAATGGGCGGTCTATTATCAAATGCCCCGACGGGGCATTGGGATGGATTAAAGAGATATTTAATTCTTATTTTGCCCCATTAGGGGCAATTGATAATAGACCACCGATTCATCGGTGGGCTGAAGTTTGGACAAATTTCGTCATAAAGTAGCCGAATCAAATAAAGATTTGG
>CAZHXL010000351.1:4696-5050 GCA_964536575.1 uncultured Clostridia bacterium | reverse complement strand
CAGATGTTTTTATGTCAACTAACTCATTATCTTTAATAGTAGAGGGTTTAAGGGCATAGGAAGCAGATGAACTTGGCGCAGACGAAATATATCCACCACCATAAGCAGGAGGCCCAGCAACTTCTTTTACTTCGTTACGTGCTACTAATTCACTAGCCCCACGCGTCCAGTCTTTGTCTGCCGCGTCTGCTGAAACTTCATAGCTACGGCCTGCTTCTTCAATTACTACTGCTTTTGAGCCATCTGTACGAGCGTATTCTTGTTTATAGGTTAAATGAGCAAATTGGCCATTAGTTCCTGAAGAAATAGTATTAAATACTTGCTCTTCAGCAGGCCAAATACCACTACAAGCAA
>CAZHXL010000351.1:987-4686 GCA_964536575.1 uncultured Clostridia bacterium | reverse complement strand
TGTTAATAGAAATATTGTTTTTTTGTGCAAAAGTTAGTTCGTCTTCCCATTTATAACTATTTGGATAATTATTTGGGCCTGCATCACCAATTAGAAAAACAATTTTACTTCTAGCTTGTGGATCCCAATCCATATTATGTAGTGTAACATAAAGAGCTTCACTAACACTTTCAGGTTTATCTCCACCACCAGCAGCAACAATTGATGATAGAGCTTGGGAAATCGATTGCACATCGCGAGTAAATGGCCAAGACTTTGTTACATATTCATCATAACGATCACGATAAGTAACTATGCCATAACGTACATCTGGAGCAGGCTGACCTTGAGAAATTTCACTGATAATATTACGAATATTGTCTTTTACCATTTGGATTTCATCGCCCATGCTGCTAGTGCTATCAATCATAAAAACAACATCAATACGTGGTATTTCACTGTTAGGCGACGGGAGCGGGGGACTTGGAATAGGGTTATTTACTGTTGGTGGTTGCGGAGTATTACGCTTTTGAAAAAGGAATAATTTTGTTAATGCTACACTGTAGAACACTGCTACACCCAAAATAAGCACTAAAGCAGCTTTTTTATACATTACTTTGCCTCCAGTGAAATTTGTTTTGTTGTGGTTTTGCAAGTTAAGATCGCATTAATGAGTATTTAGTTCCCGATTTGAAAAAAAAATTGCTAAAAACTTTTTCAAAAATTATAAACCTTTCTAATTCATAGAAAATAATGTGTTTATTCTTCTAGAATTTTATTTAGTTCCTCTTGATCTACTTTTCCTGCTAAGGCAATTATTTTAGCCCCACGGTCACAACATTCTTGCCATTTATGTCCAGCATGTCCACGTGTCCAAGTCCAGGTCACTTTATGGTTTTGACAGGCTTTATCAAGTCTTGTCCAATAATCAAAATTAGTTTTCTTACGAAACTCCCCTAGCATTGTTTTAATAACATATTGTGAATCGGATATAACTGTGACTAAACAAGGCTCATGTAGTTGTTCTAAGCCTAAACAAGCCGCGACAATTTCTGCTTGTTGATTGCTAGCATTGCCTAAGTACTCACCAAAGATTTTTCTTATTCCCTTAAATTCTAAAATAGCAACAGCAGAAGCACGGCTTTCACCAGCTTGATAATTAGAGTTTCCTAAGCTACAACCATCACAAACTAACACAATTTCTTTCATAAAACCTTTCGCCCTTACAATTATTAAGTTAACTATTGTTTTATTGTTTAATAAGAACTGTTTTAATCAGGCAGAACCTTAAATCGCTCATAAGCGCGTTTTTCTAACATTTCACGATGATTTGGATGTGCAATATTAATAAGAGCACGAGCACGTTGACGTAGGTTTTTACCATAAAGATAGGCTATGCCATATTCTGTTACAACATAATGCATATGTGCTCTTGTTGTGACTACGCCTGCACCTTCTTTTAAGAAAGGTACAATTCTTGACTCGCCTTTTTGTGTTGTAGAAGGAAGAGCAATTATTGGTTTTCCTCCATCTGATAACGAAGCACCTCGAATAAAATCCATTTGTCCTCCTACACCTGAATAAAGCTTTGTGCCAATAGAATCAGCACAAACTTGACCAGTAAAATCAACTTCAACTGCACTATTGATAGCTGTTACTTTTGGATTACGACGAATCACGGCTGTGTCATTTACATATTCAATATCAAGTAGTGAGACCAATGGATTATCATCAATAAAATCATAAAGTTGGCGTGTTCCCATTACAAAACCGCTAATAATTTTACCAGGGTGGACTCTTTTACGTGAACCATTAATGACACCTCGTTCAATTAAGCTAATAATTCCATCAGAGAACATTTCTGTATGAATACCAAGATTTTTATGATTTGTTAGTGAAGCAAGCACCGCATCTGGAATAGCTCCGATGCCTGTTTGCAGTGTTGCACCATCATCAATTAATTCAGCACAATATTTACCAATAATCATTTCTGTTTCTGTTAGCTCGTGTTGTGGCATTTCAGGGATGGGGTCATTGGACTCTATAGCATAGCGAATTTGACCGTCGCCGTGTGTACGAGGCATATTAGGGTTAACCTGGGCAATTACAGTAACTGCTGTATGTACAGCAGCACTAGCAACATCAACCGAAACTCCTAATGAACAGTATCCATGGCGATCAGGTGGTGATACTTGTATTAAAGCAATATCTAAGGGAAGTATTTTTTTACGAAATAACCCTGGAACTTCACTAAGAAAAACAGGGATATAATCCGCTTCACCACTAGCCACAGCCGCACGCACATTTGCACCAACAAAAAGAGCATTAGTATGGAAACTACTAGCGTATTGCGGGTTAATATAAGGAGCATCACCTTCGGTATGTAGATGAACAATCTCAACATTACGTAGTTCTGTTGCTCGTTCTGTCATAGCTTTTACTAGAGTTTGTGGGGTAGCAACGCCTCCATGAATAAAAACTCTGTCAAATGATTTAATTGCTGAAACAGCTTCTTTTTCACTTACCCATTCCATTTTTGTTTAATTTAACTCCTGAAAGAATTTGGCTTAAAACTGCTATTATGAGTTGATAAGTTTGTTTGAGCAAGGACAATACTATGGTTTTATATCTCCTAAATATTTATACTAGTTTGTTACAAAGTTGATTTTTTAGAAAAATTTCCCCTAACATGTTATGAAGAATAAAATTATTGTAGTTGAAGGAGATATCACTAAACTGCAAGTGGATGCAATTGTTAACGCTGCTAATCGCTCTTTGCTTGGTGGAGGTGGGGTTGATGGTGCTATTCACCGTGCTGCTGGTGCAGAATTGCTAGAAGAATGTAGAAGTCTAAAGGGTTGTGAAACTGGGGAAGCAAAGATTACTAAAGCTTACAATCTACAGGCTAAGTGGGTGATTCATACTGTAGGGCCAATTTGGCGTGATAGTACTTGTCAGGAAGATGAGTTTCTAGCTCGGTGCTACCGCAATAGTCTGGCTTTAGCCAAAAAGCATGAAATTAAAACAATCGCTTTTCCTGCTATTAGTACAGGAGCTTATGGCTTTCCTATGGATCGAGCTACAAAGATTGCTATAACAGAAGTTAAGAATTTTCTACTTACTGATAGTTTTATTGAAAAAGTTTTTTTAGTCTGTCTTGGGCAATCAGCTTATAAAATGACAGTAAGGATATTAGGTAAAATATTAGACGGCTAATCAAGTTGAGTAGGGGCAGTCCTATATGATTGCCTCTTAGGAATTACTATGCGGTTGCCCTTCTTTAGAGTTTAAATCAGTCTGTAAGTTTTGATGAAAATGATTTCTATAAGTATTAGGTGGTACGCCTGTAATACGCAGAAAAGCACGACGCATATGTTCAATATTGCCAAACCCACATTTTAGAGCGATTTCTTTTTGGCCTAATTTGGTTTTGACTAAAGCACGTCGGGCAGCCTCAACTCGTTGTTCTAAAACGTATCGTGCAGGTGTCATACCAAACTCAGATGCAAAGACACGAGCAAAATGGCGTAAGCTCATAGCTGCTTGATTAGCTAAAGCTTCTATTGGTATAGGTTGGGAAATATGTTCCAAAATCCAAGCAGGTAGCTCGCGTAAACTATGGCGTTCTGGAGTAGCAGTTTTTAGAGTAACACTAAACTGACTTTGCCCTCCTGGACGACGTAAAAAAATTACCAAAGCACGAGCAATATTTAGTGCCAT
>CAZHXL010000351.1:0-977 GCA_964536575.1 uncultured Clostridia bacterium | reverse complement strand
CCATTGCTCCTCCTAGGTCTTCTTCTACTAAATCTAAGGCTAAGTCCATTCCTGTAGTAACACCTGCGGATGTATAAATATTTCCATCTCTAACAAAAATAGAATTACTATCTACTTGCACTTTAGGATATTTAGTTAGTAGGTTTGCACAGTGCCACCAATGAGTTGTAGCACGACGATTATCTAATAACCCAGCAGCCGCCAAAACAAATGCGCCTGTGCATATAGATCCAATTCGACGTATATGTGTACTCATATGTTTTAACCATAATGCCACATTATCTGTAGGTTGTACTGTTAGGCTACCACTACCTCCAATGACTAGTAACGTATCTATATCTAAATCAACAGAGTTTGTTAAATCAGCTAACCGCTTATTAACAATAAGAGATAAACCACAATCACCTTCAACCGTCATTCCTGTTCCTGCTGTGAAGACTTCAACCTTATAAAAAGGAGTTTTTCCTTGAGAGTTGAACAAGTAATTTACGCCTTGAAATACACTTAAAGGGCCTACTAGGTCAAGCTCCATAATTGGTTGAACAGCTAAAAATACTATTCGTCTTTGTACATTAGTCATCATTTTTGCTCCAATAAGCTGATAAGCTGATAAGCTGATACGGTTTTAGATTGGTTTGTAGTGTAACACAGCTAAAAAATTAATGGCAGAGATTGTTGGATCTATGTCATTGACGCCATTATTTAATAATATTAAGATACTGGCATAAAATTATTGAGGTGAAAATATATTGTCACTTACCTTGGACTAAAGACCAAGGCTTGTTTGGGTAAAAGCAAACAAGTCCGAGTGACCGGACTAAGGTTACTAGTAGGAATACTGTTAACCTACGTTATTAGGAGAGTTAAAGAACGCACCTTGGAATGCGTGCCAGTTCCAAGCTCTGTAACCAGTAAGTTAAACAACTGCAAGGGTATAGTGGTAGTGCTTATTGGATATACTGCCTAGTAATTTTGTC
>CAZHXL010000350.1:1698-5064 GCA_964536575.1 uncultured Clostridia bacterium | reverse complement strand
ATTCTTGTATTTGTTATTTTGTGCTTTAATCACTATCAAAATCTAAAACATATAAGCTACTTTCAAAAGCACTGAACTTAAAGTGTTTTACTAGTCTAGCTTTTTGTCTATAAGGATCTAAAGAGTTATAAGGTAAGCCTCGTGAGGCTAAAAACCAAGACCAACTGCTTTCAGTTTCGTTTAGTACCCCAAGAAAATAAACTTTCCCTCCTCGTTTTTTAGTCTCTTCAATAAGTTTTGGTAACTCGTCTAAAACAGCCACCCCTCTTGCTTCAACAGCACTATGGAAATTATAAATATGATAACTCCATAGAGCACCATAAAGTAAAGAAACAAAATCCCAACCATCAATTACCAAGTCTGGCGGACTTTGCACAACCTTTGATACTTCTTCGGCACCCCGTAAGGCTTGATTTTCTTGATAACGACTAGGAATTAGCCAAACTAAATTAGAAAATATTTCTAAAGCTAAAATTAAAAAAACTATTGGTAAGAAAACCTTTTTTGAATCTTTTGAATCTTTTGAATCTTTTGAATCTTTTGAATCTTTTGAATCTTTAACTACTTGTTTAACTAAAATACCTAGAGCAAGTATCAAGCATAGGTTAGGTTGTAACCATAATTTATCATAACCAGGAAACCAATAAGCATTGGCTAAAAGAGGAAAAAGAACTCCTATAATAGCTGACCAAATTGCAAGTTTTTCTTTCCAATTCATTTGATTATTTGTCTGCCAAAAATAAAAAATGGTTTTAATAATCAAAAGTAAAACTAAACCATAAACCAAATAAGCCCAATACCACCACTTTTCATTAAGGTTATCTACAGCCCAACCAACAATCCCAGAAAAATCTCCAGGCATTATTGGAAAAACATTGCGAATAAATTGCAGTGGTAGAGAAATAAATTTTCTTAAAGTCAGGCTGCCATAAATACTATCTCCAGAAACTGCAAAAAACCTTACAACCATTGACTTAATATCTTGTGTACCACTGGTGTAATAAGCATAACCATAGATTGAAGCCACACCCAAAACACTACCTGTTATTAAATAACATAGCCTTAGAAAAAGTGTTGATTTCTTTATTGGTTCTTTATTAGACCAGTAAAAACATAAAACTACTGTAGCAGGAGCAATTAACACCATAGATTGATAAGTAGCCATTGACAAAGCTAATAGAAATCCTGTGAAAAAAATTAACCTAGAATAGCTTCTATTTAAGGCAAAAACTAAAATACAGATTGCTAATATACTCCAAAATAGCCCAACCATAGGTTCAGTAGAATTAGTAGCGTGAAGTAGAAAGGCTCGTGAAAAAGCATAGCAACTTGTTATAGCCAGAGTGTATCTAAAAGACTCGATTATTAGACGTAACAATGAATAAACTATAGCTAGTACCCCTGCTCCCGCTAGTGCGTTCATTAGGGCAGTTAAGTGCATATATTCTAGTCTACTAGTAGCTTTTACCCCTATTAACCCTAATAGTTTATGCCAGAAAAAAACATGTACAGGATAAAGCATATGGTTATTGCCATGAAAAAAAACCTCTTTGCTATAACTAACATTTAAGCATCTTGTAGAACCATCTACCGCCATATAATCGCGGGAAGAAAGAAGGGTAAAAAATAAAAAAAAGCCTATGCCAATAAATACAGCTTGAAAGTAACGATTTTGATAAAAATTTCTCATGTTTCTTACTATGCGTTGTAAAATGACTAGTGCTGGGTTTAGTTGTGACAGCCATTTTTACTATGCTAAAATTTTCAGTTTTCCACTGGCAGATTATAACTGCAAAAATATATAATGCGAACAACGCTCAGGATACAAAAAAAGATGACAGAATCTAATAGTATAAATTTTTCCATCAGTGACTCCCCAAATTTTTCCTTACAAGAAGAAAACAATTTTGAGCTTGGTATTGCTGGATTTAAGTATTCAGACCTTTATCAGTCAACTCGCTTAAGTGAACTAGCAGAGATTTTCTACAAAGAAGTTGCTAGAACAAACCCTCAATTATGGGAAGCTTGGCAACCTTATTTAGCTTCTGGTGGCCAAGGACACAACTTAAGTGCTAAGGCTGAATCTGACTTAATTGTAAAAATGGCACCTTATTTAGGTAGTTTTTTAGAAAAGCTCTTTCCAATTAAAGAAGACCTAGGAAAAATTAGAGCACAAACTGATAGAGAAAAATTAGTTATGCAACTAAAGCGTAATTTTATTTCTCGCGCAATGAAAAAATATACCCTAGCTCAATTGCCTGAGTTTGATTTAACCACACTGCGTACTCAAGCAGTTGTTTTGCAAGAAGTAGCTTTTGAGGATTCTCTTTGGGAAGTTGATGCTGAGTTTGGTATGGCACAAATGGCTGTCTCGCTAGTAAATTGGGAAAAAGAATATGACAAACATTTTACCAATCCTGCAAAAAACTCTTTAAGTCAAGCTACTCGTGATAGCGTTACTAGCCTACATTCTGTCTTGGAAAAACATTCTGTTATGCAGCCTTTGTTATTGGAATCGATATTAACAGAAAAAGAGCTTGAGACATTTGCACCTGAGACTACTGAACCTAGAGCAGAGCACAAGTTTATTAAACGATTATTAACGATGTTAGAAGCCTGGTCTTTTGCACGTTACCATTCTCCAGAAACTCATGATGATGTAGCAAACTGGCTTTCTTATAAACATCCTGAAACCATTGAATATCAGCAATTAGTTAAACTTAATCGTCCTAAAAAAAATGATTTACCAGAAATGCTTTATGGCCCAGAAAATAAACTTCGTCGCCGCGATGGGTTTAAGTTAACTGATCGACGTTTTAACTTTAAGGAAGTTTACCATGAGATTGATTATTGCCTCTATTGCCATGAACGTGACAAAGACTCTTGTTCCAAAGGCTTTTTAGAAAAAGATCAAACCTATCGTAAAAACCCTCTTAACATCCCTTTAGAAGGTTGTCCATTAGATGAAAAAATCTCTGAAGCTCATGTATTAAAACGTGATGGAGAGTCTTTAGCAGCATTAGCAACTATAATTATTGATAACCCTATGGTGCCAGGTACAGGTCATCGTATTTGCAATGATTGTATGAAAAGTTGCATTTTCCAAAAACAAGAGCCTGTTAATATTCCTCAAGCTGAAACAGGAATTTTAACTGATGTGCTTAATCTACCTTATGGGTTTGAGATTTATGGTTTGTTAACACGTTGGAACCCGCTTAATGTCCGTCGTCCCTATATGTTGCCCTATAATGGCAAAAATGTTCTAGTTGTGGGTTTAGGCCCAGCAGGTTATACCCTAGCTCATTATTTACTTAATGAAGGATTTGGAGTTGTTGGTATTGATGGACTAAAAATCGAACCATTACC
>CAZHXL010000350.1:765-1688 GCA_964536575.1 uncultured Clostridia bacterium | reverse complement strand
GAGCGTATTTTACTGGGGTTTGGTGGGGTTTCTGAATATGGGATTACAGTTCGTTGGGATAAAAATTTCTTAATGATGATTTATCTCACTCTAATGCGTCGTAGAACCTTGCGTGTTTATGGTGGAGTGCGTTTTGGTGGAACCATTTCTATTGATGATGCTTGGGACTTAGGTTTTGATCATATTGCGATTGCTACAGGAGCAGGAAAGCCTACTATTGTACAAATGAAAAATAATTTGGTTCGTGGTATTCGTAAAGCCTCAGATCTCCTTATGGCACTACAGCTTACAGGAGCTTTCAAAAAAACAAATGCAGCTAATTTACAAGTACAACTCCCTGCTATTGTTATTGGTGGTGGTTTAACTGGTATTGATACCGCAACAGAGCTTTTTGCTTATTACCCTGTTCAAGTAGAAAAAACCCTAGAAAGATTTGAAAAACTAGTACAAGAATTTGGTGAAGAAAAAGTTTGGTCAATGTTTAACGAAGAAGAAAAACAAACTTTAATCACTTTTCTAGATCATGGTCGTCAGGTTCGTACTGAACGCTTACGTGCTCACCATGTGGGCGAAGAACCTAATTTTATTCCTCTAGTGCGTGCTTGGGGAGGTGTATCGCTTGTTTATCGTAAGACTTTGGCAGACTCTCCTGCTTATCGATTAAACCACGAAGAAGTAATTAAAGCTTTAGAAGAAGGTATAGCTTTTATAGAAAACCTCTCTCCTGTAGAAGCAATTACTGGTGAGTATGGTGCTGTTTCTGCCTTGAAATTTGAACGTTCTAAGCTAGGTGAAGATGGCAAATGGCAGCCAAGTGGTGAATATATAACGCTTCCAGCTAAGTCAGTTTGTGTAGCGGCTGGTACTAGCCCAAATATTATTTATGAAAAAGAACAACCAGGAACATTTAAGCTAGACAAATG
>CAZHXL010000350.1:0-755 GCA_964536575.1 uncultured Clostridia bacterium | reverse complement strand
AACAATTGTGCTGCTTTCATAGGATGGTCACAAAGACAAATGGAATCAATTCTTTGCTGGTTATAAAGCTGAAATAGATGAGTTTGGCAAGGTTTCCTTAACACCTGCGAGCGGCACAAACCAAGAAGCTTTCTTTACTTCATATGAAAAAGATGGTCGTTATATAACTTATTACGGTGATAATCACCCTACTTATGCTGGTAATGTAGTAAAAGCTATGGCATCAGCTAAACATGGCTATCATCATATTTGTAAAATCTTTGCTCACCAATTAGCTAATTTAAGTCCTGCTGAACAGGCAAGTCGCGATGAAAAATTCCATAGCTTGACTGAGTATTTAGATGATAGCTTAATGGCTGAAATAGTCCGTGTAGATAGGCTAACACCCACTATTGTAGAGGTAATTGTTCGCGCACCATTAGCAGCAAGAAAATTTAAGCCTGGTCAGTTTTATCGCTTACAAAACTTTGAAGTAGATAGTGAAAATATAGAAGGAACAACTCTAGCACTAGAAGGTATAGCCTTAACTGGTGCTTGGATGGATGAGAAAAAAGGCTGGTTAAGCACTATTGTACTTGAAATGGGAGTTAGTTCCCGCCTTTGTGCTAGTCTGCGTCCAGGCCAAAGAGTTATCTTGATGGGGCCAACTGGAACAGCAACAGAAATTCCTGAAGGTAAAAAAATTCTCCTTGCTGGTGGTGGTTTAGGTAATGCAGTACTATTTTCTATTGCTAAAGCTATGCGTGAAAAAGGTA
>CAZHXL010000349.1:2314-5076 GCA_964536575.1 uncultured Clostridia bacterium | reverse complement strand
AAAAGATATCTATTGGTATATATTCCCGTATTTCCATAGGAATGGGTTTATTTTGACAAGTTGGCCAGTTCCGTAAATAATTCTTTTTTTCGTTCTGATAGTTGGGTTGGTATTTGAATTTGATACGTCACATACAAATCACCGAATTGCCCTTCTTTTTTATAAACCGGGAAGCCTTTCCCTTTCACCCTTGTTTTAGTTCCATTCTGTGTTTCAGGAGGAATTTTTAATTTGATTTTACCAGTAAGCGTATCAACCATAATTTCTCCACCAAGCACCGCGGTATATAAATCAAGGTTGAAGCTTGTATACAGATCACTCCCTGCCCGCTTAAAATGGGGGTCATTTATAATGGAGAAGGTAATAAAGAGATCACCATCCGGACCACCATTCATCCCTTTACCGCCATAGCCTGCTAATTTAATGGTTTGCCCGTTTTCGATCCCCGCGGGTATTTGTATCCTTACCTGTTTTCCGTTGATATTTAAAGTTCGTGGATGAGAAGTAAATGCATCTCGTAATGAAATTTGTAATTCGCTATTATAATCCTGACCCCTGAATTTTGCCTGGCGGCTTCTGCCGCCACCCGTTGAACCGCCAAACATGGAGCCGAAGAAATCTGAATAATCCGATTCCTCAAAGCCGCCTGAAAAAGACTGACCACCCGCTCTTGCGGAACGGCCCTGCGCCTGCTTTGCTTTCTCAAATTCTTCACCATGCTGCCAGTTTTCACCATATTGATCGTATTTTTTCCTTTTCTCCGGATCGCTCAACACCTCATTGGCTTCATTGATTTGTTGAAATTTTTTATTAGCCTCCTTGTCATTCGGATTCAGATCGGGATGTAGTTTCCTGGCTAATTTTCTATACGCTTTTTTAATGTCATCACCTGTCGCCGTTTTATTGATTTTCAATATTTCGTAATAATCAATAAATGACATATAGCCGTTTTAAAATTTCAGAAAGGACCTTGCTAAATAGCGGTATTAAGGTACGAACTTTTGGCCACTCAATTTAAGACTGACTCCTTTTTTTACCGGCATACTGATTATTTATCAAAAAAAAGTTGCCGGCCTGTTAATGAAGATAGACAGCTATCATGCAGGCAACAGCAGATTCAGCGCACCAGGAAGGATTTTTGCTTTAACGGTGTTCACTTTACCACGGCATTCTCCATCAATCTGGAAATGCACTTTTTTACGGGTGGTAAGTGTCACCTCATTTGTCTGAAGTATTTCAATTTTTTCAGGATCAAAGGGTTTGTGCGTGAAAAGCATTTTTACTAATTCCCAAACCGACAATTCCTTAAAAATGACCACTTCAAATTTTCCATCGCTTACATCACCCAACGGATTGATGAGTGCGCCAGAACCATACGAACGGGCATTAGCCAGCACTACCATATAAACCCATCTCAAAATGGTTGTTCCCTCTATCAGAATTTCAGTCTTGATTATTTTTCTTTGCCCAAAAACACGAAAGAAGGCTTTTGCATAACCCCATTTGCCCCTTTCCCTGTTCATGGCATAATATTTTATGAATAAAGCATTCATTCCAATATCACATAAATGAACAGATACTTCCTTATCATTGAGAAGGAGCAGGTCTATCTTTGTAATAACCCCATGCACTACTACATCCAGCGCTTCTGAAATAGCAAAGGGCAAATTGAGGTCGTTAGCCAGCCCATTAGAAGACCCTGCCGGCAAAATGCCTAAGGGCAGATTGGAGCCAATCAATTGTTCCGCCACTAATTTTATTGTTCCATCTCCGCCAACAGCAATAACTTTATCTGGCTGAAAAGATGAGATGTGTTCAGTTACCGCCTTCGCGTCATTTTTACCGGTAAGGAAAAATATCCTGAAACACCCGGGTGAATTTTCAAAATATTGATGGATTCCATTCACCCACAATGTTTTTTCGTTCCCCCCGGATACCGGATTGATTACAAATAGTAATTTTGACTGTTCATCTACTTCCATCATATTACCGGCAATATTTGACAATTCTACATGCAAACTACAACAAGTATAGTACCCAAAAAACCTGAACAGAAACAAAAGACAGGTTGGATAGAGAAATGCTGGCAGTGGATGGGCTTTACACATCAGCCAACCCTTAAACTGTACCCAGGGTATGGTCATGCGGCACACCTGGTTATGTATGGCCATGCGCTTTCATTTGCACCACTGGCAAGAAATAAATATTCTACCTACTTCCTGGAGTGGTATTCCTTGCTGGATTAAGCGCGTTGCGGCTGTGTGGCGCAGATCGTGGAAGCGGAGATCGTCTAGTCCGCACTGATGCCGTAGCGTATCAAAAGATCTCTTGACTGTAGTTAGCCCAAATACTGTTCTATCAGTTTCTTTTGAGGCTCGTTTTTGGTCTTCTAAAAGTATTCCTAGTCTTGTAGTTATAGCGATTTGTCTTGACTGCAAAGTTTTCGTGTTTAATGCGGCGATTGTGATAATTCCTTTTTCTAGATCAACGTCTTTCCAGGTGAGACTAAATAATTCACCTGCCCTCATGCCTGTATCGACTGCACAGACAATAATTACTTTTAGGTGACTACGTTGGTCGATACAGTTTTCTAGCAATAGTTTTTCTTCTTCTCTAGTTAAGATCCTTTCTCTTTTTTTTTCATCTGCTGCGCTAATTATTTTATCAGTAGCGAAGAAAGGGTTTTTTAATAGCCATCCCTCACGCTGAGCAATATTTAATATTCTGCGTATGAATCGTATCTACGTATCTTTTTGAAGTAA
>CAZHXL010000349.1:0-2304 GCA_964536575.1 uncultured Clostridia bacterium | reverse complement strand
TGGTTAGGGTGCGCGTTTTACCTTCTTTGGCTGGTTTGCCGTCTGTAGGAGTGGCTCTTTCTATTTTAGGCGTAGCCAGTCTTTTAAGCTTATATCCTTCTATATCACCGCCCGTAATACTCCTGATTTTCTTTTTACCAAAATAATCTCTTAAAGCAAGAATTATAAAATCAACCCTATTATAACTTTTCAGACCTGCAACCTTGCGTCCGTCAACATATTGGGGCGCGATCAAATATTTATCTTTGTAGTGTTGAGCTAAATCCGCAAAAGTCATGCTTGCACTATCTAGTGAGCTAGTCCCATATTGCTCTATTTCTAGTAGGAGTTTTTGCACTAATTGTTTTGCATGGGTCTTATTTTCTGCTCTTCTTTTCAATTCGTGCCTTTTGCCATACTGATCTAAGTAAGTGATTCTTGCCCAGTAAGTACCGTGAATTACCTTAATATATTTATCTTTATTATTCTTTGCCATTATCTAAGCCCAATTTCAAGCCCAAAATTAAATAGACAACAGTATACAAAGATAGGCACAAGTAGACAATAAGACAAAAATAAGCCTAATAAGATCAATGATTTGTAGACGCTAATAGACAAAGATAGACACGATTAGGTTAACAATAAGCAGACTCTTAATCTGCGGGTCGCTGGTTCGATCCCAGCACGGCTCATCTTCAATAACTACTTGTAAAATAAATAATTTATAAACAGATTTTGAAAGTGTTATTTTAGTAATAAAAGTTCTATTGTCTGCATTGTGTCTGCAAACTATTTTTATATAGCATTTCTTCTAGTTTATCTTTAGCAGACTCCTGCATTGATGGTAAGACATGTGAGTAAGTATCTAAGGTTAGATTAATCTCAGAGTGCTCTAAGATCTCCATAACCGTTCTGGCGGGTACTCCTCGAGCTAATAATAAGGAAGCTAACTTTATTCTCTCCATCGCTCTCCTCCTGCCTCCAAGAATAGCATTTCTTACTATTTGTCAAATTTAAAAACCTTTCCGCAACGGAGTTCTATTTCTACCTTAATTCTTATTTTGTGTCTTTTCATTTATAATATTTATTTAGAAAATAATCCTTTCATTGTGAGTAATTATTAACATGTCCAATTCCAAATTTAGTAAGAAATCAAAAGACAGTAACAAAAAGAAAGATAAACCAACTAAACTTGAGTTAACTGATCATCTTATAGCAGCAATGAAAAATCAAAAGTTGATAATAGGAAAAAGTAATGCAGGTGATTGGTTAGCATTGCTTAGTAATGCTCAGCTAATTGCTCTGAGAGATGACACTGAAAAATTTATCAAAAATGATATAGACTTAAAAACAGACCTCCTTAGCCTAATGATAAACCTTCTTATGTTAGAAACGGGGTTGGTAGAGAAAATAGAAATTCTAGATAGTGAGTTATTTGAGCGTTTCAATCTATTATTCATATTGTGTCAGTTTGAGAAGCTATCTAGAGATTCTTTGATTTCTAATATTGTGGCTTTAAGATCTATTTCTGGGCTTATTAACCGACCTTTTTCTTATGATTTAACTCCTACTGGTATTATTGAAGCACGTAAAGAAGGGGCTAATCCTATTTTGGTTTCTAGGTTTAATGCTATGAATAATTCTTCAGATAGTTTAACTAAAGAAAGTAAAACTATCTTAATGAGAGTAGCTTTACATTATGGTATTTTGTTAGAGAAAAAAGAATTAGAAAAAGCCAAAGCCATGCTCCATTGGGCACAGCAAAAACATGACCCTTTAACTCTTGAAGCTATAGACTTAATCAATAGTTTTTTTGCTGAGCAATTAAAGCTCACCTATCATTCTCTACCACAAAATAAACGCCTTAGTTTTTTCCTAGATAACCCTCATTATCTTCAAGAGTTTTTCTCAAGTGAAGCTGCTAATCTATTAACTCAGCTAATTCCTCAAGACCTAGATCTTCCTGAAAAGTTAGAAGACTTGTATAATCAAGAAAATACTCAACTTTTTCAACAATACTTAACTGCCATTGACCAGTCTTATAATAAGGAGTCTAATAATTAAAAAATTCAATCCTACAAATTAATATAACCCAAGTATGTGAAAAGCCTGACTGATTGCTCTAAGATAGGAGTAGGTAAGAAAATAGGGAACTAAATAGGGAACTAAAAAGGCAAAATAAGAAAAAGCCACCCCAAAAGCGGGAGGAGCAAAATTAAAAAAGTACATAAAAACCAAGATATAGATTTTAATAATCTTAAAGGCGTGCTAATAACTCACTAGCGCGTCGGCCTGGTGCTTGATTAGTATATTGGCCTTTTACTT
>CAZHXL010000348.1:4901-5099 GCA_964536575.1 uncultured Clostridia bacterium | reverse complement strand
GTTTTGAAATCAAATAAGGCTTCTCCTAGTTCTTCTAATTTTTCTAGAGACAAGCCTTCTATTTTGTTTTCTATTGTTTGTTTAACAAAACCAAACCGCTTTTTCACTTGACGTAAAATTAGGGCTTGCCCTTCTTGTTTTTTTCCTTGTTGGATACCTTGTTGGATACCTTGTTGGATACCTTGTTGGATACCATCT
>CAZHXL010000348.1:3766-4891 GCA_964536575.1 uncultured Clostridia bacterium | reverse complement strand
CATAACTTGCTCCTTTTCTATAGGGATAATTTTATCAATTTCCTGGCGAAATATTTGTAACTCTTGAGCGTTTAGCTTTAAGTAAGTGTCCACAAATCCAGAAATAAGTTGCATTTTAGCACGATCAAGCTTGAGTGTGACGAGTAAACGCAAACATTCCAACTTAACTTTGGCACGTTCTTTTGGTTTTATTTGCATCTTTGACATCAATGCACTTGCTATCGCATTGGGCTTGTTTACAAAATCTCGCCAATTTAATTGATTTAACTGTATTACACGATAGTTAAATGATAGTACTGTAAAATCAGGGAATGCTACTTGATATGTATTACTCTCTGCTCTCTTTGGTTTATCATAAGAGAATACTGCTATTGGATAAACTGGTAGTTGATGTAAGTCTAATAGCATAGAGAAATAACGAAACATCCTACGATTAAATGTCCCTCTTGCCTCTGATTGATTTTCTAAATGTATAAGGAAAAATGCTTCTTTTCCCAAAAACCTAGCTTTAGCTACTAAGTCTAATTCTCTACGTTCTCCTGAAGCTATATCGCTAAATATCTCTTTATCCAAAAAAACAATTGAATCTTTGTCTAAATAGTTTAGCACTTCAGGGAAAAACAATTCTAAAAACTCTAGAAAGAATACTTGTATTAATTGCTTGAATAACTTGTCGTGATCAGTTCGATTCATCACTTCATCCTTAAAAACCAAGCTTAAGCTTGAGGTTTTCTTTAGCATAATTTAAGTGTATTATAGTACAAATATAAATGTGATTCTATAGTTAAATGCTTGAAAAATGATATATTAGGCATAGTTTTTTTAGCATCCCTCTCCTAACCATATCACTCAACACTCCAACTTGCTTACTGATAACTATTCTGATCAGAACACATACTTACTTTATCGTGGTATTTTATGGTAAGATCGCATTGTAAGCTAATTATCTTTTTCCTACCTATTATTACTATAATATTATAAAAATAATATGACTACTCCATTACAAATTTGGCTAGAAAAGAAAGACCTTCTCGAAAAACAACGAGCTATTAGTGCTGATGCTAGCCAGAAGTTTGCTTTGCGTAAAGAGATTGAAGAGTGTGAGACTGAAATTGCTAGACTCCG
>CAZHXL010000348.1:0-3756 GCA_964536575.1 uncultured Clostridia bacterium | reverse complement strand
AACAATTAATTGCAGATTCAGTAGTAGCTTGTAACCAATTAGGCTCTGCATCAAGTGCTGTAGATAAGCTTCTTCAAGAACAAATAAAAACGATAGAAAAAAAACTACACATAAATAATCCTAGTGATCGTGATTTGCAAAAGAGGTTACCCAAGATTGATTTCAAAAAAGCTGCTGAAATCATTAATAATTTTATAAATCAAGACATAGAAGATGCAAATGCTGCTTTCTTTCTAATACAAAATACTCGTGATAGAGCAGGCGAAGAATGTATTGCACGAATTAAAAATATACTAGAAGAAGATACTACAAATCTTGAATCTTTTCCGATTAGATCCTCAGCGATCAAAGCAAACAAAAAAGATTTATTAAATCGGCTAGGAGAATACTTTGGGGTTAAACAAGACTCAAACGATTTAGTTTCTTATGCCCAAGCTATTATAGAAAACATTTGTCAACACGCAAAAGGCGCAGGAGATGGTGCTATTATTTTTATTGAGTTACACGATTGGGATTATCTAGAGAATAAAGAGGAAGTTTTACCTTGGTTTCTAACTAATTTTTGGCAACCTCTTTTACAGCAATCTCTTATCAAGCTTAAAGACCAAATTAAAACTCGCTTTGTAACTATTGTAACTTCTAAAGATGATATTTTAACTCCATGCCCTTCATTAAATGATTATTGTATTAAAGATTGGAACTATTTTGATAAACATAAGGTTTTTGAGCTAGTCCTACAACAGCATTGGACACAAAAGGAGATTGCAGACTGGTTAGCTAAGCATTCTGGTTATAATGATGAACAAAATTCAACCTCAACCATTGCTGAAAAAATTCACCGTGTAACAAAAGGAATTCCAACAGAGGTTTGCAAGGAATTAATGAAAACATTTGATCCATCTTAGAAAGGTTACTATTAACGATGAATAATGATTCTAAATATATTTTATCTGGTTATGAAAAATTCTTAAAAAATAGACATGAAAAGTCTCCAAAAGACCCAAAACCCTATATTGCCCACAAAGATTTAATTCAAGCTGTAAATCTAGCTATTTGTCTCAATCGTCCATTGCTACTGGAAGGTGAAGCAGGATGTGGTAAAACCCTTTTGGCTTATGATGTTGCTTATAAACTCGGCTTGCCGCTATATTCTTGGCATGTTCGTTCTACTAGCAAAGCTCAAGACGGTCTTTATAAATATGACTCCATCCTACGTCTGCATGATGTTCAGGTGGCTAAACTTCTACCATCAAATGATCCTAAACCGGCCATTAGGGATCCACAAGATCCTAAGTGCTATCGTAAGTTGGGGCCACTAGGTGAAGCTTTTCAACCTAAAGATTGTACTAAGGCTGATCTTATTAAAGATTGCCCTAGTGTTGTGCTTATTGATGAAATTGATAAAGCTGATATTGATTTCCCTAATGATTTGCTCTCTGTCCTAGACGATCCTTGGGAATTTGATATCCCTGAAACTGGAGAAGTTTTTACAGCCAAACAACACAAACCTATCATTATTATTACAAGCAATAAAGAGAAGGGTAATTTGCCTGCTCCTTTTCTACGACGCTGTATTTACTATTTTATCCAATTCCCTAATAAAGAATCCTTAAAAGAAATTATAGATCAACACTATAAAGGAAAACTCTCCAGTGATCAGGCAAAAGAGTTCTCAACCCTGTCAAATGAAGCAATTGATAGATTTTTCACTTTACGAGAAAAAGACAAATTACATAAAAATCCTGGTACTAGTGAATTTTTAGACTGGTTGAAAATGCTACAAACCTTTCATTCTACACCATATAACTCAACTAAACTAAAAACAGATACTACTATCCCATACCCAGAATTACTATTAAAACTACGTGCTGATTGGTTGACACACACTAAAGCTTATGAACAAAGCTGATGATCCTAAAGAAATATTAACTGCAATTTTTGCTCACCTGCGTAAAAAAGGCTTTGACCTTGGCATTGGTGAACTTCTTGCTGCACTTCAAGCTGTCGATAAAATCAAGGTCACAGATAAAGAAGAACTTTGTCAAACGGCTAAACTAATATGGTGTAGTTCCTTAGAACAAAGAAACCAATTTGAAGTAATCTGGCAAGATTTGTTTTCTGTATTATTTAAGCCAATGCCTTCTGATAAGGATATAGAAAGAGGTCCGTCCATACCTCCAAGTAAGTCTCAAGATAACACTACAACATCAGCAACTACCTCAGAGTCACCAACAGAGATGGAAAACTCTATCCCTGATTGGAAAGTTTTGCCCGTTTGTGCCCCAGAAGTTACTTCTTTGCCAGAAAGTCAATTTGAATTAAACACTTATTGGCCCCTATCACGACGCTCTATGGCTAATAATTGGCGTTACCTACGACGTCCTATTGCTGATGGCCCCGAAGATGTTCTAGATGTTGAAGTCACCATCAAGCGATTTTCTCTACAAGGATTTTTTTTAGCCCCTGCTTATCAACGAAGAAAGCGTAATAATGCCCATATTTTGTTATTTATAGATCAAAACGGCTCAATGGAACCATTTCATCGCTTTAGCCGCGATTTGGTAGAAACAGTTTATGAAAGCACTATTAGTCAAATTGAGGTTTTTTACTTCCACAATATAATAACCCCTTATATTTATCTAAACCCACATATGACTAGTACAATTGCTCTAGCAGACACACTTCAACAATGTTCAAGTGACACTAGTATCCTTATAATAAGTGATGCCGGAGCAGCACGCGGTTATAGGCAATTTAACCGTATTGGAGATACAAGCAAAACCTTACATCAACTTAAACGCTATACTCCATTAGTTGCTTGGTTAAACCCAATGCCTCAAGCACGTTGGGTTGATACATCGGCTGAGATCATCGCAAAATTAATCCCAATGTTTCAAATGAATTCTGATGGTTTTAGTAAAGCTATTGACATACTTAGAGGTCAATAACCCTATTCTAAATTAACAACTTAAGACTAATGTAAGACTAATAAAATGGTAACTACAGATAAAACACATGCTAAACAATTAGTTGACAGGTTTGTTAGACGCTTTGATGAGTCATATAGATCTCTACTCTATCATGCATCTTTACCCCTAGTGTTAACACCTGAGCTACTTAACTATATTCACAATTGTTTTGTCAGAGAAGTTCCTTGGGAAGCCCAAGTAGACCTATTATTATCAGATCTATGTCATAAAGTAGGTTATGAGCTTTATGCGATAGACACTAGTGTCCGTGCGTATTGCCTAGATGAAATGCGTAAAGATAAAGAGCTTGGTCAAAAGCGAATGCAACAAGTAGCTTCATTGTTAATTAAATACCTAAATTACTTATCTAGAAATAATTCTTTTATGAGCAATCTAGAACTGCGATCCCAAAGATGGGCAGCACTTGTTTATTTAGACAATGAAAATAAAAGAGAGGTCGCAGAGGACATTAAAAAATTGTTCCTAAATTACAACAAGCCTGTAAATAGTATTGAGCCTAATCTTTCCATAATTAACCAAAATGAACTTTACCAGCTATCATTGATTACTAAAGAACTTGCCCCACAACTAGATAGATACCCAGAAATTATTCAATGTGCAGAGGAAATTCATAAAATCCTTATATCTTCAAGTAATATAGATAGTAATCAAATAAGCCAGCATTTATCTAAACTTGAAGTAAACAATGAAACAAGAATAAATCCTTTTCCAACTAAAATATTTGAATTTATAACAGTAAAAGTTGATGCAAAAGGCAAAATAATAG
>CAZHXL010000347.1:0-5171 GCA_964536575.1 uncultured Clostridia bacterium | reverse complement strand
TCCGATTATCTTTCAAGGAAAACTGGGAATTTTCAACTCTTAATTCGCATTATTAATAGTTAATTTTGCCATAGTTAGCTAGCCGGAGGGGGTATGTCTTCAATAGAGCAAAAAGAAGATGATTTGCAAAAGATAAACAATAAAGAAATAAAACTACCTACTGTTGCTTCTGTTTCAATATTTTGTGTCTTCATAATTTTTGGAATATATTTTCTTATACTGTCTGGAAACCTTCTAGTTCATTACTATGATAGTTATGCGTATCTTAATTCAGCAAAAGCTTTGAGTGGTCTTGGTGGTTATTATGATTTTCTTCGTCCTCCCGTATTGCCATTATTGCTTACACCAATTGTATTACTAAATACATATTTTCCTGGAATGAATTGGTTGGTTTATGCACCACACTACTATATGGTGTTGTTAAGTAGCCTTAGTTTATTTATTTGCTGGTACTGTTTTCGTAATTGGCTAGGGCAAGGACTTGGCCTGATTATGGTGCTATTACTTATGCTTGATCGACCTTTTTTCTATCATGTGCCTTTTGTGTATCCTGACATAATCAGTACAGCTATAGTAACTGGAATGATTTATTTTTGCTGGCGGCTCTCAGATTTGGGGCGTTTTCGTGATTCTATTTTTTGTGGCATAATGCTTGGTCTTGCAGTAACAACTAAACATTATCTTGCTCTTCTTTGTTTTGTACCTACAATTTTTCTGCTTTTTGCACATCCCATTTTAAAAGATCACCGTTTTTGGCCAGGGATTAAAGAAATACTTTGGCTAACTACGATAGCGGTAAGTAGTGCATTAGTAGTATTTCCTTTACACCATATTGCATTTTGGCTTACTTCTGAGTACCACAGTAAATCACTATTTGAGATGTTTCATCTTACATTTTCTGTCAATAGCAACCTTGTTGGATTAAACGTTGTATTTAGTAGTAACAGGATTTTACATATATTGTTGCTATTAGCCGGTTCAATAGGTTGGCCAATGATAGTTCTTACAGTTATTGGCATTATTTTAAGTTTATATAAACCAAAACGATTGCATATTCTTATGCTAATTTGGTTAAGTATCTATTTGCTCGTTTTCATTGTTCTTTTTAAACATTTTGAAACAAGATATTTTCTTCAAGTTACGCCTGCTATTTTGTTTTTTATAATGGTGACAGTACAAACCATAGTTGAAAACTGGCAAAAGATAAAAAACTGGCATAAATTTTCTTTAATTACTGTTGGCGTACTTACTTTTGGCTCATTTGTTAGTGGCACTGTTTGGGAGATTAGGGTTTTTACTGATCCTTTTTATCGTGAGGACATTGCAACACGCATTTCTAAACAGCTAGAAATTAATATTGCACCAAAAAATAAAATAATATGGCTTGGAAAGGCAATGGCAATAACTCCAGAAGAAAGTCGTTTTGTTGAGTATCCTGAATATGATGATCCTTTTTATTACGGTTTTGCTTTTTACTCTAATGCAATTAGTTACTATCTACATCAAAAATCTTTTACACTTTTTTATCCTCGTGCTGTGATACCTTTCTTCAAAGGTGAGTTAGACAAAGGAGATGGGTTGGTACTTTCACCTGAAAACCCTTCTACTAGACCGCCTTTTCCACCCATTTATATATCAAAATTTGATCGCTACTGGGTTTTTACTTATAAATACAACAATTCTAAAACTTACGTTTTTGAGGAACCAAATACCTCAAGTCGCATATTTCTACGACAAACAGCAAAAGGATTCTCCTTAGAAGGAGCACAGTTGCCTCGTATATTTGGTTGGAAAATACTATTTAAAGACGGCACTAGCATTGATATAAAAGGACTCCCGCTTTACCCATTTCCAATTGACCTTGAAATATCTAAAACAATAGATCCAAACACTATACAAGAAATTGTCACAATACCATTTATTGAAATGGGACTTCCTATTCATTAGTAGTTTTAGTTAATAGTGGAAAGAAGGTATAAAACAAATTAGCAAGTATGTGGCCAGGGCTGTTTAGTTTTCAAAACTCAGAAAGCCCTGGTAGGTAGCTATAAATATTCTATATAAACATAGAAATTACTAAATTTTACTTCTTTAAGACAGATATTTGGGATTTATTTTGCTGAGATGGTAAAAAGATTACAGTTTCACCAGAAGCAATCATTCCTGCCTCGCGAGCTAGAGTTTCTACAGTACGTGGATCTTTTTCAATAGCACTAAGTCTGCGTACTATTCTGGCATTTTCCACTTCTAATTGCTGTACTTCTTGACTAGCTTGTTTGTACTCAAGTTTAGCCTTATTTAATTCACTGCTAGTGTGAGCAGTTAAAGAATAGCAAAGACCTGTGGCAGCAAATAACACCATAGCAACCCAAACATAAGTGGGCATTTGCAACATAGAAATTATTTGCTCGTAAGTAAACTGTTTTGTTGACTTAATATCGTTTATTAGGGAAGTATTTGCTACCCGATTCAAGAGTCACCTCCAAAACTACTTAAAATTTAATGGTAAACAGATCAATTATCTTAAGATAAAGACTTAGATTATTTTATTGGGGCTATTATTGCCTGTTTGATTTGCTCAAGGAATGAGCACTTAGGGGCTATCTATCAATAGAGCGAATGTAACATAGCGATCTGGGTGCTGCAACAACTTTTTCCAGATGAACAAGTTCTGGCTTTTAGTTAAACTTTTGGATCAACTATTTTTCACTTCCTAGTCATTTGATTTTTCATACCCAATCCTCAAATTCACCTTCATTTTCCTCGAAAAGCATAGTAGGTAGCCAAAAGGAATTATCATATATCTTGAGAGGAAAAACCTTGATAGATGAATCATTTACTGGCTTAACACACTTACCTGTACTAAGTTCAAACTCCCAATTATGCCAAGGACAAATAACCAAATTGCCTTCCTGATACCCATTACTAATAAAGGCACCCATATGAGGGCAAATATCTTCAATAGCATAGTAATTATTCTGATCATAGTAGATCGCAATCCTATAACCATCATGCACTAGCACTAGTGGTTGTGACTGAGAAACAGCCCCTAGATCGCCAACTTTGACATATCCAGTTAAATCCATTTTGCTGCTCCAATAATTTCTCTAAATGTTTGTTAGCCCAGAGATAAATCACTGGGCTATTATCAATAGCCCCTAACAGGGCCAGGGCTTAAAAACTATCACAAAATATTAGTTTTTTTATTTATATTCCAGTTAGTACTATAACTTTTTTTAGCTTTTTTTTATTTTTCAGATAAAATAACTACTTTGTGATTTTATTCACTTGACATTATTTTATATTAGTGTAATTTTAACACTAACTAAACAAGGAGTAATATAAATGCCAGCAAGCCAATTTAGCACTAGTTTAATCACAGATCTTTATCAGCTTACTATGGCTGCTGGGTATTTTACACATCAGTGCAATAATCAAGCAAGCTTTGAACTGTTTGTGCGACGAGTACCCAAAAATCGTAACTATTTAGTAACAGCAGGTTTAGCTGAAAGCCTGGACTATATAACCAACCTAAGCTTTAGCCAAAGTGACATTGAATATTTACAAAGCTTGACAGTATTTCGCCATGTAAAACCAGATTTTTTTGATTACTTACTTAATTTTCGCTTTACGGGTGATGTATGGGCAATGCCTGAAGGCACACTTGTATTTGGTAATGAGCCAATTATACGTGTTACAGCCCCGCTAATTGAAGCACAAATTTTAGAAACTTATTTACTTTCAACAATAAATTTTCAAACTTTGATTGCTACTAAAGGTGCTCGCATTGTCAAAGCGGCTCACCAAGACGGCAAAAAGCGTAGCCTTTTAGAATTTGGTACACGTCGTGCTCATGGCGGGATTGCAGGAACTTATGCTGCTCGTGCTGCCTATTTAAGTGGCTTTACTGGTACTTCAAACTTAGCTGCTGGTCAAAGGTTTCAAATCCCTGTTTATGGAACTGCGGCACACGCTTGGACATTAGCTTTTAATGATGAACCAACCGCGTTTAAGAGGCTTTACCAGGTTTTCCCTGATACTAGCACTTTGTTAATTGATACTTATGACACATTAAAAGGAGCAGAAAATGCTTGTAAATTAGGTACTGGAATAAAAGGTGTAAGAATTGATAGCGGTAATTTAGCCGAGCAAAGCTTTAAGGTCAGAGAAATTTTAGACAACGCTGGACTACATCAAACTAAAATTGTAGTAAGTGGTGACCTAAATGAATTTTCAATTACTGAACTAGTTAAAAGTGGTACGCCTGTAGATACTTTTGGAGTAGGTACAGAACTAGCAACCTCTCGCGACTTGCCTGCTTTAGGCGGTGTTTATAAACTAGTTGAGAGGCTTAATGATGATGGTAGCCGCCAATTTACTGCTAAGTTTAGCTCGGAAAAAAGCACTTACCCCGGAATTAAACAAGTTTTTCGTCACTATGCTAGTAACGGTGAATACTTAGGTGACACTATTGGGTTAGCTAATGAAAGTACCCCAACTAATAGTCGTCCTCTACTAGCCCTAGTTATTAAAAATGGTAAGGTAACAGACTTAGGCAGTATTAGCTTAGAAAGCTCTCGCGCTTATGTTGCTCAAGAACTAGCTAATTTACCAGAAAAATACCATAGCTTTACTGAACAGGTTTTTTATCCAGTTTCTATAAGTATGGCCTTAAATGATCTATTAGGGCATGTTAAAGGCAATCTTATCAACAAATAAATTAACTTCTAATAGAAATGGAGATATTTATATGGCAAGCAGAAAAATGGTTTTTGTAGACATTGATACTCAATTTGATTTTATGGATCCAAAAGGAACTCTTTTTGTTTCTGGAGCACCAGAAATCACCAGCAATCTAACAAAACTAGTCTCTTATGCTAGCGAAAAGTCTGTTCCAATTGTTGCTTCAGTAGACGCTCATCCAATCGACGATCCAGAATTTTCTCAGTTTCCTCCTCATTGTGTACGCAACACTCTTGGGCAAGAAAAAGTCGCAGCTACTAAAGTTGACACTGCAATGGTAGTTGGGGCAAGTAAACAAAATTTTTCCTTACCAGAAAAAATCAATAGTATTGTTTTAGAAAAAACTATCTTTAGTATTTTTGGTAATGAAAATGCTGAAGAGGTTTTTCGCGCTTTAGATGCTGAAAACTACTTTGTTTTTGGTGTTG
>CAZHXL010000346.1:4387-5260 GCA_964536575.1 uncultured Clostridia bacterium | reverse complement strand
ACCAAATGGAGCATTACTAGCTTCAACGAGTTCTGATGGCTCAGTAAGGGTTTGGGATTTAGTAAGCGAAAAAGAAATTACTAGTTTTGATAAATATCAAGGCTCTCTACGCTCAGTAGCCATTTCTCCTAATAACCAGTTACTTGTGTTAGCAAATGATGCCAGAATTGAACTTTGGGATATTATCAGCAGGCAAAAACAAGCTGTTTTTGAAGGGCATATACGCTTAGTGGAAGCACTAGAGTTTTCTCGTGATGGTAACTTACTAGTTTCTGGCGGAGTTGATGAGACTATTAAGATTTGGGATATAAATAAAAAATCTTTAGTAGGAACAATCTCTTGTCCAAACCATTGTGTTAATACTTTATCTAATTCTGTAGATGGTATATTAGCTACTGGTAGTAAAGATTACACCATTCGTCTTTGGGATATTGCTAGTCGTACAGAATTAGCGGTTTTAGAAGGACACAAGGCTTCTATACGAACTATTGCTTTTTCTGCTAGGGGAGATTACTTGGTTTCAGGTGATTGGGATGGAGTAATAAAATTATGGGATACTTCTACAGGCGTATCTATATTTAGTATTCAAGCACATGAAAGTGCTATACTAACAATTGCTTTTTCCCCTGATGAAAAACAAGTAGCCTCAGCAGGTTATGACCAGATTATTAAACTGTGGAATGTAGAAGGCTTAGCAGATATCTAACTATCATTAGATAAATCAATAAGTTAAAGTTATTAAATATAACTTTATTTTTTAGTTTGAGTGTGTTTGGGGAGTGGAGGAGGGTTTTGGGGTTGTAATGGTAGAGTTTGGGGTTGGTTGTAGAGGTGAGAAGGGTCTGGATTGGAGTTTTTTATAGGTTTGGTTAG
>CAZHXL010000346.1:0-4377 GCA_964536575.1 uncultured Clostridia bacterium | reverse complement strand
TAAGTTAAAGTTATTTTATTTTTATTTAAAACTACTGTTAGATGATTTTTTGGAGGCAATAATGAAAAAAATAAAAACAGTTGGCCTAGCTTTATTGCTAGCCTCAACTCTTTCTTTACCAATACCAATAATATCAAAAGCGGATAATACTATGAATTCACCTGACGAGATACAAAAACAATTTCCTTGGATAAAAGAAGCAACTAGTGAACTAGAAAAAGAATTAATTGCTAAGTATGGAGAAACAGAACGCTCGCGCCTAGAACGAGGTATAAAACAAGTAGCAAGCTTTTGGCGGTCAGAGGATGGTGACAAAGAAGTCTTTCAAGGGTTTGTCAAATCAAACTTTGCTGGTAATAAAGAGACGCTAGACCAGCTATTTAAGCGATTTGAGCAGAACCTAGAACAACTTGATGGACATATGCATGAGATCAATAGAGAGTTTCGTAACCAGTCAGATTTAGATGTTGGGGCAATTATGTCTTTTGATGATATGTTTGCTGGTTATGACCCTTCAGCCCATGTTATAGATGATTTCTTTAAAAACAAATTGGCTTTTACCGTGATACTTAATTTTCCTTTAACCACTCTAGACCAGCGTTTAACAGAGGGGGAAAAATGGTCAAGACGTGAGTGGGCAGAAGCACGACTTGCACAAAGATTTTCTAAACGTATTCCTTCATCAGTAAACCTAGATATCGCTAAAGCTTCGTCTGAAGGTGAACGTTATATTTCTGAATATAACATTTGGATGCATCATTTAGTTGACGATAAAAGCGAGAGAATCTTTCCTAGTAAACTTAGGTTACTTTCCCACTGGAATTTAAGAGATGAAATTAAAGCTAATTATAGTGATAAAGGAGCAACAGCTTTAGCTAAACAAAAAACGATCCAGCGAGTAATGGAACATATTGTTAATCAAACCATTCCTGATGTAGTTGTAGACAACCCAGGAGCAGATTGGAATCCTTACACCAATGAAGTTAGACCAACTACGCTTAAAGATAATGATGGAACAGCTAAGAAGGTAACAGAATATACAAATAAAGCAGAACCTAACACACGTTATGCTCAACTATTAGCCAGCTTTCAAGCAGCTAGAAAAGTCGATCCCTATTCACCAACTGCACCAACTTTGATTGCACGGCGTTTTGATGAAAATCGAGAACTACCAGAGACAAGAGTAAAAGCAATGCTAGAACAAGTAGTTTCTTCACCCTTGGTTATAGAAACTGCTAAATTAATATCAGCACGTTTAGGTAGGCCATTAGAGCCTTTTGATATTTGGTACAACGGCTTTAGAGAGCGTGGAACCTATAGCGAAGCACAACTGGACGAAATTGTGTCCAAGCGTTATCCAAATGCAGAGGCTTATAAAAAAGATATGCCAAATTTATTGATAAAACTTGGTTTTACTAAAGAACGGGCAGAATACCTAGCCAACAACATTGTAGTAGATGCTGCAAGAGGTTCTGGACATGCAATGGGTGCTGCAATGCGTTCAGAAAAAGCTCATTTGCGTACTAGGATTGAAAAAACAGGAATGAATTATAAAGGTTTTAACATCGCAGTACATGAAATGGGACATAATGTTGAGCAAACATTCTCGCTTAATAATATTGACCATTATATGTTGCAAGGTGTACCAAATACAGCTTTTACCGAAGCACTAGCCTTTGTTTTCCAAGGCCATGACCTGGAATTACTTGGGCTATCTAAACCAGATAGTAAAAGCCAAGCACTTAAAACCTTAAATGATTTTTGGGCAACTTATGAAATTGCTGGAGTCGCTTTAGTTGATATGACTGTTTGGCATTGGATGTATGATAATCCAAATGCTAATCCTGCTGAACTAAAAGAGGCTACAGTTAAGATTGCTAAAGATGTCTGGAATAAGTATTATGCTCCAGTCTTTAAGCAGCAAGATGTTGTATTATTAGGTATTTACTCACATATGATTGATGGCTTTATGTACTTACCAGATTACCCAATTGGACATTTAATTGCTTTTCAAATTGAAGAACAAATGGAAAAAGCTGGTAACATTGGTTCTGAGTTTGAAAGAATGGCTAAAGTAGGAACAGTTACTCCTGATATGTGGATGAAAAAAGCTACTGGTGCTGCTGTTGGCTCAGAAGCCTTGCTTAACGCTACTAAAAAAGCCTTGGCAGACATTAACCTGTCTGCAACAAAGGCAGAAAAATAAACTGATTTGAAAAATCATCAGACTTAGTAACCCATCCTAAGTCTGATAATTCTATGTTTTGATTATGACTACACAACTAATAGATATAGGCGCAAACCTGATTCATAGGTATTTTAATTTAGACCGCAAAGAAGTAATCCAAAGAGCTATTGACGCAGGGGTGTCAACCATAATAATCACAGGCAGTAATGTAAAAAGTAGCCAAGCGGCACAACGTTTAGCTAGTTATTATCCTGGGAAACTATATGTTACAGCAGGAGTGCATCCACACGATAGCCGCAACTCTAATGATGCAACTATTAATATGTTACGTAACCTAGCTAGTAGTAAAGAAATAGTAGCAATTGGCGAATGTGGGCTAGATTACAACAGAGATTTTTCTCCTCGCCTAATTCAAAATAAATGGTTTGAAGCACAAATAGAGTTGGCTTGTGAGTTAGGAATTCCTTTGTTTATGCATGAAAGAGATGCTCACAAACGTTTTGTGGAAATCATAGCTAATTATAAAGATAAATTAAAATCGGCTGTTGTACATTGTTTTACAGGCACAGATGAAGAGTTAAAAGTTTATCTAGATATGGGATTTCATATAGGTATTACAGGGTGGATTTGCGATGGACGTGGAGGAAAACACATGAGAGATATAGTAAGTAAAGTCCCGCTTGATAGGCTAATGATAGAAACAGATGCCCCATTTTTAACCCCTAAGAATATGCCTAGTAATCCTAGTAATGGGCGTAACGAGCCAGCTTTTTTAACTTATGTGCTTAATGAAGTAGCAAGATCTCTTAGAAAACCTTATGAGGAAATAGCTATAGTTACTACCGCTAACGCAAAGAAATTTTTCAACTTATAGAATCTTCGTATTTTTAGAACCCCCAACTGGAAAAATAATTGACATCAATAAATCTTTTATGTATATTTCTATACTTCTGAAAACGATTTTCAATTTCAGCAAAATTAAATTGAAAACGACCACCTCTAGCGCGGCAACGTTAAAGGTGGCCAGCACAGCTAGTTTGGTTATATTTGACGCTAACCGGGATAGTGTGCGGGCAAATCCTAGCACATAACTTATTTCTTGATAAGTTCTAAAAGCATTAAAAACAGCTTGTAGACAAAGAAGATAAGCATAGTATTAGTTTTCCTGTACACTCACTCCTAGTGGTTAATTTAATAAATAAAATTCGAATTTTCTAGAAAAGCTTTAGCTTTAAAATAATTCTTAAACTACTGCATAGTAAAAGCTTATTGCCACTTAAAGATAGCCAAAATGTTCTATCTGTCAAAAAATCTTCATCACTTTAACCAGAGTATTTTTAGGAGGAATAATGAAAGTAAAGAAATATAATAAAAAAACTAATTCTAACCATACTGATGCTAAGTATTTGCTTGCTATAGGGACATTATTTGCCTGTACTGCATTTGATAGTGGGTTTGTAATGCCTGTATATGCAGGGGAAGCCCGTGATGCAGGAGCAAATTACTTTTTTCAACAACAAGAACCTACATATCAGTTTAATATTCCAGCAGGTTCTTTAGATAAAGTCTTAACATCGTTTCAAGATGCCACAGGAATAAAAATACAAGGGACAAGTGAAGCACTAAGTAATCTTGGATCTCCTGGTGTTGCAGGAAGTTACTTAGCAGAAGAAGCCCTTAAGCAGGTTTTAACAGGTACAAATGTTACTTATCGTTTTACTGCTGTTAATGAAATAACAATAGCAATTGAAGGAACATCAGAAGTAATTGAGGTTACAGATAGTATCAAGATATTAAACTCCCCAAAATTTACTGAGCCTTTGCGAGATACCCCACAGTCAATAAGCATAGTTTCAAAAGAAACACTTGAAGATCAAGGAGTAACGACTCTTCGTGACGCACTACGCAATGTTGCTGGTGTTAGTATTGCTGCTGGTGAAGGTGGTAATCAAGGAGACAACCTAACAATTCGCGGGTTTGGCGCACGTAATGATCTTTTTATCGATGGTATGCGTGATTTTGGTAACTATTATCGAGATTCTTATAATGTTGAACAAATAGAAGTGTTAAAAGGCCCATCCTCAGTAACTCTTGGACGTGGTGCAACTGGTGGGGCAGTAAATCAAACATATAAAAACCCCCAACTTAGATCTTTTATGAATGGTACACTTGAGTTTGGTACCGATGAA
>CAZHXL010000345.1:0-5264 GCA_964536575.1 uncultured Clostridia bacterium | reverse complement strand
TGTCTGCATTAGTAATAATAGCTTGCCCTTCAGCTGAAAGCCTTATAGGGTAGAATTTTTTACTATTTAAATACTGAGAAAGTAGCCTACGAACACCATTATTATAAGGGTTAAGTTCTAGAACTGATTTAGCTAATTTTCTAACCGCTTCAGGTTTTTTCTCTGCCACACGTACAGCACAAAGTGCTGTCATTGCTTCAACATTATATTTATCTATATCTAAAACTTTTTGTGCTTCTTGTGCCGCTAGTTGATTACGATTTTGCTCTAAATAAACACGAGCTAGCATAACTCTAGCTTCTAGTCGATTTGGTTCACTAATAAGTAGGTTTTCTAATAGTGTTTCGGCTTGAGAATAACTGCGCTTTAGTAAAGCGACTCCAGCTTGTCCTAAAATAGCACCATAGTAATTTTCTGTAGAACTACGTGCCAAAACAAAATATTCAGCCGCTCTATCTGCTTCTTCTAAAGCTAGATATAAAGAACCATAGGCAGTTAAGAGATGTGCTGGGCTTAGGGAAAATTCTGGTGGAAGTTCTTTAGCACGATTTAAGTATTGTAAAGATTGTAAGTAATTAAGCTTAGTACGTTCAATTTCAGCTAAGCTAATTAAGGCTTCTGCGTTATTTTCATCATATCTTAATATTTCATTCCAAAGCCCTTCAGCTTCAACTAAACGCCACTTAAGACGCAAGTCTATAGCCTGACGAGTACGTTCTGCTAGCTCTGGATAAGCAAGTTTTTTGTTACTCTCAGTCGGGGCCAGTATAGTAGGAACATTGTCAGTAATATTATTAGCAACATTAGCTTTTGTATCTTGTTGAAAGGCTAGTACAGAACTATTTCCTATTCCAACAATTAACACAAACCACAATGTGCAAAGAAAGCTAGCGCAACCAAACTTCTTTTGCCTCAACACTTTTTTACCTGTATGCGGAAATAAACTTCGGAGTCTAAAAATTGTAGTGTTTTTGATTTTACGACTTAAAAAGTTTACTTGCAATCCTTGATTTGTATCTTAGATAATTTTCTTGGCAAATAAACAAAATCTTTAAGGAAAAATACTTTGTGAGACATAAAAGAGATTTTTATACTCCTTTTTTACCATTTGACGATGAAGCCTCAGAGCACTCAGAGCAATTAGGTGATCTTAAAAGTACCACTAATGCTCTAAACCCTCTAACAGTAAAAGCAAGTCTATTAGATATACTAACCCTACGTCTAAGCAACTATTTAGCTATAGAAACTAAACTACCTAAAAACTTTCCAATACTTAAGTTACTAGCTAGTTTAAACAAAATTACTAGCCAAGATAGCCAAGTAAAATTTACTGAAGATCAAGCAGCAGAACTATTAAAAACTCTTGGTGCAACTATTGACCCTAGTCCTACTTACTTAGGTCGTTCACGTTATCGAGTTACAATTTCTCAAGATTTAGCTAATAGACTACTGGAAAAGAAAAACTAGAAAAAGAAAACGGCCACACTAAATCAAATGTGGCCTAGGAAAAACCATAATTAGAAAAACTTTATTTGCTAAGTATAGGTACTTTGGTCAAGCGCAAACCTAAACTAAAGAGTACGCCACCACCAATATATTTACCACCAAATAAGCGGTTAGCTGGTGGGCCAACTTTACGTTCACGACCTTGAATAGCAGCAATGGCAAAATTAAACCAACGCTCACCGACTTTTCTGGCTAGACCAAGGCTAAAATCTGCCCCACCTACATTTACTAAACCTGGATTGATTGCAGCTTCAGGAAAACCATTAGTAGTATATGCCCCGCCAAAGAAGATTTTAGTTTTTTCTGATTTATTAATAATTAGACCAGCACGGTAAGACCTAACATCTTTACCACCAATATTTATTGTCTGTAATCTTTGCTTAGTGTCTTTATCTACTAAAACTATTGGTGGCCCAAAAGTAGCAGTGTAGTCATAGAAACGATAATCAAGAGCTACATGAAGTTTCTTACTAGGTTTAAGTACAATACCAACTTCAGCAACTGCTGGTAACTTAAATTCTACTTCAGCATTACGTTTATTAGGAGCAAATTGGAACCCTACTAGTTCAAAGGTTTCAAATTTACCTTCTAAGTTATAAGTTCTTCTGCTTTTATAACTTATACCAATATCTAGTTTCTCACTTGGTCTAATATGCACGCCAACATTTACACCAGGAGCACCAATATCAGAAACATCCAAACGGCTATCTCTTACTAAACCAAAAGCAAAGGCTTGGAGTGCAGGAGTTTTTAAGTCTAAGAAAGCTCGCCCAAAAATAAAAGCGGCACCAACAGAGATTTGTTTTGTTAAACGAAAAGCACTACCTACAGCTACATCATTAGAAGCAACACGAGTATCAAAAAAAGTAGATCGAGCACCAAATTTTTTTGGATCTTCCTCAAACTTGCTTTGGAAGCCAAAGGCTTGATAAGCACCTATACCAAAACCAAATTTGTGATTGCCAGAAGTATAGGTTAACTCTCCAGCCACTCCTGGGTTAATAATGACAGCACGAGATGATTTACCAAAATTAGGATCAGCTATTGCGGTGCGATCACGGCGATAGAGGTAGATAGACTCTTGTATTTCGTTAAAAGCACGCCAGCCCCCCTTACCAGACTCTTGTAATTGTTGGCTATTTTCTTCTTCTTCTGAGACAGGAATTTCAGTAAGTCCTGCTACGTTATTACGCATAAAGTAGTTATCTGCATCAACTCTAGCATTGCCTGTACCGCTTGTTGCACCAGGGCTACCAACAGGATAGTTGATACCTTGAGCATAAGTTTCTATAGTACCTAGCACCATCACAGCAAAAACGGCCACCATCATAGACATTAGACACATCATGGCCTTTTTCATTTTATCTGAATAATACATAAAATTCGTTTTCCTCCAAAAAATACTTATTATTAAATTATTGCGGATGTTTTAATAATGATAAGAATCCGGGCATTATAACACAGCTACAAAAAGTCACGAAGCTTTTATTCGCTCTATAGTTAGATAATTTTAATCCCTAGGCATATTACTATAAGCAGTGGCTGCTAAACTATAGGAGATAGTTGCAAAATATATATCTCCTATAGTTTAAGTTTTCTTTAAAAATCTGACGTTTAAGCAGGAACTGAAGGTGTAGGTTGTAGATCAAAAAATGGGAAAGGTACTAGTTGTTTGTCCTCAGCTAAACCTTTGTCTTTTAATATCAACATCAATGCTGTACGAGCAATAGCCACATGTTGAGTTTCAACTGCTAAAATTGAAGCTATTAATCCTTTAGCTTCAGGAGTACTTAATTTACCATTAACAAACTCTAGATATGTTTTTGAAGCTATTATCTCTAAGGTAAGTGCATAGCGTAATACATCATTATCTTTACCATTTAATACTGTTTCTGGAATAGGAAAAGTCCCAATCTTTTTATCATCTGTTACAGGAGGGAGCCCTTTAAGTTTTCCTCTTACAAAGCGAGAAATAGCTTCTCTGTGGTATTGGTGATCAGAAGCAAAAGCAAAGGCAGCATCTACTAGGACAGGGCTTTTAATTAAATCTCCATTAAGGGCGGCTTGATAAGTATTAACTGCTTTTTGCTCTAACTTAATTGCTTCATTAAGTAGTGCAACATCGCTGCTTGGAGAAGGTTTTTGCGCTGCAATAATGGCTAGATTAGGGTTAGCATATGGGCCAAGTAGTTGAGTTAACACAGTTAGGGTACTAGTAGTAGTAAGCTGGATAAAATTTCTCTTTGAAAGATCTATTGCGTCAGGATCTTTAGCCATGAAGAATACTCCTTAAAGCTTGCTAGGATTTTTTGGTTTCAAGCTGACATTATCTATTTTTAATCACCCTAGTGCAAGAAGTTTGGTAGCTATAATATGGCAAATACCGCAAAAATGCGCTTGCGTGGCGAACAATAATATATGATGATATTGCAAATTACCAAAAAGCTTTCAAAATCAAACTTTTCGAACTTCAATTTAATGGAGTTTAATAAATGCGTAATAAAATTAATTTAGTTGATATTGCCCGAAGAGATCTGCTCAAAATGGCTGCAATGACTGGTACTGTTGGGATAATCACAGCATTAGGAGAAGCCTTAAACCCTACTTTAGCTGCTGTTATTAGCTTGCCACAAAAAAAAGGTGCAGGTGCGACTACTCCTAAAGGTGCAACCTCTGCGGCTAAGGTTGACCCTGCAACTAATGATATAGGTATTGCTAATATGGCAATACAGTTAGAACAAAAAGCAATTAACACCTACTTAGGATTAAAAAAGGAAAAACTCATTGTTAATAAAGCGATTCTAGATGTTGCGGCTCAATTCTCTGATGACCATGTTGCCCACCGCGACGCACTAGTAAAAGCTGTAAAAGCTTTAGGGGGCGAACCTGCCAATTACAAAGGGCTTGGCACATTTCCAATACCTGCTAAAATTCTCAAAAAAGAATCTGAAGCAGTGCGTTATGGAATGGCACTAGAGCTAATTGCCTCAAAGGTTTACCTTGATGCTTTTAAGGATAAGCTTCGCACTCCTGAAGCGCGTAGTTTGATTATTAGTATTTTACCTGTAGAAACTCAGCATGTTGGTGTGCTAAGGACTGTGCTGAAGTTTGTAGTAGATAAGTCTAACAAAGATAATAAGATATCGCCTTATCCTACTTTAGAAGATGAACCCATGCCAGAAATACCCCAAGGGTTCTCTTGGGACTTTAACGCTTAATTAGGATTTATTAAATTTCTTGATCCTCCTGAGAGCCTAAATGCTCTCAGGAGTTTTCTACTACTTGCTTAACTCCACAACTTGCCATTCAGGGTGGTCTTTTAATGTGCGCTGGTAAAGATCGCGAGTAAAAAATTGTATATCATAGCCAGATCCACTATCACCTACCGCATAATATTTACCAAGTAGGGTTTCACTAGGATACCCATCATCACTACGAAAGTCTTCTTGTGCTAAAACCAAGTTGTTATATTGCCTAGTTCCTGTCACTAGAGGCTGTGGCATATATTCAGCTAGTAATTTTTTCATTTGTTCAACTTTTTCATCCAAGCGATGTACACCACTAGCAACCTCTGTCATCTCAGCACTACCATCATTTTGTATCGATTGACGAGTTTGCTCTAAGATATACTCAATCCAAGTTTTCGCATCCAAGCTAAGTTCTAAAATCCTTAAGTGTATATCCATAATAATTTTCCTTGCGAGTTAAAATTGGGCAGATTTTATTCCTTAAAAAAAAAAATCTTTGAAACACTATTC
>CAZHXL010000344.1:543-5280 GCA_964536575.1 uncultured Clostridia bacterium | reverse complement strand
GAAATAGCGGCTTTTTCAAAGCTTTTAAGTGATCTTCTGTCATTGGAGCATCACTAGCACCAAAATCAACCGTTTGTTCAGTAATTTGCTTGATCCCACCACCAGAACCAATGGATTGATAATCTATCTTAACATTAGGGTTTAGCTTGTTATACTCACTCACCCATTTTGAATAGAGAGGAAGAGGAAATGTCGCTCCTGCTCCCTGTAAAGAAACCCCGTTAGTTTTACCAGAGGGTTGATTATTTGAGTTTTCTGGTGCTCCAGCACAAGCAACCCAGATAAACGAAAAGAGTATTGTTACTAGCGCAATATAAAACTTCTTTGACATAAAAACCTTTCTATTTAGCTTATTTTACTTAAATATATTAGTTAGACTTATTTTTTACTTGGAATTATTTTAAGCTGAGCTTAGTTTATACCTGTAACAGGTTTGTTAATGCCTTGTAAAAAGTCTGTAACAGAGGCGTAACATTTATGTAAATAAGGCGTTTATCGCCAATTTTGTTTACATGACGACTAGCCGAACAAAGAAAAAAAAAGTATCCTTTATTCTTTAATTTACTTAACCTCAGGAGAAGAAAAATGTCTTTTGCTGATGAAGATCTTATTTTACTTAGAGATAACATTCTTTTATTAGGAGGTGCAGCAGAAGCTGCTATTGCCCGCGCTACCTCTGCGCTAATGGATCGAGATGCAGATTTAGCAGAATCTGTAATTGCTGAAGATGATGAAATCGATCGTATGGAAAACGACATTGATAAGCATTGTAGCGACCTGTTAATTAACAAACAGTCTATAAATCTAGACCTTAGGTTTGTACTCTTAGTTTCTCGTGCTGCTCAAACAATTGAAAGAATTGCTGATCATGCAGTAAATATCGCTAAGCACGCCTTGGTGCTAATCGATCAACCACAACTTAAAATTCATATCCAACTACCAGAATTAGCTAGTATTGCTCAAGAAATGCTCTTAGGTAGCCTAGATGCACTTACTCGCTCAGACTGTAACTTGGCATTTGAAACTATCCATAAAGATGATAAAGCAGATAAACTCTTTCGCACCATTTATGCTCAACTTGTAACTCTTATGGAACAAGATCCTAAAACGGTTCGTCGAGCAGTTGAACTACTCTTTATTATCAAACACTTAGAACGAATTGCTGATTATGCTACCAATATTTGTGAAATGGTTATTTACTTGGTAGAAGGACGATTAATTAAACATACTCCAGAAGCTAAATAATTTATGTTAAATAAAAGCCGTATTTTAGTTATAGAAGACGATGAAGATATTGCTAATAATATTAGGTATAATCTAGAGCGTAGCGGGCCACATGAAGTGCTGCTAGCTCTTACTGGCGAAGCAGGGCTTGAAGTCTGTGAAGATAATGAATATGACCTGATTATTCTAGATCTTAACTTGCCCGGAATGAGCGGTTTTGAGCTATGCCGCGCCCTACGTCGTCGCCGTCGTACTTCCCACATACCTATTTTGATACTTTCTGCTCGTAGCAGCGAAGATGACAAGGTTTATGGTTTTGATCTAGGAGCAGACGATTATGTAACTAAACCTTTTAGTATGCGTGAGTTAAAAGCACGAGTTGCAGTACTCTTAAAACGTCGTACCGAGCCTGTAAAAAATGCTCCTTTTGATGATGGCCAATTGAGCGTTGACTTTGAACAAATGCGTGTGCGTTTTCGCGGTCGCAGTGTCACCCTTACCCGCAAAGAATTCCAACTACTAAAACTTTTACTAGAAAGCCGTGGCCGTATTCTTACTCGTGACCTTTTATTAGAACGTGTTTGGGGACTAGAATACCTAGGAGAATCTCGAACCATTGATGTTCACGTTTCCCGCTTACGGCAAAAACTAGGCGGCGATGAATATATTCAAACTGTGGTTGGGATAGGTTATCGTTTCAAAGACCCTAATCAAGAGGATGATGATGAATGAGCAAGAGTTTTTAGATTCAAAAAACAATGAACTACACTACGAACTAACAGAAAACCCGCTCCTACACGCGCTACTTGATGTAGTCCGTGAGGCTGTTTTAATAATTGACCTAGAGACTAAAGTAGTTTTTACTAACCGTACAGCAAAAGAAATATTTGCTTTTCCCACCACTAGCCACCCTGGATTAAGGCTTACTGATATTACTCGAAACAAAGAGATTTACCAGTGCTTTACAGTTTGCCTAAAAGAAAAAACTGCTTTTGAAAAAAAGATTCGGCTTCATACTAATAGCGGGGAACGTAGTCTAGATCTTAAAGTGGAATCTATTACAACTAATGACCCTACCCTAGGAGTAAAAGTGATCGGCGTAGTAGGAACATTTTTTGATAAAACTAAACTCGAAGCACTAGAACAAACACGTAGAGAATTTTTTGCTAACCTATCTCATGAATTACGAACCCCTCTTACTTCAATTGAGACTTATGCTGAAACCCTTTTATCTGGTGCACTACATGACCAAGAAAACAATGTCAAATTTTTACAAATAATTGCTAAACATGCAGCACGAATGCGTAACCTAGCCCAAGATATCTCTGACTTAGCCGCTATAGAATCAGGCACTGTCCCAATGCGCCCTCAAGCACTAAAAATTGCCCAAGTTATAAGCGAAGTAGCAGAATTACTTAAAGATGCTATAGCAGCTAAAAACATTCAGCTTTATATTTCAATTCCAGAAGATTTATTTGTTTTTGCCGATCCAAAAGGCTTTGAGCAGATCCTTTTTAATCTGGTGCAAAATGCTGTTAATTTTAATCGCCCAAGTGGTTCAATTTCTGTCACGGCTGAGGCAAGCGGGGCTTATCAAGTAATCAAAGTAAAAGACACTGGTATTGGTATTGAAGCTAAACAAATCCCACGTATTTTTGAGCGGCTTTACCGCGTAGATGAATCTCGTTCCCGTAAAGAAGGTGGTACAGGCTTAGGTTTAGCCATTGTTAAACACCTAATCCAAGCCCAAGGAGGAGCAATTTTTGTAGAAAGTGCCCCAAATGAAGGCAGCACTTTTTCTGTCTCATTACCTGCAACAACAAAAAACCATTAACGTGTTTAGGAAGGTTATTTTATGTTGCTATATTTGGACTCGATTCTTTTGTTAAAGCCATATCTACATTTTTATCACTATTAAACTTTGTTTACTTTAGTCTGAAGCTTTCTACTCATCGCTGCATATCTTTTTGTAGTTTTAGTTATGAAAAAGAAATTTTATTATTTACACCATTCTTTTGTATCAGCCGTAACACTTATGGATGAGTTTTTCCTTAAATGCTCTATTTTACACATCAATTCAATCAGGGATGGTGGATAACTTTTAGCTGCTTTTGGTGAAGTTGGTGAAAAATTTGTAATTACAATCGTCTTTGATGGTTTTCGATCCATTATGGAAATGGACAATTCCAAAACGTGATCAAGAGGAGGTCTAAGAGAAGGATAATTAGACTCTAAACTTTGCACACTTGAACTTTGCAAAAATTCTTGTAGTTTTCGTAGTTCAGTTTTTGAAAGTTTTGCCCATCGTATGACATACTTGGGTGTGGCTTTTTTAATAACTTGGTCTTTATACTCAACCTCTCCATTACTATATAAACGTACGTACAAATGCTCGCCTGGCAGTTGTACCATACCCGCGCCAGTTACAATGGCTTCAAGCAATGTATGTCTTGAGTGTGGTTGCCCTATAGTTAAACTAGCACATACCAAGATAAAAAATGATACTTTCCAAAAAAACTTCATATTAAGCCTCTAAAACTCAAAATCATTTTTTACCTTTGAGGTTTTCATTTTTTCCAGCTTCATTGACCACTGATTCTTCATCCTGATCAACTCGTGGGTGTATGGCTTTGCGTGAATCGCCAGTTTCCGCAAAGGTCTGAAAGTGGGATAAGGTTTCGGCATAGATTGATTGGGTCAAAGTAAAATCTTTTGAATCGGTATTTATAAGTATTCTGGTTACTCCACTTTCGGCAGAGTTAGCACCAGCCGCATTAAATAGCCGTTGGTCTTTGTTCTTAAAGTCACCAAACTCAAACAAAGTAAGTCCTGAAAATCCTGTTTTGTTTTCACTTACTTTGTTTGCCTCATCAAAAGTTGCGGTTATTTTATTGCTGGCAATGCCAAGCCGGATAATTTCAAATTTACTATCTTTTTTCAAAAAATCGACTACAGCTATTCTTGGTGTATCGGCGGCTTTGAAGAGTCTGCCAAGTAAGCTACTGTCTCCTGCTTCTTTGGCCGCTTTCGCATCAACCTTCAAAATAAAATTGCCTTGTTTATCTTTATCAATATTTATAGCGTTGCGTTGTTCTGGTGAAACCCCTGCTTGAAAAGCAGCTAAACCTTTTTTAGCATCAGCTTCATTTCTAAAACGGATGATTCTACCTGTAGGATCTGTAAATTTTAGTGGCGTATTGGTAACGTAACTATACTTATTCCAAGCTTGCGGGTTGGTGATACGGTACTGATTTATATTGATTGGATCTGCGCTGGTAAAGCGTCCTAACAAGCTTGAATAGTATCTTGCTTTGGCAAAATCCAAGCCGGTTTCGTCATCCCTTTCATAAGAGGTGTGTTTCTGGCGTATACCATCAACACCATCATAACCAGCTATTGCCAGTCTATTACCAACATCAGACATTATTTCCTCACCAAAAGGCTTATAGTCGTGTCGGCTAATGACGTTGCCGTTTGTATCAGTAGTAACTCTGGTAGTATTCAAATGATCAG
>CAZHXL010000344.1:0-533 GCA_964536575.1 uncultured Clostridia bacterium | reverse complement strand
TATTTTATGGTCTGGCTAGTATTGGGGTTGTCAGGTTCAATCACAGCTAATAAACCACTACTACCATAAACATATTCTTTGGTTGGTGCTACTGGTGTGGGGTCGGCTTGATGCTCAGCAATAAGTTGTCCTTCAATGTTGTAGATGAAAAGGGTTGTTACTCCATTGACAACTTTTTTAACCCGTTGGCCCAAACCATCATAAAAGTAACGCGTGGTTACACCATTAACTGTAGCTGTAATTAATCTGTTTTCAGCATCATAGGTAAAAGTTGCTCCAGGTTGGGCAATCAAGTTGCCAGCAGCATCATAGCTATAACCTGGGTCGGTAATACGGTTTTTCGCTGGACTAATGGTTAAGTCCTGTCCCGTTCTGGCATCAACAGTTAGGCTCTTTCTTTGGCCTTGGGTCTGGGCATAGGTTGTAGCAAAGAATGCAAAAACAAATATGATGACACTACAAAAAATAGCCAAGCGTTTCATAAAAACACTCCGTTCAATGGATTAAGATTTATAAAAACACTCCGTTCAATG
>CAZHXL010000343.1:0-5353 GCA_964536575.1 uncultured Clostridia bacterium | reverse complement strand
TGGTTTGACCAAGAAGGTAATCTTATTCCTACTCCCTTAGAGAAAGAAGCTCAAGAAAAGGAAGCATTAGCTGGTAAATTAGAGAAATCAGACCAAGAAAAAGAGCAAGAACGAACACAAAAGGAACAGGAGCGGGCAGAAAAGGAAACTTTGGCAGAAAAACTAGCTACTCTTAATGCTAAGCTGTTAGCAATGGGTATTGATCCAGATAAACTTTAAGGAAAAACATCAAAGCTCTTTGTATACCTTTTGTATATCTGTTATATATAAACATAGTACCCTAATAAAATAGCATAATAATAGTAAATTTACCTCTACTCAACAAACTGTTAGGGCTATAACTATTAATTATTATAATAACCTATAGGTAGTGCCGTTTTTGGGACTATGAGTTTTATCATGCTTTACTTTTCTCATTATCTATAAAATCAACTAAATCAATAAGATTAAAATTTAGCTGATTTTATGAAAAAGTGGTGCCAAAACTGGGACAACATTTGCAGAAAATCATTTAGGTTTGTCTATAACTACTGCATATACAAATAATTAACTTGATAAAAACTTAAGTGCCATTTTTGAGACAACATTTCTAGAAATAGCAAAAAATAGCCTTTAGGTATATGAAACATAAGCTAATTAATGGTAGTCCCAATTTTGGCACTACAATGACCAAAATTCTCTATATACTTATTATTACTTATATTAACTAATGTTTACAATAAGTTACAGGTAATTTAATAATACTTCAATAAAATATCATCAATAAATATACTCTTATTTTATATCACACTACCAGAAACTTTATAGAATTTATAAGCTTTATAGAAAAATACTAATTATTTTACATAATGAAAATAGCATAAGAATAATAAATTTAACCACTACTGCTATTTGTTAGATAGTTAATCTATTGATAATTAAAGAGATATAGGTATTATTGAAAGATTTTGTCTATTATTGAGAGATTTTGTCTAATTTCCTGAAATACTCACTAGCAGTAAAGCCTTTATTATCAATCTGTGAATATTTTTATGGCCTAAGAAATGTCATTATCAAAAATAATAATAAGACAAGAGAAAAATACACAACTTTCACCCTAATTCATCTATATTTAATAAATTAGCAGGATTATTAAAAATGATAATGACAACAAGAGATATTCATTATCGTTACCCATATATTATCTATATAATAGGGTTATTTTTAGACAAAGCAACAACAGCCAATAAACAAGTTTTTTTTCTCCTTGTCGATTTCTCGAATTTTTTCATCCGATTATCTTTCAAGGAAAACTGGGAATTTTCAACTCTTAATTCGCATTAACAATGCTTACAGACCAGATTAATATTATAAATCAGATTAATGGTATTAATAGTATTAGTGCTGTAAATCACATAAATCACACAGAGCATACAGAGCATACAAATACCGCAAATAATAGAAGATACAAAAGAGTACTACTAAAAACCACTCTGTTTGTGCGCAGACCCTTCAATCATATTAGCTGTAGAAAAGAAGTAGAGACATTAAATGTATCGGCTCAAGGATTGCTAATAAGCTCTAGCTTCCCATTAGAAATAGGAGAAGAAATAGAAATCACTAATCAAGGGTGCAAAGTCAGAGCAATTGTTACGGTTAAACATATTCACCTAGACATTAACACAGGTAGGTACTTGATTGGTCTAGCTATTATAAGCAGCCCTTCTTGCTGGCTAGTAATAGAAGGAAAATCACATCAACCATATCAACAACAGTAACACAACAATATTAACATTTATGAGGTTTGTGAATGAGAGAAAATTTTAGTTGTTATGAAAACGAGCCAGTGAAACTAGGTCAGATAAAAGCAATTGCTCAGAGTGTTAAAGCTAGTAGAGGGGAACAAACCACTTTACTTGATAATTGGTTTGTAAAGGATGTTTTGTTAAACGAGCTAAATGAGCCAAGCAAGTTAGATGAGCTTGAAAACCCCTCATCAACAAAATTGCTCTCTCCCTATGTGTTAGAGAGTGGTAGTAATGATATTAAAGAGCAACCAATAACTTACCAACTAAACTATGGACAGAATTATATTGGTAGAGATACTAGCAATGATTTGGTAATAACAGACCATCATATTTCCAGACTACATGCTATTTTGCTTATACACTTGGACAATAGAGCAGTGATTTTTGATTTACGTTCGCTTAATGGAGTTGTTGTTAATGGTAAGAGAGTAAGCGAAGCTCTACTGACAATAGGTGATAAGATAACACTGGCTAGTTATTACGATTTTAATTTTAAGCTGGCTAAATCAGACCAAACAACTAAATCAGAAGAAATAGCTAAATCAGACCAAATAACTAATCAAGAGGAAACGGTTAGCTAAATTACTGAATTACTAAATTACTAGGTTACTAAATTACTAAATTATTAAACCATAAGATTATAAGATTAAATCATTAAATGATTTATTTTAATGTCGTTATAGCTTTATAAACTTTATAAACTTAAACTTAAATCTTGATTAAGGACTAATAACCGTAAATTAAAAGAAGGGAGGGTAGTAAATGTTAGAACCAAATATAAGTAGAGAACCACTGGTAAGGAGTTATTTTCCAACAATGGAAGATAAATATGATGATGAAGTAGCAACGGTTAATTTACATTTTGACGTAATTGACCCAATAGAAGTATTAAAAGCCACATCCTTTGAGTTTCAAGTAGCGTTGTTGAGGCTTATTCAGCAGCTATTCCTTTATAGAAAAGAGCGTGGGCTAAGAACAGCCGCTTATCACAAGGACTGTTTATTAGTGACCAAAACAAGCACAGTCATAGATGTTTATCTTGATTTAGCTAGACACCAGGACGACCCTAAGTCTGGGAGCAAAGTCTTTCAAGCTGAATATATAGATGGTTTTTGGCAAGTAGCTTATTGCCAAAAAGGTGTTTGGGTTCAAGAACTAGCACGAGTAGTAAAAAGCTATCAATTGCAGTGTTTTGGTACTATTGATGATAGGAGATATTTTCCTTTAGTTCATAGGTAGTTACTCGTAGACAATGACTAGGCACTGATCACTGATAGTTAATCATTAATTTGATTAACTTAAATTAACTTAAAACTTAAACTTAAACTTAAACTTAAGTCCAAAGCTTAAAGTGTAAAAACTTCAAAATTTCTATTTTAATGTAATGCGGTGCTAGGTTGGCACTCTTAGGGATAGTCTTTTTTCTGTGTGGAAAATGCAAGTCAAAACTCATTATGCAATGTAATCAGTGTAATCAATACAATCAATGCAATGTGCAATTGCAGTACACAATATGCAGTTAATGCAGTGAAATCTATATTAATCAGTAGTTAAGGAGATAGAGAAAGATGTTAAAGAAAGCTCAGATTTTGTTTTTGTCCATGTCAGTAATGACTATCTTAATGCTAATAGGGGTAAGTGTTTTAGCTCAAACACCTTCAGTCACTTCAGCAGCTTCAGCAGCTTCAGCAACTTCAGCAACTTCAGCCCCTTCAATCACTTCACAGCTAGACTTAGAGCTAGCCCCTATTTCTCACAAACTAGTTTTTTAAGAAGAAAAACGAATCAAAAAGCTAGAAGTAGAAAAATCTGAAACAAAATCAAATAAAAATAAGGTTAGAAAAAGTTGGTCAGTATAAAAATCAAGAAAATAGGGATCAAAAGCAGGGAAATATAAGAGATTAACGAAAATTAAGCAAGCTAGGGCTAAAAGTGCCAAAAGAGCAAATAAAAAAGTAGATAAAAAAGAAACATGAGCAAATAAAAAGTTACTTAACCACCAAGAGGCTTAAGAAGAAGTAAATTGCAATAAACAGTGTGAAAAATAGATTGAAAAAGATAAGAAGAAGTAAAACTAACAGAAATACGAGATAAGGAAAGTTTAACTTTAGCAGTAAATTTAAGAAGTTTAAGGCGGATGGTAGAACATTGAGCAGAAGATAAAAGAGTATCTTTAAGACCCAAACGACGCAAATCATTGAGAACAATATAAGCCATAGAGGAAAAATAAAGCCTAAGTTGATTAGATTTGAGCATTTCAGTGGATGTGCGATCAGAATGAAGGTCTAATTTCTGCTCTTTAATCCTATTTTCCATATCACCTCTTTGACAATAAACATCTTGATAAAGAGATTTAGCCTCAAAACCTTCTTTAGATAGAGAAGTAACAATAAAACGTGGGTTAGAGCCTTTTTCCAAATGTTGAGCTTTTGCAACTACGCGACGCTCAACTGTCCAGCTATCAAGGGTTTGGTAGGTAAAATCTTTGAAAATTCTTGCCGTTTTTTTGGTGAGTTCAAACTCTGTTTTAGCTTGTTGCATCTCTAAAGTTATTTCCTGAGTTAGGCGTGAATTTTTGGCTAATCCAAACAAGTAATCCACTTTTATTTTTTGTTGCTCGCACCAATCCATTATTTCATCTCTACAAAAAGCAGAATCTGCCCTTAATGTTATTTTCATTTCTGGCCAAAACTCTCTTATCTGTTGAACTATCCTTTTGACTTCATCTAGGCATCCTGCACTTGCATCCTCCTTTGCTTGCCTTAGTCTGGCACATAGTAGAAAATCCCCGCAGAATATATACAGTGGTAAATAACAATAGCCTCCATAATATCCATGATAAAATCTGCCCTCCTGATTTCCATGTATTTTATTTTCTGTCGTGTCTAAATCTAATATTACCTCTTTAGGTGCTTGATTGTGTGCTTTGATAAAGTGTTCTACCATTAATTTATCTATTGCTTGTGTATTTGCTGCTATCTTTTTATATCTACCGTCTTTCTTGGGGTCATCGCTTCTGAGTTCCAATCTATTTAATGTTGACTTTCCTGCCAATGCCTTTCCTTGATCTTGGAGTTGTTTTCTATCCATTACTGTTGGGTCTATTTTTCCTACTACTACCGCTAACAGTGGCTCTAACCTTAACTCATCATGATCGATTAGATCTTCATATCCTAGTACTATTCCATATGTTCTTTGTTTTACCAACTCTTCTACTGTGTGTTCTATCTGCTCTACATTCCTATAATCTGTAAAACATTCAGCAAATTCTTTCAGTACTTGGCTTTTTTCTTCTAATTCCCTTAATAGCAATACTCCTGCATTGCTTGTTATTGTTGCTCCATCAAATTCCCCTACTACTTTTCTTTTTCCATTCTCTTGAAACTCATATCTTTTCCCTGTAAACTCTATTGTCATACCCTTGCTCCTTTTTGTTCCTATAATCTGTTATTTTGCAAATACTTATACTACATTAAGGAGCTTCTTTCTTTCAACTTGTGAGAAATACGGGTTAGGAGTAGGTTTTCATATTAAATTGCCTATAGTCCAAGAGATAGAAGAATATC
>CAZHXL010000342.1:4439-5415 GCA_964536575.1 uncultured Clostridia bacterium | reverse complement strand
AATTCGTTTAATATGTGGAACTTCTGGAATAGAGTATTTAGGGTCAAAAGATACGTCTAACAATGTAATTGAATTTTTACCAGATCAACGGGCTTATGCTTCTGGCTATAAAGTAAACCCTAGTAATGACTTAACTGAGTTTGTTGAGCTAACATCTTTAGCTAGAACATCTTGGGCATATGTTTTACCACCAAACAACGGACAAATTGATTATTATGCACAACCAGATACATCTGTCCTTTACCAAGCTGATGATATTAATGCTAATCTTCTCAACTATTTAGAAGTACCTTCTGGGGCTTTGCCAACAACTTCAATTCTTAGTGGAAGCTCTGTTAGTTTTCCAATGTTTCCCTATATTGGAGTTAAGTCTAGTTCTCTAACTCACTACCGTGAATTAGAGCTAAAAGCTATCAATCCAACACGCCATAGAATTATTTATTCACTTAGCAGTACTTTAGCTCAAACTCCTGTAGATAAATCAGCAGTAAGAAAAGGTATTACACCACAAGGTTTTTTAGCTACCTTTGATAACAGCTTACGTCATTTGCTTACCCTAAACTTAGCCCAACTTGGAGATCAAGCATTTCAACTTGCTAATGTTGAAAACCCATTGAAAGCAGCACTTCAGACAAACCGCTTATTTTTAGTGATTTCTGATCCAAATCTATTTTTAGAAACTTGTTCGATTAATTACAAGTTGACAGATCAATCTTTTGCTGACCTTAAAGCTCAAGCTCAACTACTTGATACTATTATTAGCAAGCTCAAACCCTTACAAAATAAGCTATACACCAATATTGATGATTACCAAAAAGATCTAAAAAGCTTGCTCTTAACAGAAGAATATCAGCAATATCAAGGAGTTTTGCTACAGTATGGTGCATCAGCAAGATTAACTATTAGTGATTGGGATTTTGATCTTTCTCCCTATATGTGGAGCGAGCGAGGCACAATACTAATTTTCAAATTCCAT
>CAZHXL010000342.1:4109-4429 GCA_964536575.1 uncultured Clostridia bacterium | reverse complement strand
TTGCAGAACTAGCTAATAACCTTAATTCTTGGGCTTTGGCTGAAAAGTTTAATAGCTCTCCTACTAAAACCCAACAGCGTTTGCAAAAGCTTATTGCTGATGCCCAAGAGAAAAGTAAAACAGAACCAGATTTTCAATATTTTGCTAATGAAGTGGTTTCTAATAAAGGCTGGAATGGAATATTAGCTTTGCGTTGTTTTGTTCCTTTAACAGAATTGCCTCCTCAAATAGAAGGACTAGCAGCAGGAATTAATCCTAGTAGCTTCTATGCTCATCACCTAGGTATTAATCTTAGCCCTATCAACTATGAAAACAACAAA
>CAZHXL010000342.1:0-4099 GCA_964536575.1 uncultured Clostridia bacterium | reverse complement strand
ATTATTCGCGCTAATTTATTATGAAAGCAGTAATTCTTTGCACTCTTTTCAAAATGATTATGCCTTTAAGGTAAACTCTCTCAAAATAAGATTTAGTAACTCAACAATTGTTAGTTTTTCTAGTCAAATAGCCTTAATAATCAACAAGTTATTTGGTGATCCAGTGCTATCAAAAAATGGTCAAAGTGACACAACTATAATACTTGATGGTAGTTACCAAAAACATAATGGCGCAGAGTCCTACTTATTCACTAGCCAAGACGATAATGTTTATCAACTAAATAGCCGAGTCTTAAAAGAAATAGAGATTACCAAAGCTCAATTTACTACACTAGTTCCACCAACTGGGTTGCAAGCAGGAGCAAGAGTTGAGACTCGTTTTTTATTTTGGGGTAATTTGAATTTTTATAATCTACCAGGGTTTGATCTATTTTCTTTTGGGTCAGCTTACAATCAACAAGGACAAGAAATAAGCCAAGGGGGATTGAACTTTTCCAATCTAGCAATAGATATGTCATTCAATCCTGAAAAAACCAGTGACAGCAGCTTTAATTTCAATATAAGCCAAATAATTTTTGATATATCAAATAGCCTAGCCCGCTCAAATAGCTTGTATAGCCATTTTCCTTTGAAACTTAATCAAATGGTTCAAGTAAATGAAAAATCTATGCCTGCGGATTTGGGCTATATTTCAATTGATGCTCCTCTAGCTCAAGATACATTAACTTATCCTTGGTTTGGATTAGAGTTTGGCTTAAACCTAGGTAGTTTAGGGGCACTTGCTGCTAAAACAGACCTAGCAGCCAAAGTACTAGCAGTCTGGGGTGCTAACTCTAAGGATCAAAAGGTATTTGTTGGAATAAAACTTCCTGGTGCTAATGGTGGAAAGAAAGAATTTGATATTCAAGGATTTATCAAACTAACTATTAAAGGAATTGAATTTACTGTAACCAATGATACGACTTACTTACTTAAATTCAACAGCATAGCGTTAAACGTGTTTAGTGTTTCATTTCCTCGTTATGGTCAAACTAATTTGTTACTTTTTGGCGATCCTAGTGGTAAAGACAGAGAAACTTTAGGTTGGTATGGGGCTTATGTTAATAAAAAGGAGTAAAATCTCTTGTCTAGTGTAAAAACAACTGAGAGTGAAAAAAGGTTTGTTTCCCTCTCACAATCAGAAATTTGGCAAATACAACAAGACTTTTTTGCTCAAGGTGGTGAGGTATGGAAGAACAGCCTTGTACCTAATTACATTACCTCTAACCCTTTTATTGCAAATGCTTATGCCCAAGTTACATTAGCTTATTTAGACGATTGTTACTTTCATCAACTGTTAGAACCTAATCAAAGAATTTACATAGTTGAACTTGGAGCAGGAGCAGGTCAGTTTGGTTATCTGTTTTTGAAAAGCTTTTTATCAGACTACGGGTATTACCAGCATCTTAATCAAAATATTTGTTATGTAATGACAGATTCTTCACCAACAAATATTAGTTATTGGCAATCCCACGAACAATTAAAACCCTATATTGACCGAGGGTTGCTAGATTTTGCTTGTTTTAATGCTAGCATTGATGAAGAGTTACAATTAAGTGTATCTAAAAAGATTATTGATAAAAACAGTATTCTTAACCCAGTAATTTTTATTGCTAACTACCTTTTTGATTGTACACCACAAGATGTTTTTGAAATAAAAAATGGAGAATTATATGAGCAATTAGTCTCTCTAAATATTGATAGTAAAGTTGATTTTAAGTTGTTTCACCCTAAAGATATAAAGTTTGATTATATTTACCAAAATTGTTCACCTAACCATTATAAAAATGATATATGGAATGATATTTTAAATACATATAAAAGTTATAATAAAAGTGGTGTATTTTTATTTCCTACCTGGGTTTTCACAGTACTAGAAAGGCTAAAACGGTTTACAAATAACAAATATTTATTTTTATCAGGAGATAAAGGCCATCATCATATTGATAATATTATTACAAATAAATATCCGAAACTGGGTATTTTTGGTGGGTGTTTTGCTTTTGATGTAAATTATCATGCAATAAGCGAATTTGTACTAAAAACAGGCAAAGAAGTCTTACAAACCCCTTATAAAACTAAAAGCATTGATGTTTTAGGTTTTTTATTTAGTGAAAAAAATAGTTATTATAGTCGTACTAAACATGCTTTTAATAACCATATTGTAAATTTCAGCCCTGATGATTTTTTTATTTTCAAAACAGGTTTGGAAAATCAGCGACAAACCCCAACTTTAACACAAATTATTTCTTATTTAAGAATAAGTAAATGGGATGTTAGGGTTTTATATACTTACTACGAAACACTAAACGATCTTTTACCTGAACAATCATTAGCTGAAAAACAAGGTTTCCGAGAAATCCTTGAAAAGACTTGGGATAGTCATTTTAATACAAACCCAGAAAATAACCCTGCGTTTCATATTGCCACATTGTTTGGCAATATGGGTTTTCACAAGGACGCAATAACCTACTACCAACATTCACAAAGACTATCTGGAAATGATGCTAATACAGAATTTAACTTAGGACTTTGTTACTTATCACTAGGAGACATAGAAATGGCTTCTAGTTTGATAAACAATGCTTTATCAATAGAAGAAATCCCTATAGCTAAAGAGTTTAGAGAAAAGCTCAAAAACTGGACTAGCATTACAAACAAAACTTACGGTAAAACCTCAAGAATCAAGGCTTTAACTAACTACAAACTTATCAAAGAAAAACTAACCTCTTCTCCTATAACACTTGAACCACTTTTACCAAAGTATGCTCAAACTCTCTACAAAGACGCTACCCCAGAAATAATGGAGTTGACCCAGCTTCCTATTTTGACCAATCAAGATGAAGCTATGTTGTTGATAAATAGTATGATAACCGATCCTAAAACCTATTCTTTTGCTATTACTCATAAAGAAATAGGGTTTATTGGTGTTATTTCTATAAGTATAAAAAATAAAAAAGATGGCAATAAGCTAGGAAAATTTTTTTATTGGCTAGGACAGTCTTATTGGGGCAAGGGATACGGTACTACAGCAGTTTGTCAGTTAGTAAGTTTTGCTTTTAATACATTGATGTTAGATGAACTTATGACCAATGTGTTAGACCATAACTCTCGATCTATAAATATTTTAAATAAATTAGGTTTTTTAGAGTACAACTCTAAAAATGGTTTGAAGTTTTATCGATGTAATTTAGTTAAAAATTAAGAAGTTAAAAACTTTCTACCTGTGCGGACGGCTTTATAAGAATAGAAGCTAGCTTATTGAAAATAGGCGTTTTTGAGACTATACAGTTTTTGGTTTTGCACTTATATAGGAATAGGAAAAATATTTATTGTGCTAATGTATGTGGTTGTATACAATACTATCAATTAGATGAAAGGATATAAGAAACACATATGGCTGAATCAATGCTTATTTCTGTAAGAGTCTCTAAGGATACGGCCAAACGCTTAGAGTCTTTAGCCCAATCAACCGACCGTTCAAAATCCTACATTGCCTCACAAGCTATAGAAGAATATTTACACCTTCACGAATGGCAAATCAAAGCAATAGAGGAAGGCATCAAGGATGTCGAAGAAGGTCAGGTAGTTTCGCACGGCAAAGTAAAAGAATGGCTGCAAAGCTGGGGTACAGATAACGAGAAGGACGCCCCCAAATGCAGTTAATATGGTCACGCCGTGCAGTTGCTGATCTACAGACAATCAGGGCGTATATTGCAAAAGACAACTTCAAAGCCGCCACAGACGTTGCTGAACATATTATGAGTGCTTCTGATGCACTCATAGAATATCCAAATATGGGACGAGTTGGAAGGATTTATAACACCCGTGAATGGGTTGTTTCTGAGTTGCCTTATATTCTTGTCTATAAGGCAACAAGTACAACTATCCATATTCTCCATGTGATTCATACATCAAGAAATTGGCCTATGTGATTAAGGCCTGGCCTGAATGCCAACCACCAATCACAAAGCTTTTCAGATGTTCATAGGCCAATTTCCTGTACAGGTATATTTACAGGGGCCGTTTACAGAAGTGACAGTTAGCATGTTGTCAGCGT